>CALAOW010000084.1 GCA_937889395.1 uncultured Pseudomonadota bacterium | reverse complement strand
TGCGCCGTGCCATTTTTGAAACCTAGCACAGTCGGCGAGTCCGGCTAAGGCGGCGGCGGGGGACCCGGCGGGCGCGTCGTTGGCGGCGGCATGAAGGAAGAATCACCTGCGGCCGTTGGCACGGCTGGCCAGTGAAAAAACCCACGCGGCAGGGGCTGCGGCCCCTGGCCGTGGCGACGGCAACGCAGTGTTAAGGCCGCGCTCCGTTGTCGCGCGCGGCCAGGGGTGACGCCTGCACCCGGTGAAAAGGGGAAAGTGAAAAGAGAATCGGCACCGCCGCGGGATGCGGGCGGAGTTTACCCTGAGCCCTTCGACTAGGCTCAGGGTAAACTCCGTCGAACGGGCTCTGTTAGAACAGGTTAAGGGGGATGGTCGAGCACAAGCCGCTGGGCAGTTCGCGGTGAATGGTGGCGATCAGTCCATTTGCGCGGCTAATCCGGGAGCATAGGAGGGAGAATCCTTTGTCCTACCCGATTGCGGCGCGATTAGGTGGAGATGACGCGCGAGAGGGCGGCCGCGGTCACTCTTGCCCGGCGACCCCTACCCAGAGTGAAGAGCTTGGCACAACGAGACCCCTATCACACACACCAGAAAGAGCCCGACGGGCATATAGAACGCGTAGATTTGCCAGTTCAATCGCGTCGCGTCTTCCCTCGGGACGCCGAAGAGTTTCTGCACTTGCGTGCTTAGATCGAGCAGCCCGCCGCTCTGTTTCTCAATCTTGACTAAGGCGTTCACTGCGCCGAGAAGCAATCTGCTGTAATAGCAAACGTCGATCATCCAGAGCGTACACCACGCAAAAAACAGCAAGACGGACACCGCACATACTGCCCACCATTGATGCTTCAGCGGCTCGGGTGATCGGGTAAGTAAGAAACCCGCCGCAGTGACAATCGTGGCGACCGCTCCCAAGGCTTGCGTTCTCAAATGGATCAGCAGCCCGTTGAAGTGCATTGCGATTTGCTCGTACTTGTCCCAAATCAAGATTAACTGTTCACTTTCCACGATCCCCCCTCCGTTCATTGATTGGCGGCAGCATCAGAAACCAGCCCACAAGCGCGAGCGCGCCAGCGTGGCGGGTGAGAGATCAAACTCCATATTGGTAATGTCTTCCATCTCTTTGCCGATCTGGTTCTTCAACTCATCGAATAGCACGGGGAGCGCCCGATGGTCTTCTGGGTCGGCTGCAAACACCCCTCCGCTGGAAAGCCTCCCCCGAAATTCAACCACAACTCGTAGGTGCTCAGACCCGGTTTGCCGGGAGGCATCAACGAACGTGACGTTGTGCAGCTTGCCTTCCCCAGGCGAAGGAAAAACATCTCCCGGACCGTATGAACCGCCGGTAGCTGGCGGCCAATTCTTAATCTTGGGGTGATTATACATATGGGCCTTCATTTTCAGAGACACCTCCTAATAGGCTGCGTTGTGGCGCGGAGTTCCTTTGATCAGATTACGCTCGATGCCGAGTTCCAAATTGGCTCATACATTTTGCGCATTGAAGGCTCATCGAGCTCCACGATGTATGTTGGCTTGCTTCGCGCTGCGTCCTTGAGAGATTGCCCCGACACCCACACGCGGTCGTCAGCGAACAGAACACGGTCATGAATCGAAGCACTGCTGCGAAATCCGAGGTTACCACCAGAAGCATACTTATGGGCCAAGATCTTAACGTCTGCAGGTATGCTCGCACTCAGAAGACGGAAGCGTACAGTACGCGGGATGGCACCAGCATAAACGTCAAATATTTCGGCGCTTAGATACGGATCGATAATGAAAATCTCTTTCTGTGCGAGCTTCAGGCAGGTAGCCACGTCACGATAATATTCGTACTGTTCTCCCGGTTCGTACACTCCTTTAATTCCAGTATCAGGCAAGTCTAGCTCAAGCTCTCCGATGCAGCTCTTCAGGGCAGCTTCGTAAGCCTGTTGCCGAGCTTCAAAATTCCGTTGATACCGACCATGAGGTACAACTCCGTCCATAATCGCGAAATGCTCACCTGCTGAGAGTCCTCTCCGAAAATTGCTGTAGTTCGTGCTCTCGCTGCCAAAAGACCGAAGTACGAGTTTCCCGGTCAGTTGGAACCATTCAGCCTCCGCCGCCTTAGCCTCTTGATAGTTGCGGCCCTTCAGGAGTTGCAGCTTTTCCAGTTGAGCTTTCAGAACTGCGTAAGCTCTCTCGGGCGGCAGATTAGGCGGTGTCTCCGTGGGCTGGGTTCGTTTGGAAGGCAAGGTCAACTCTCCTCTGACCGCGATCTCGGCCTTTCAGTACCGACTATACACGCGAACGATCAGCGTCTTATATATCTCACCGATTTGTTGCTTGATGGCATCCGCAGTCGCGTCTGGGGAATCCGCGTGGTTTACATAGAACCAAAACTCACCGGGCGCTACCTGCGTCCTGCGTTTTTCTTGCAGCCACCGCTGGTAGTCGGGAGGGCTTCCCGATCCGCAGTCCTTCAACAGCTCTTCAGAGAATCCCATTCTTTTCGTAAGGTCGATTTCGTCGCTCATTTGTGCTCCCTTTTTTCCCCGGCAGGCGCTTTTTCGCTGCCCCTTATTTCGAGGATGCGCGCGGTAGGTGGTGCTTTCAATTGGGAGGCACGAGATTCCTCAACAATTTCCTCAACAATCTGTCCACAGTCGCCGATATCGGTCGAAATCGGTCGAGATCCGTTTGATCTCATTTGATCTCATTCGGCTCCGGCCCCGCCCGAGCTTGCCCGAGGCCCTTCCATTATATCTCGTAAAAATGCGGGCTTTTTGATGGGCAGGGAGTGAATCGAACACTCGACACAAGGATTTTCAGTCCTTGGGAGCGCAAGAAGAGTGACCTCATACCCGGCGGCGCGCGGACTTGGCCAGCGAAAAGGGTCATGGCCAGCGTCCGCAGAGACGCCGCGTCTCCGCGATCAGGAAGCTGCGGAAAAAGATCCGGGGTCGCTGCGCTTCGGTCGGGATCCAAATATAACGGAGGGGAGCGATCATGCGGCGCATCGGACATTCGCGCCGCAGATGTCCCTCACCCTGCCCTCTCCCGATACAGGGAGAGGGAATTAAGAGAGAGGATCGGGAAGAGAGGCGGGGGTGCTGCGCTTCGGGCGGAGGGACGGAAAAGAAGAGCGCGCCGAGAAGGGCATCTTGGGATTTGGACCCTTTCCCGACGCTCGACGACTCGCGCCGGGCGCGGCGGCGTTGCGCGGTTGGCTGGGCTGATCTAGCTTCAAGACGGGCCGGACAGGGAGCCGGCACCGGCTATGATCGTTGGCATCGATATCGGCGGTTCGACCACCGACGCCGTCATCCTCGAAAATGGCGGCCTGCACGTCGTAACGATCGAGGCCAACGACCCGGTCGCTGCGGCGGCCGGCGCGCTGGGAAAACTGGTCGCCGACTTCGGCATCAAACTCGAAGACATCGAATGCGTCGCCGCCACCGGCGCGGGCTCTCGCGTACTCACCGATTCCCTGCTGGGCAGGCCGGTGGTCAAGGTCAACGAGTTCACCGCAATCGGAATCGGCGGCACGTCGCTGGCCGGAAAGGAAAGCGCGCTGGTGGTCTCGCTTGGGACCGGCACCGCAATCGTATCGGTCACGCGCGACAAAATTGCGCACTTCAGCGGCACCGGGGTCGGCGGAGGCACGCTGCTCGGACTGGCCAAGCACATGCTCGGCGTCTCGACGATCGAGCGGCTTGAAAAACTCGCGCGCAAGGGCGACCTGCGGCGCATCGATCTCAGCGTTCGCGACATCGCCGGCGGCGCGATGGGCGACCTGCCGCCGTCCACCACCGCCGCGAACTTCGGCAAGATAAGCGCCGACGCGACGCCCGAGGACAAGGCGCTGGCGATCATGAACATGATCGTCGAATCGATCGGCGTGCTCGCACTGGCCAGCGCGCGCGCCTGTGACCAGGAAAATATCGTGCTGACCGGCAAGTTGACGCGCCTGTTCCGCTTCATGCAGGAGATGAAGCGGCTCACGTTTCCGTTCGGCCGGCGCTTCGTGATTCCCGAGCACGCCGATTTCGCAACCGCGATCGGCGCCGCGCGCCACGCCCGCCAGCACCAATAGCCCGCCGTTCGCCTCTCTTTGCCCAGTAGTAGTTCAGTTTAGAAAACCGTTGCCTTGACAGAGGTGAGGGTGCAAGCCGGAGAAGCCAGACGATGGCAAAGACCCCGCTGCCGTTGCACTGGGCCGCAAAGGGGGGTCTCAAGGGTGGAAAAGCAAGATGGTGTCCATTCATAATACACGGCAGGGTTATACCCATAGCGAAGTCCGCTGCCGCCGGCGCAATATGAGTGTTGACACCCGTGCAGATTCGGGGTGAAACCGATTTCTTAAACACGCTGTCAGCCGTACGCCAACAGCGAACAAAAACGAAAAACGAAAGGAAAGCAACAGAACATGAAAAACCAAACGAATACGAACCTCGTCATCCGTTCAAGCCTCGCATTGGCCTTGGCCCTGGCCATCTGGTTTCCAGTCCAAGCGCGATCCGCCGAGCCTGCGGAGGGGAAAAACATGACGGAGGCCAAAATGACGGAACGCTGCCAGGAAATGAAGGAACAGAAACAGAAAATGAAGGAAGACGCGAAGGCTCAAGACGCTCAACTCACCGAGGAGCTCGCCAATATGAACCGCGCGCCGGAGGACAAGAAGATGGGCCTGATGGCCGCCGTGGTCACCCACATGGCGGAGCAGCGGATCGCTATGGATGCGCGAAAGGCGGAGATGGAGGAGAAGATGATGAAGCACATGATGCAGCATATGCAGATAGGCAAGGAATCCATGTCGCAGTGTCCGATGATGCAGGATATGGGTGAAAAATCAGGGGATGCCCAAAAAGAACAGAAATGATTGCTGAGCGCCACGATGCCCCGCGACGAACGGTTGCTGCGGTCCTGTGGCGGCTACTTCAAATGACACTGCCTGCGCTCGCGGTCTGGATTGCCCAGTGGTGCGCTGGTCGCAGCGCAACGAAAGGCGCTTTATGATGAACCATACAGACGGATGGATGGGCGGATGGATGGGCGGAGGGATGTGGATTTGGCCGGTGATCGGCGTACTGGTGGTGGTCCTGCTGGTGGTCGTGATTAACAACCTGTCCAAGAAATAATCGTGCGTTCACGACCCGCCTGTCAACGCCGGACTAAAACTGCGTCAGTTGGCCGGAGTAAAAGTACATCAGTGAGAGACGCAAGAAGGCCCCCGCGGGGGCCTTCTTGTGTCTCCAGGTCAGACTCTGGAAGCGTCGTTAGGGGTGCGGTGTAATCGCCACAATTGTCATTTGGGCGGTTTCAGGACCGTAGTACCAAAATACGCGAAATGCGGCCGGCGTCTTGTTTTCAGCGTATGCCTCGAAGACCTTCTGGCCTTGTGGACCAAAAAGCTTCGAGTATCCATGTGTCCGCAAACTCGGATGACGGGGATTGCTTTCCAAAAGCCCGAGCGTCTTGCGAACAGCGCGGAGTCTTTTTGCCGCACCTGGGTCTTTGGTTAGAGCTACCAGTGATCCTTGTGGTTCCGGCGTGAAAAGCAACTTGAACTTCCGCACCGGATCGCTCCTCTAGTCAATATCGTCATCCGCGTATTTCTCGAACGATCCCAAGTCTATAAATTTGCCCTCGCGAGCCTCTTCCAATCCCTTGACGACTTTTTTCAGCGCTTGCGGGTTTTTTCGTTGGTAGAGCCACGCTTCATGCATCGGCACTGAAACCTCCGGCGTCAGCAATAGCTGGCCGGCGTCGTTTACGTAGATCCCAAATCGAACGGCAGCATCCAAATCGTTTTCGTTGCCCAAAATTTCCTTCAAGGATTCCAAGGCTCTGGTCAAAGAGATTCGCTTTCGCTCATCCAGTGTGGCGTCGCCGACCCGCTTAAAGCTTTTGTTCAATATGGTCGCCGTGCCGGTCGTCCTGGTCATATGGGTTCCCCTAATATCGTCTCCATTAGATGAGACGCAGCCAAATGGGAGATATGTCAAAAGCAACGATGTCCCAATGGGGGTATTGTGTCAATATGGGTAATTCCCCTTTGCGCCCCCCTGCCCCTCCATCTGAATCAGATTTTACAGCTTACGCGCGCTGGTTTTAGGGGGGCGCCGTTACATCTTTGGCGCGGTAGGATATAAACTTCCAAGATTGACGCGCGGGCGGAGTTGCGAAACGGGATTTGCGGGCGCGCCGGCGCTTTCGCGAGGTTTAATTCACCGATGCCATCAAGGTTGCTCAAAGGATTGCGACTGCTCGATTTGACCGACGAGAAGGGCGCGTTGTGCGGCAAGATGTTCGCCGATCTCGGCGCCGAAGTTATCAAGGTCGAACCGCCCGATGGATGCTCGACGCGGCGCATCCCGCCCTATCTCGAAGATATCGCCGACCCCGACCACTGCCTCTATTCGATCGCCTATCACGCGGGGAAAAAATCCGTGACCGCCAACCTCGCCACTGACGACGGGCGCGCACTGGTCGCCGATCTTGCGGCGCAATCCGATTTTCTCGTCGAGTCGCACCCGCTCGGCTATCTCGATTCAATCGGTCTCGGCTACGACACGCTCGCCAAGAGAAATCCGCGCCTCATCTATGCGTCGATCACGCCGTTCGGCGATACGGGTCCGGGCAAAGACTACGCCTGGGCCGACATCATCTCGTGGGCGGCCGGCGGCCAGATGTACCTGATGGGCGAGGAGGGAAAGCCTCCACTCCAAATGAGTCTGCCGCAAGCCGGATTGCACGCGGGCGGCGAGGCCGCGGTGGCTATGATGCTCGCGCACTACCCGCGCCGAATCGACGGGCTCGGCCAGCGAATCGTCGTCAACATGCAGGCCTGCATCGTGTGGACGCTGATGAACGAACAGGCGATGCCGTTCCTGCACGGCAGCTATCTGACGCGCACCGGGGGTTTCGTCGGCTCGGCCGACGCACGGCGCAAGATGGTGTACCAATGCAAGGACGGGCACATCTCGACCCTGATCGCCGGCGGCATGACGTTCGGCAATTCGACCAAGGCGCTGATCGAGTGGATGCGGGAGAACGGATTGGGGTCGGACTGGATGCGGACCAAGGATTGGATTTCGTGGGTGCCGGGCCTCTTCATGGATATGACCGAGCAGGACCACAAGGAGACCGAAGAACTCGAAGCCACGATCCAGCGCTTCATGCTCACGATGACCAAGCGCGAAATCTACGCGCAGGGACTCAAGCGCCGCATCTTTCTCGCGCCGGTCGCGACGGCCGCCGACATCGCAGCCGACGAGCAGCTCAAAGCGCGCGACTTCTGGACTGCGGTGCCGCACGACAGCATCGGCCGCACGCTGACATTTCCGGGACCATTCGCGAAACTGACCGCGACCCCGATCGGATCGACCACTCGCGCGCCGCGAATCGGCGAGCATAGCGACGAGATTTACCGCGGGCTTCTCGGGATTGCGCCCGAGCGATTGAACAAACTGCGAGCCGCCGGCTCGATTTAGGCAGGAGAAATTCGAGATGAGCCGTTTCGCATTGGAAGGAGTTCACGTCCTCGACTTCGCCTGGGTCGGCGTCGGTCCGGTCACGACCAAGTATTTCGCCGACAACGGCGCCGACGTGATTCGGGTCGAGTCCGCCGCGCGCCCCGACGTGCTGCGAATCGGTCCGCCGTGGAAAGATGCGATGCCCGGGATCAACCGCAGTCAGTTTTTCGCCAGCTTCAACACCTCGAAAAAGGGAATCACGCTCGACTTGAGCAAGCCCAAAGCGCGCGAGATCGCCAAGCGCATGGTGCCGTGGGCCGACATCATCGTCGAGAGTTTCACGCCCAAGGCGATGCGCAACTGGGGACTCGATTACGAAAATCTGCGTGAGCTGCGCCCCGACCTGATCATGCTCTCGACCTGCATGCAGGGGCAGACGGGACCCAACGCGCTTTACCCCGGCTTCGGCCAACTGATGTCCGCGCTGTCGGGCTTCTACTACATCTCCGGTTACGGGCCAGGCTCATGCACGCCGCCGTACGGCGCCTACACGGATTTCATCGCGCCGCGCTTTTCCACCTTCACGCTTCTCGCCGCGCTCGACTATCGCCGCCGCACCGGCCAGGGCCAGTATATCGACATGTCGCAGTACGAGGCCGCGATGCAGAATCTCGCGCCTGCGCTGATCGATTACTTCGCAACCGGACGGGTGCTTGGCCCGCGCGGCAACGCGTCGGCGCGTTACGCTCCGCACGGCGCCTATCGATGCGCCGACGAGGACGGCAACGAGCGATGGATCGCGATCGCCGTCGCGGGCGACGAACAATGGCGTGCGATGCTCACCGCGCTCGCCGCCGATTCCACCGACCGGCGCTTTGCGAATGCGCCTGCGCGCATCGAGAACGCCGCGGCAATCGATGAGTTCGTCGGCTCGCTCACGCGCATCCACAACGCGCAGGAACTCACCGCGAAGTTGCAGGCCGCCGGAGTTGCCGCCTATCCGGTCGAGAACTGCGTCGATATCCATCAGGACGACAACCTCGAGGCGTTCGGCTTCTGGCATTGGCTCGAGCACAAGGAGATGGGCCCGTCGCCGTACGAGGGACTCGAGCATCGCATGAGCCGCACCCCCGGCACGCTTCGCTCGGCCGCGCCGATTCTCGGCCAGGACAACGACGAAGTCTTTCGCGAGATGCTCTCGCTCAGCGCCGATGAGATCGAGCAGCTGAAAAACGAAAACGTGATATTCTGAGCTCGTTGCGCAGTCCGTCGTGCGATACGAACTCAAAATTGCGCTCCGCTATCTGCGCGCCCGCCGCAAAGACGCCTTCATCTCGATCACGACCATCTTTACCGCGGTCGGCGTGATGATCGGCGTCGCCGCGCTCACCGTGACACTCTCCGTGATGGGCGGCTTCGAGCAAAGCCTCAAAGAACGCGTGCTCAGCCTCAGCCCGCAGGTCCAGATACTCAATTCGCAAGGATCGATCGACAACTACGCCGACATCGAGAAGAAGGTCGCCGGCGTGGCAGGCGTCAACGGCTCCGACGCGTACATCGTGGGCCAGGCGATGCTGAGTTCGGGACGCGGAATCGGCGGCGTCATCGTGCGCGGCGTCGAGCCGAACAATCCCGTCGTGCGCGCGCAATGGGGCCGCTACATGACCGCCGGCGGTCTCGACGATCTCTCGCGAAGCTACGCGATCCCAGGCAGCGGCGCGCAGCCCGCGGCTACGGCAGGTGGCCTCGCCATCGGAGTCAGCCTTGCGAAAAAACTCAAGGCCAAACCCGGCGACGCGGTTCGGATGGTTGCGCCGATTATTTCGCCCGATGGATCGCTCTCAACCAAGAGCGGTCAATTCGCGATCGGCGCGATCTTCGACTCCGGAATGAACTTCGTCGATAGCAACATGGTCTTCATGGATCTCGTGCACGCCCAGGATTTCTTCGGCCGCACCGGACGAGTGGACGGCATCGATATCCATCTGACCAATCTCGACCAGACCGACGCAGTGACCGACGCGATGCGCAAACTGTTTGCGAGCCCGTACCGGGTGCGCAACTGGATCGAGTTTAACGAATCTGCCGCCGCCGGCTTCGAACTGCTCAAGCGCGTCTATGCACTCGTGCTCGTGATGCTCATCGGGGTCGCGGCGTTCAACCTGGTCGCGACGCTGATCATGGTCGTGATGGAGAAGCGCAAGGACATCGCCGTGCTGATCGCGATGGGTGCGACGCGGCGCGACGTGCGCCTGATTTTCGTGATGAAGGGATTGATCGTCGGCGCGGCTGGAACCGCGGCCGGATTGATCCTCGGCGCCACCGGATGCTTCGCGCTGGCGCGTTACCAGTTCATTCACATCCCGCGTGAAATTTACGGCATCTCGACGCTGCCGATCGCCGTCGATCCGTGGAACTTCGCCGCCGTCGCGCTCGCCTCGATGCTTCTGTGCCTGCTCGCGACCGTCTATCCGGCCCGGCAAGCGTCGCGAGAGATGCCTGTCGAAATCTTCCGCTCCTGACCCCTGCGCACGCCCCACCACACATCCGCGGACAAGTGAAAAACTGACTACTGATTATTTGGTGTGTGATTCATATTGGTGGGGGGCTTGCCGGCCAGCTTCGGTTTGCGAACGACCAAAGTCTCGTGACCGCGGACCTTGATCGTGCGAGCCGGCTCTGACTGAAAGTTCTGACCCGGTCCGTCAGAATGCCGTGGCTGCGACGAGGTGCGATTGCGCCGCCAGTTGCTGAGCTCCTTCGACAGTTTTGAGGTCAGCGATTCGTTGTCCTGGCCGTTCTCGGTCGATTCTCCGCTTTCCTTGTCGAGGTCGCCCTCAAACTCCGCGGAACTCATTTGTGTTCTTTCTTCTTGTGACGTGGATTTGTCCTCCTTGCTTGGGAACGTTTAAGAAACAGGATTTTAGTTTCCGAAATTGATGTACTGACACTAATCGGCGCTCGCGCTCGCGGCAGCCTGGGGTCGTTAATCAGTGGATAAGATTGTCTATCGACTGCGTACCGAATCTGAGTTTTATCGGCGCGTTTCGGCTTGGGATGATTTTATGCGGGATACTTTGCAGGCGGATTTTCCGCCGGCCGGGCCTGGTTTTGGCTCCGGCCGGCGTTCAATTCATTCGGATCTGGGATTGGTGGTTTAGGCAAACAAACTCTGCATGCGGAGCGCGAGGCCCATGTCGCCTGCGACTCGCAGTTTGCCGCTCATGAAGGCGACCTGCCCGTTGAGCTTGCCGCTCGTCATGTCAACATAGTCCTGCGCCGTCATCGAAATCGTGATGCTCGGCGAAGCGGCCGGTCCTTCTTTGACCGTGCACGTTTGGTCGGCGATGACTACGTGCCACTTGCCGCCGTTATCGCCCGAGAGGTCGAACTGGTACGTCGCAGTCAAACCCTTCGCCGCGTCCTTGTTGAAGCGACCGGGCATCGCCGCAAAGATTTCCTTAGGTGTCGTCGGTGCTGCATCAGCCATGGAAATAAATTCCTCCTGGTGGGAGCGTCCTTGCTCCGCTCTTTCCGCCATATAAGCGTGCGGCACGCACCGTGTCAATACTAACACGCGGCGCAGGATTAATCACGCCCGGCGGCATCGTCAGAGACCGCAGGTCAGAATCCGAACATGTTTCCGGGCAGGACTCTGATGATATTGCCCCGCACGTGCACCGGCGACGCGCTCTGGGTGATCGTCACTGCCTGCTGCTTCTGCGCATCGCTCTTGACCGTGCCATCAAGGTACGCGTCGTGGCCGATCACCTTCACCGTCACGCCGGTTAAGCCGGCGGCATAAAGCTGCGACGCGATCGCAGCCTGGCGCGCTGCCCAATCGGCCGTGTCCGTCGTCAGCGAATCGATCACGTTGCCGACCCCCGGTACTTGCCGCACGATTTTTTCCGTGTACCGCTTGGCGTCGGCGTCGAACACCTTGCCGAAAATCGTCACCGCGCTGCCGCTGGTGTAACAGTCCACGCGGCGCGTCCTCGGATTCGACCCCAGCACCTGCTTGACGCTCTGCTGCAAGGTCAGCGGCGCGGGCTTGGGCGCGCGGCTCGCCACGTGATGATGCTTGCGCGGCGCGGGCGCCGGCGCGACCGCCATCGCCGGCGTCTCGATTGGCGCCGGCGAGGGAGCACTCGCCGCTTCCGACGCGGCCGGCGACGGCAACGCGCTGGCGAATTCCGGCGCCTCGGTCGGACTCAGTCCCGCCACCTTCGAGCTCAGTTGCGACTCGAGCGCGTCCTTGGTCGTGGGATCGTTGGTGAAAATTATCGGATAATCGATCTCGACCTGGCCGCCGCTCAGCGGCGCAAAATTCCACGCCGAAACGTCCTTCACTACTTCCGCGTCGAAGGCCGGATTCGGATTGGTCGAGGTCCGCACCGACGCCGCGTCCACGTTGCCGTTGGGCAGCACCCTGATCCGCACCACCATCCCATCTCGCAGCGTGCTGTCACCGGCGACCGCATGCGAATAGCTCTCCAGCAATCCGTCCTTGTGATCTTCGAAAAATTTTCGCGCCGCTTCCTGATTGCGCTCGGGCGCCGCCGCCGATTCCCCCGTCACCTGCACCCCCATCGCCTTCGACAACGCCACCAACAGCCCACTGGGCGCCGGCGCTGTCACCGACGCGACCACCGCCGGCGACGCGACCGCCGCCGGCGACGCGTTCGCCACCGGGGCCTGCGCGGGCTTGGTGCTGAGATGAAGCGCGAGCCACGCGCCGCCCCCCAGCGCGACTATCGCCGCGATCAAGTACCAAACGAAGCCGAACCGCCGGCGGCCTTCTTCTTCGCGGTCGTTGTCGCCGTCCGGCATCCTGCCCGTGATGCGCATCGACGGCGACGCATCGCGCCGAACCGTCGTCCGGCCCCGCGGCGGCGCCGACGACGGCGGTGTGTACGACGGCGCCGCCGATTCCACCCCGAGCCGCGCGCCGCAGAAGTTGCAGATCAGTTCCCCCGGCTGCGCCTTGCCGCCGCATACCGGGCATTCGATTTGCTCGCCGAATTCGCCCGCGCCGGTGGCGGCCGCCCCTTCGGCAAAGGCGGGACCCGCCTGCACCAGCGCGGTTCCGTCAGCTTCGCAAAAGGTTTCCGAGTCGGGGAAGGTTTTTTCGCAGCGCGGGCACCTTTTCATCTTGGTAAGCGCTCCTCCGGCGCAAGTTTCGATGATATCCGCGCGAATTGCGACACGCCAACAGGCTGCGCAAAGCTCGCACCGTAATACTGTCCGCTCGCGATCACTGCCTGGCGATTACCTCGGCGACGAACGCCAGCGCCGGCATCGGATCGTGCAGCGGCGTCTCCGGCGGCGCACTCATCCTGCCACTGGATGAATACGGATACGGCGAGCGGTAGGTTACGGGCAAAATAATATGTCCGGTATCCAGATTGATTCGAAACCGCTCTCCTCGGCTTTGCGAGCGACCGCCGCGATAGCGTTGGGCGACGTCTGATACAAAAATATTCCGAATTTCATTGCGTTCAACCCGCCTGGCGCTCGAACTTTTATAATCCTAGTCAGTTTCCAGCTTCACCGCGAAGACCGCCGGATCCTCAATCGTGCGCAAATCGAGACGGAACGAATCATCGACCACCCGCCCGATAATTCGCGCGCGGCGAAACATCGCCGCGATCGCATCGGCGGATTTCTCCGGATGGCTCACGCGAAGCGCAACCGACTTCAATTCCTCGACCGGCATCGCGCCCGAGCCGACCTGCGAAGCCGCATCGACTATTTCGACCACGTAATCTCCGCCCAGCCGCTCCGCCACTATCTCCCGCGCGCGCGGCGCGATTACGCCAATCTCACTTGCACGCCGCCCCAGGAGTCGGATCGTCGGCAGCTCCTCACCGAGGTCGCCCGAGCGAAGATACAGCCGAAGAGTCGCCTCGAGCGCCGCAATTGTCAGCTTGTCGCATCGGAGCGCCCGCTTCAGGGGATTGCGCTTGATTCGTTCGATCGGCCCGCGTTGCCCGGCAATCACGCCCGCCTGGGGACCGCCCAGCAGCTTGTCGCCCGAGAACGTGACAATCGCAGCGCCCGCCGCAATTCGCTCGCGCACCAAAGGTTCGCGCGGGACTGCGAAATCCGTCAGATCGACAATCGCCCCCGCGCCGAGATCCTCCATCACGTCGATTCCGCGCGCGCGCCCGATTTCGACCAGCTCTTCCAGCGTCACTTCGCTGGTGAAGCCGACCACGCGGTAGTTCGACGGATGCACCTTCAGCAGGAGGGCCGTTTCCGGACCGATCGCATCGGCGTAATCCCCCGGATGGGTCCGATTGGTGGTCCCGACTTCGCGGATTATCGCGCCGCTTTTCGCCATCACGTCGGGCAATCGAAACGATCCGCCAATCTCGATCATCTCGCCGCGCGATACTATTACTTCGCGCCCGTCGGCGAGCGAGTTAAGCGCGAGCACAACCGCCGCAGCGTTGTTGTTTACCACGGTCGCCGCCTCGGCCCCCGTAAGCGCGCAAATCTCGTCCTCGACGATCGTATCCCGGTCGCCGCGCGCGCCGGTCTCGAGATCGTATTCCAGGTTGACCGCAGATCGCGCCGCCATCTCGACCGCCTCGATCGCCGATTCCGCCAGGATCGCGCGGCCGAGATTCGTATGCAGCACGACTCCCGTCGCGTTCACCACCGGCCCAAGGCGCGGCTCGTCGGCAGCGACGGCGCGCGCGACCGCGCGCGCCACCGCATCGACCATCGCGGCCCGATCGCGCCGCTGCGTGTCGCGTCCCGAAAGAATCGCGGCGCGAAATTCCGCCTGCGCCCGCTGCACCATCAGTTTGAGGTAGATGCGGCTGAATCCGGCGAGAGCGGGATTGGCCTGGGCGGCCCGGAGGCATTCGTCGATCGGCGGGAGTGCGCGGACGGCCTCCGCACGCGCGTCGATATCTGCGTCCTTATGTTTTCGCGAATGTCTCGGCACGGCGGCTAGATTATCAAAGACCGCCCCGCTCCCGCGCAAGCCACCCCCGGCCGCTTGCCGCGATCTCGTCTCTTTGCAACTCTCACCACGTGACGAACGCACTCCTGTCGCGCGTCTTGCGCCGTCAAGTACATTCCAGGCAGGAGGTCTGAGAATATGACCGACCCGACACGCGCGGCGCTCGCCGTCCTGCGAATTTCCGCCAATTTCGACTGGACAATCGTGTACCTGCTAATCCTGACCTTGTTCATCTATTCGGGCGAGATCATGGCGCGGCGATGGAACGTGATCGCGGCGGGGCTGGCGCTTTGGTTTGCCGACTGGATTAACGAACTGGTCAATTCGGCGATTTTGTTTTGGAGCGGACGCGCGCCGTTATGGGTCGAGACCGGGCACACCTCATATCAGATCCTGGTCGGGCTCAACGCCGAAACCACGCTGTTGTTTTTGATCTACGGGATGGCGTTTGCGAAGCTGCTGCCGGCAAATCCGCGCGCGAAAATACTCGGCTTGAACAGCCGATTGGTGTTGATCGTCGGACAATCGGTCGCATCGGTGATCCTGGAAGTCGTGCTGAATCGATGGGGCTACCTGAACTGGTACTGGCCCTTTTGGAATCTTGGCGCGGGACTGATCTTGATTGTCATCTTCGGATACGCCTGGTTTTTCGCGGTCGCTGCGTGGGCGCATGACGCTGAAACTGAAACGAAGCGATGGAGCATCGTGGGTGGATTGGCCTCCGTTTCCCTCTTGCTCGCAATTGTCTTTGGCTCGCTCGGATGGCTGTAGATCTTTGCGCATCTCATTTGTTTTAACATTGGGTGCAGGGGTCACCCCTGCCTTGCCGCGATCTCGTCTCTTTGCAACTCTCACCACGTGACGAACGCACTCCTGTCGCGAATCGAACTCCGCTTCATCGACGCCGCCGGCCACACGCGCGCGCACGATCTCGATGCGCCATCCGGCGCGCGCGAATCGAGCGCCATCCGCGACGGCCTCGCCATCTCTGCCCGCCTCGAACACGCACTCGGCGGCGCGATCGTGCGCGCGACCGTCGCCAATCGCGGCGCCGATCCGATTCGGCTCACGTCTGCAATCTTCGAAGTCTCAACCGGTTTCGCGCCGTCCGCACCAGCCCGGTTCTTCAAGCACGGATACCAGTCATGGAGCGCCTCGGACGGATGCGACGTACGCGCGTCGCAAAAAAACCATCCGCGCGACGCTGCCCATTTCGTCATTCGCGTCAATCATCAGAGTGAATCGACTCGCCCGCCTGAATTCCCCGAGGCGGATACCTCCGAGCTTTTCACAATCGTCGAGAGTCTATCTGCCGGGGAGCGCGTCCTGGCCGGATTCATCGGAGCCGCTACTTCGCTCTCGACCCTCACCGTGTCGAGCCCTGAAAAAATAATCGCACGCGCGATCCTCGACGATGTAACTCTCGCGCCGGGCGCGCATCGCGAACTCGATCCGCTGTTCATCGCCACCGCCGATGAGTCCGCCGCGCGTCTGGCCGCGCGATGGGCCGACGCGGCCGGGCGATGGATGAACGCGCGGGTCGGCGCGCCGTTTCAGCGCGGATGGTGCTCCTGGTACCACTACTTTCACGAGATCACCGAGGACGCGCTCCGCGCCAACATCAAGTCGCTCGAAGCGATGCGCTCGGAGTTTCCACTCGACCTGATTCAACTCGACGACGGCTTTCAGTCGGCGCTTGGCGACTGGGATACGACCAACGCCAAGTTTCCGGGGGGACTCAAAAAAATCGCCGGCGAAATTCGCGCCGCCGGCTTCAAAGCCGGCATCTGGACCGCGCCCTTTCTTGCCGCCCGCGACGCGCGCCTGATGATCGATCATCCCGACTGGTTCATCATTCACGAGGAGACCGGCGAACCGGTTCGCGCCGGCTACAACCCGAACTGGACCACCAGCGACGACCCATTCGCGTACGCGCTCGACCCAAGCAACCCGGCGTTTCTCGCGCACCTCCGCCATCTGTTCGCCAAGCTTACCCGCGACTTCGGCTTCTCGTATTTGAAACTCGATTTTCTCTACGCCGCCGCCTCGCCCGGCCGGCGCCGCGATCCAGGTCTCACGCGCGGCGAGACCTTGCGCCACGGCCTCGAGGCGATTCGCGCCGGCGCCGGCGATGACGCCTTCATCCTCGGATGCGGCTGCCCGATTGGCCAGGCGATCGGCGTCGTGGACGGGATGCGCATCGGCCCCGACGTTTCCCCGTTCTGGGGCTCGACCGCTTCCGGAGCGGGCGACCCGTCAACCGTCTATGCGCTCGACGCGATCATCGCGCGCAGCTTCATGCATCGCCGCCTGTGGCTGAACGACCCTGACTGCCTGATGCTGCGGGCGCGCGAAACCAGCCTCAGCGCCGACGAGCGCGCAGCGCTGGCCGCGACCATCGCCGCCAGCGGCGGGATGCTCCTAATCTCCGACGACATGAGCCTGCTTGACGCCGAGGCGGGAAAACTGTTTCGCGCCGTCGCGCAAATCGCCGCCGAGATCGATTCCAACGCGGCGCGCGAACCGGTACTCGCGCTCGATCTGATGGCCACCGGCGACGTGCGCGGCCTGATCACTGAAACCGCCACCGGCGGCGCGATCGCGATGCTCCTGAATCGCGGCGACTCGCCCGCAAGAGTGCAAATGTCCGACCTGAAGCTGGGCGGAGGCGAAATGGTAGCGCTGGATCTGGCCCACAACGAGAAAACTGAAATCTTCGATACGATCGATATCCCGCCGCACTCCGCGCGCATCCTGCGCCTCAAGCGTTAAGCCGTTGGTAAATCGATCACGCTCGCGCCCGCGCCCGCGTGCAACACGGCTCTGAAATTTTCAGTTTTTTCACTTTTTTCACTTGGCGCGCCGGGGTCCAGCTTCGCGTAATATCCGCGATCGATCGATTCAATCACCGCGTCCGCGCTCGCCACGTCGCACAGCGCAACAATCGAACCGCCGAAGCCCGCGCCCGTCAGCCGCGCGCCGAGCGCGCCGCCGCGCCGTGCGCATTCCACGATGGCGTCGAGCCGCTCCGTGCTGCATTCGAAGTCATCTGCGAGACTCTGATGCGACGCATTCATCAGCTTCCCCATTTCATCGAGGCGGCCCGCCTCGAGCACCTCCGCCGCACGAATCACCCGCTCGGTCTCGCCCAAGACATGCCGCGCACGTTTCAGAATTTCCAGCGGGCGGCTCGAATCCAGAGCGATCCGAGTCGGCCCCCGGCCGAGCAACTCTGCGTCGAGCGCCGGCTGCGAAACTCCCAGGATGCTCGCCGCCTCTTTCAGATCTGCGCCGAGCCGCGCGGGCGCGGCTGCCGCGAGTTTCTCGACGAGTTCCGCCGCGTTCCATCCGGGTGATGCGCGAACCACGTCGCCAAGGATCGTCACGCCGTCGAGCTCGAGCGCACGCCCGAGAATTCGCGCCGCCAGCGCGCATTCGACGACCCGCCGATTGTATTGCGCGCGCACCATCCCCGACTTGTCCGCGATTTCCCGGCTATCCGCCACGACCAGCGCGGCGTTCGCCGGCATCTTCACCGCGCGCACGCGGATCGGGTCGAACTCGATAAACAGCGCATGGTCGCGACGGCCGAGAATCGACGCCGCCTGGTCCATCCCGCCCGCCCGCGTCCCGACGTACCATTCGCTGCGCGCAACCATCGTCGCGGTTTCGATCGGGTCGAGTTCGAGTTCGTTGACCGCCATGAATGCCATCGCGGTCGAAACCGTGAGCGCGGCCGATGACGACAGCCCCGCGGCGGGCGGCACGCGGCCATCGACGACCATCGATGCGCCCCGCAAATCTTCAGTGAAGATGCCGCGCGCAGAGAAGTGATCGATCACTCCCTGGATCGCGGCCTTCACGTAGTTCGCCCAATCGCCGGTTTCGTATGATGGGATCTGTCGTGCGATTGTAAAATGGCGCGAGGACCAGCCGGGGTCGGCGTTCGCCAGTTCGATTTCGGCTGCCGTGATGGCGGCGGCGACGACGATTGTGGATCGATCGATCGCGACCGGCAGCACGGGCAGGCCGCTGTAGTCCGTGTGCTCGCCGATTAGATTGACGCGGCCGGGCGCGCGGGCCGCGAAGATTCGCGCGTCGCCACCGGCGCGGACTCGAGCGGCGAGGCAGGCAGCGCGCGCCAACTCTCCGGCGTCCCATCCGTCGGGGATACTCATCGCCGCTTCCTCTTTGGCTTGAACCAGGCGCGCGCCGCCTCGAGGTCTTCGGGCGTGCCGACGTCGCTCCAGAATCCACGCATATCAAGCGCGCGCACGACGCGGCCGTCGGCGATCATTTGCGCGATTGCACCGGGCAGTTCGAGTTCGCCGCGCACCGACGGTTCGAGCCGCGCGAGGTAGTCGAAAATTACCTGGCTGCTTGCGAAAAGCCCCGCGTTGTTCCATTCGGTCCTGGCGGTTCCGGGCGCCGGTTTTTCGTCGAGGCGCTCGACCATCATGTGCGGGGTCACATAGACGGCGGCGCCGCGGAACGGATCCTTGACGCGATTCACCGCGAGCATCAAATCGTACTCGTCGATCCGCGCGTGATGAACGAAGCGCGGGTAGTTCGCGCGGTCCATCAGAATATCGCTCCATCCGAAGACAAAGCGCGGCAGGCCTGCAAGATGCGCGCTGGCCGCAAGCATCGCGCCGCCGGTCCCGTTCAATTGCGGCTGCCTGACGGTTATGATTTTGATTCCCGGATTTTCGCGCTGCCAGGTTTTCGCCCATCCCTCGATTTGCTCCGACAGGTAGCCCACCACGACGATGAAGTGCGTCAGTCCTGCCCCTGCGAGCGCGTCGGCGATATGCGTAATCAGCGGTGAACCGGCGACATCGAGCAGTGTTTTCGGAGTCTCGGCGGTCAGAGCGCCCAGGCGTTTGCCGCGCCCGGCAGCCAGCAGGACCGCCGTAGTAATTTCCACCGCCACGCCGCCCAAGATAGCATCGCGCAGGCTTCGAGGATGCTTGCTGGCGGTATATAGTTGAGTAAGAGTTTATCGAGAGCCGCACAAATGTTTGGTGAGATAAGTCCCCGCAAGAAAGCCCCCGCGCCGTTCATTTCGATCGAGGAAGCACTCGATGAAACCCGCCGCGGCCACATGATCATCCTGATGGATGACGAACAGCGGGAGAATGAGGGCGATTTGTGCATGGCGGCCGAAAAAGTCACCCCCGAGGCGGTCAACTTCATGGCCAGGTTCGGGCGCGGGCTCATCTGCCTGCCGATGTCGGCGGAGCGAATAGACAGACTCGGGCTCAGCATGATGGTTGGCGACAACCAGGCGCCGCTCGGGACGGCGTTCACGACGGCGATCACCGCGCGGCGAGCGTCGGGGTCGGGAATCTCGGCGCAGGATCGCGCGACCACGATTTTGCAGGCGGTGCGCGAGGACGCCAGCGGCGCCGAGTTCATCACGCCCGGCTACGTCTATCCGCTGCGCGCGCGCGACGGCGGCGTGCTGGTGCGCACGGGGCAGACCGAAGGCGCGGTTGACCTCGCGCGGCTGGCGGGACTCAAGCCGGCGGGCGTCATCTGCGAGATTCTGAAGGAAGACGGCACGATGGCGCGGCGCGACGACCTGGTCGAGTTCGCCAAAGTGCACGGGCTCAAGATTGTCACGGTCGCGGACATCATCGAGTACCGGCTGCGCAACGAGACGATGGTCCAGCGGATCGCGCAAGCGAAGCTGCCGACCGCGTTCGGCGAGTTCAGCGCGATCGTCTATCGCAACCTGATCGATCACACCGAGCACCTGGTGCTGGTGATGGGCAAGGTGGATCCGGCCAAGCCGATTCTGGTTCGGGCGCATCGCGAGTATCTGCCGGGCGACGTGTTCGGCTACTCCGTTCGCAACACCCGCAACCTGCTGCGCTCCGCGATGGAACGAATCTCGGCGGCCGGCGAGGGCGTGCTGTTGTACCTCAAGCGCGAGTCCAACGCACTGGCGTCGGATTTTGAGGGCGGGCGCCCGGCGCGCCGTGCAACTACGCGGGTCAACGCGCCCGAGGCAGATTTCCGCGATTACGGAATCGGCGCGCAGATTCTCCGCGACGTGGGTGTGCGCAAGATGATTATCATGTCCGATGCGACGCCGCGGCTTGCCAATCTGCCGGGCTACGGATTGGAGGTCGTGGGATCGGTTCCGCTTTCAACCAACGGCAAACAGAGCGCCGCCGCTAAGTAGCGGCGGACTGCGCGGATGGAACCAGAGTTGCGCCGATGACGCTCTAACTACTGACAAATGATCTCGCGCGAATCCCGATTGTTCACCCACGGTACAAAGGCTCGTCCGTTCTGGCGGGCCTCGATCGTATCGGCAGTATTTGCGCTCGCCTGGTTGATTTTCGCGCCGGCGGCGCATGCTAATCCGAAGGCGAATGAACTCGTAAAGATCACCTCCGCCACGATCGATCCTCCGCTTCGGGCCGGCGGCGCCAGCACGCTCAAAGTCGCCGCGCAGGTGATCGCGGGATGGCATATCAATTCCGACAAGCCGCTCAGCGAGGATTACATCCCGACCAAGCTCGAGGTCAGCGGCCCGACCAGCGTAACGCCGGGCGCAGTCAAGTATCCGCCCGCGCAAACGATGGCGCTCGACGTCGCGGCTGGTGGCGAGAAAATCTCGGTGTTCGGAGGCGATATCAAGTTTGAGGCGCCGCTCAAGGCGGCTGCCAACTTCGCGCCGAAGCCGGGCGACGCGCTCACGGTTACCATCGACTACCAGGGTTGCAACAACAACGAATGCCTGCGGCCGGCGTCGGTCAGCACAACGGTCGCGCTGGCGGCTCCGGGCGCGGCGGCGGGAGCGCTGGGGGCGATAGGCACGGGAGGCGCGAAGAGCGGCGGTATCGGCGGCGGCGATGATTCCGGCGGCGCGGTCGCGGACATCTTCGCCAATCATGGATGGTTCCTCGGCTTCCTCGCGGTATTTCTTGGCGGCCTCGCGTTGAATCTGACGCCGTGCGTCTATCCGCTGATCGGCGTGACGATCGCGTATTTCGGCAGCCAGGGCGGAGGCCATCGCCGCGTGATGTTTCTGGCGATATTTTTCGTGCTCGGCATCGCGCTGATGTTCTCGGCGGTGGGCGTCGCCGTCGCCATGTCGGGCGGATTGTTCGGCGCTGCGATGCGCAATCCGTTGGTGCTCGTCGCGCTGTCCATGATGCTGCTGGCGCTGGCGGCGTCGTGCTTCGGTTTGTTCGTCTTGCAGCCGCCGAACTGGATGGTGCAGCGGGCGGGCGCGGCCCACCCCGGATACGCGGGCGCGTTCCTGATGGGTCTGGGGATGGGCGTGGTGGCGGCGCCATGCATCGGCCCGATCGTGCTGGGCTTGCTGCTGATGGTGGAGAGAAGCGGGAACGCGCTTTTCGGTTTTGCGCTGTTCTTCACACTGGCGATCGGACTTGGCGTTCCATATATCGGGCTGGCGATGGCGGCCGGGCATATCCGCCGGCTGCCGCGTTCGGGCGAATGGCTTGCCTGGGTCGAGCATCTTTTCGGGTTCGTGCTGGTCGGACTCGCGCTCTACTTTCTCGATCCGGTCATCCCGAACAACCTGATGACTCGAATTCTGCCGTATTACGCGGCCGGTGTGGGGATTTATCTCGGCTTCATTTCGCGCGAGGGGAGAAGCTGGCGACCGTTCCTGGTGCTGAGGTCAGCGCTGGGAATAGCTGCGGTGGGAGCGCTCGCGATCATGCTCTATCCGCGCCACGCGCCGGAGAAGCTTCGCTTCGAGCCGTTCAACCCCGAGCGGCTCGCGTCGGCGGCCGAAGCGCGCAAGCCCGTGCTGATCGATTTCAGCGCCGACTGGTGCATCCCATGCCGCGAGATGGAGCATTCGACCTTTGTCGATCCATCCGTGGTCAGCGAGGCAAAGCGCTTCGTGCGGATGAAGGCGAATCTGACGGCGCAGGACAAGGCCACCGAAGCGCTGACCAGCAAGTTCGAAATCCAGGGCGTGCCGACGACGGTGATTATCGACTCGACGGGCAAGGTGCAGGAGCGCAAGGCCGGCTATATCGGCCCGCAGGAGATGCTGATCGAGCTGCGCCAGGTCGATTGAACGCGGGCGATTTCCCTTTTCATTTTTTCACTTTTTCACTTTTTCATTTTTTTCACTTTTCACTGCTTCACGGAGTCGGTTTGTGTGCGTATCATTTTCGCAAAATAATGTTCTGTTCTCGGCACGGCCCGCTTTTCCAAAAAGGCCCTTATTGCGTCGTGTCGATGGGTTGAAAAACGCCCACTGATTGGATGCTTTCCTATCCATGGGCGCATAACTCAAATAGTGTTTGATTAACTCATCGGACGGTCGGTTGTTCCTTTACTTTTATCCCGCAGACGAATAGTATTTTAACAGGTGGTGGGGATGCGGAAAGGTAGTTCATCGCTCGTCCTTTTCTATGCCAAATAAACAATCGTCCGACGGCTATGGCGCCGAGTCCATCAAGGTACTGGAAGGACTCGAAGCAGTTCGCAAACGTCCCGGGATGTACATCGGCGACACGGCCGAGCGGGGATTGCATCATCTCGTCACCGAGATCGTGGACAACTCGGTTGACGAGGCGCTGGCCGGTTTCTGCACGGAGATCAACGTCGTAATTCTCAGCGACGATCGGATTTCGGTGGAGGACAACGGCCGCGGGATCCCGGTCGATATGCATCCGACGGAAAAGCGCTCGGCGCTGGAAGTCGTGCACACGATGCTTCACGCCGGCGGCAAGTTCGAAAAGACCGCCTACAAAGTTTCGGGTGGACTGCATGGGGTGGGCGCGTCGGTGGTCAACGCGCTCAGCGACGAGTTCGAAGTCGAAGTTCACAAGAACGGCAAAATTTATTTTCAACGTTACGAGCGCGGGCTTCCGAAAACGAAGGTCGAAGAGCGCGGCGCGACCAACAGCAAGGGCACCAAGACCACCTTCTCGCCCGACTCGAAGATATTTCCCGAGATAAAGTTCAAGTACGAAATCATCGCGCGTTACCTGCGCGAGATGGCGTACCTCAACGCGGGACTGCGGATCAGGCTGCGCGACGAGCGAACCAACAAAGCGGAAGAGTTCCACTACGAGGGCGGAATTGCCGAGTACGTCGCGACGCTGAGCAAGAGCAACGAAGCGATTCACGACGTGATTTTCTTCAAGGGCGTGCGCGAGGGCGTCGATGTCGAAGTCGCGCTGCAATGGACCGACGCGATCCACGAGGTGATTTTCACCTACGCCAACAACATTCACACCGCCGAGGGCGGGACCCATCTGTCGGGACTCAAGTCGGCGCTGACGCGAACGATCAACAATTACGCAATCAAGAACAATCTCTTCAAGAATAAGGATATGCGGCTGGAGGGCGACGACACGCGCGAGGGTCTCGCCGCGATCGTCAGCATAAAAATCGCCGAGCCGCAGTTCGAGGGCCAGACCAAGACCAAGCTCGGCAACTCCGAGGTCGAAGGAATCGTTACGGGGCTGGTGAACGAGAAGCTCGGCGATTTCCTGGAGAAGACGCCGCCGGTGGCGAAGAAGATCGTGGCTCGCGCGGTCGAGGCTGCCACCGCGCGCGAGGCCGCGCGCAAAGCCAAGGAGCTGGTGCGGCGCAAGGGCGCGCTCGATTCGGGCTCGCTGCCCGGCAAACTCGCGGACTGCCAGGAGCGCGACCCGGCGCGCAGCGAGTTGTACCTGGTCGAGGGCGCATCGGCAGGCGGGACCGCCAAAGAGGGCCGCGATCGCAAAACGCAGGCGATCCTGCCGCTGCGCGGCAAAATATTGAACGTCGAGCGCGCGCGCATCGACAAAATGCTGTCGTCGCAGGAGTTGCGCATCCTGATTACGGCGCTCGGAATGGGAATCGGCGAGGACAAGGACCTAAGCAAGCTGCGCTATCACACGATCGTGATCATGACCGACGCGGACGTGGACGGCTCGCACATCCGCACGCTGCTGCTGACGTTTTTTTTCCGCCAGTTCATCGAGATTATCGAGAATGGCTATCTATACGTCGCGCAGCCGCCGCTGTTCCGCGCGAAGAAGGGCAAGACCGAACGCTATCTCAAGGATGAAACGGCGCTGGAAGATTATCTGACCGATCTCGGCGCCGAGGCGGTGACGTTCGAAGCCGGCAAGGGCAAGGACGCGCGCGAGTTCAGGGGCGCGGCGTTGAAGACAATTGTGCGCAAGGCGCTGTTCTTCGAAAAGATGTTCGAGGCGCTGGAGCGGCGTTCGAAGGAGCGCTCGATCATCGCGTCGCTCGCCAAGCTGGCGGCCGGCAAGACGATCGATGACGAGAGTTTTGAATCCGAGAAAGCAGCGAAGCAGATGGCCGAGGCGATCGCCAAGGACTCGAAGAACGACAACCTGGTTTACAAGCTCGAGCCCGACGGCGAAGCGCATTGGCGCGCGGTGTTCAGCCATTCGCAAAACGGCGCGACGCCGCCAACGGTGGTCGATCTGACGCTGTTGCATAGCGGAGAGCTGCGCGAGATTCGCCGGCTCGATCCGGAACTCGAGGCAATCAAGGCGCCGTTCAAACTGAAGATTGGCGAAGGCGAATCGACGGCCGATACGCTCAAGGCGGTGGCGGAGGCGGTGCTCGGCGCGGGACAAAAGGGCGTGGACATCCAGCGCTACAAGGGGCTCGGCGAGATGAATCCGGGGCAGCTCTGGGAGACCACGATGAACCCGGAGACGCGGGCGATGCTGCGGGTGCAGATTTCGTCGCGCGAGGAAGCTGAGGAAATCTTCGCCACGTTGATGGGCGATCAGGTCGAGCCGCGCCGGCAGTTTATCGAGGAGAACGCGCTCAACGTCCGCAACCTCGACATCTGACGAGCCGCTCGGAACTCGCGGGAGCCCCGGAATAAATGGCTGAAACCAACGGCAACGAACCGCATCGCAACGAACCCGCGCTGCTGAATATCGAAGACGACATGCGGCAGTCCTACCTGGACTACGCGATGTCGGTGAATATCGGACGCGCGCTACCGCAAATTCGCGACGGACTCAAACCTGTCCATCGCCGCATCCTGTACGCGATGTTCCGCACCGGCCTGCTGTCGAACCGCCGCTACACCAAGTGCGCCGCGGTGGTGGGCGAAGTGCTCGCTCGTTACCATCCGCACGGCGACATGGCGGTTTACGATTCGCTGGTCCGCATGGCGCAGCCGTTCAGCCTGCGCTACCTGCTCATCGACGGCCAGGGCAATTTTGGATCGATCGACGGCGACCCGCCCGCCGCGTACCGATACACCGAGTGTCGGCTGACGCGGCTGGCCGAGCGGATGCTCGCCGATATCGACAAGGACACGGTCGATTTCGTCCCGAACTTCGACGGCTCGCACATGGAGCCCGAGATCCTGCCGGCGCAATTTCCGAACCTGCTGGTGAACGGCTCGGACGGCATCGCGGTCGGGATGGCGACCAACATCCCACCGCATAATCTCGGCGAGGTTTGCGACGCGCTGCTGGCGCTGATCGACAACCCGGGCATCACGCACGAGACGATTTTGGACATCGTGCCCGGCCCGGATTTTCCGACCGGCGGCCAGTTGCTCGGCCGCCAGGCGATTCGCCAGGCCTATCTGACCGGTCGCGGCACGCTCACGATGCGCGCACTGGCTGCGATCGAGACCGACAAGCGCAGTTCGCGATCGTCGATCATCATTCGCGAAATCCCCTACCAGGTGAACAAGTCGCGCATGATCGAGCGGATGGCCGAGCTGGTCAACGACAAGCGGATCGAAGGGATCAGCGACATCCGCGACGAGTCGGATCGCGACGGGATGCGCGTTGTGATCGAGCTCAAGCGCGACGCCGAGCCGCGCATCGTGCTCAACCAGCTGTACAAGCTGACCCAGATGCAGCAGGGCTACGGGATCATTCTGCTCGGCATCCACGAGGGTCGCCCCAAGGAGATGAACCTTCTGCAGATGCTCGTTGCGTTCCTCGAGCATCGCAAGATCGTGCTGACGCGGCGCACGCGTTTCGAGCTGAGAGAAGCCGAGGCGCGGCTTCATATCCTCGACGGCTTGCTGACCGCGCTCAAGAATCTCGACGCGGTCATCAGTCTGATCCGCAAGTCGAAGGATGCCGAGACCGCACGCAGCGGCTTGATGAAGCAGTTCGGCCTCTCACAGTTGCAGGCGCAGGCGATCCTCGATCTGACGCTGCGCCGTCTCACTTCGCTCGAGCGCGAGAAGATCGAAACCGAGCACAAGGAGACCGTCGCTCTGATCGCCGGCTTCAAGAACATTCTCGCCGACGAGAAGGAATTGTTGAAGCTGATCGCAGGCGAGCTCAACGAAATAAAAAAAGAGTTCGCCGATCCGCGCCGCACCCAGATCATCGAAGCGGAGGGAGAGTTCTCGGTCGAGGACCTGATCGTCGAGGAGGACGTCCTCGTCACCGTCACGCACGGCGGCTACATCAAGCGCACCCCGCTCTCGCTCTATCGCACGCAAAAGCGCGGCGGCCGCGGCAAGATTGGCGCGACCACCACCGAAGAAGATTTCGTCGAACATCTCGAGCGCGTCTCGACGCACGATCGCCTGATGTTCTTCACCAGCGCGGGCAAGGTTTACGAGCTCAAGGCCTACGAACTGCCTGAGGGCGGGCGGGCAGCCAAGGGACGCTCGATCGCCAACCTGCTGAGCCTCGCCAATGACGAAACGCTGTCCGCATTTATTCCCGTGCCGCGCGAGATTGCGGGCAAGTTCGCCTTTTTCTCTACCCGCCGCGGCCGCGTGAAAAAGACTGCGCTCGACGAATACGAAAATATTCGCTCGACCGGAATCATCGCGATCAATCTCGAAGACGGCGACACGCTGGTGGATGTGCGAATCACCGACGGCAATCAGCAAATCGTGCTCTCGACGCGCGAGGGACAGGCGATTCGCTTCAAGGAAGAAGAAGCGCGCCCGATCGGCCGCGCGACCGGCGGCGTGGTCGGGATGGAACTCGAGTCGCAGACCGTCAAGGAAGGCAAAACCGTCATCCTGCTCGAGGACGAAGTCGTTTCGATGTCAACCGTGCGCGACGACGAGACCCTGCTGACGGTTTCGGAACTCGGTTACGGCAAGCGCACGCCCGCCTCGGACTACCGCCTGACGCATCGCGGCGGCAAGGGCGTCATCACGATGAACGTGACCGAGAAAACCGGCAAGGTGATCAGCGTCCGGCAGGTCGGGATCGACGACCAGGTGATGCTGATAACCGACAGCGGCAAGGTGATTCGATTGGCCGTCAAGGGAGTGCGAATAACAGGCCGCAACGCGCAGGGCGTTCACATGGTGAGGCTCGAGGGGGAAGAACGCGTCCGCGCCGTGGCCGGGATGGCGGAGCGCGACGAGGACGAAGGCAACGGCAACGGATCCAACGGCAACGACGGCGCAGAGGATTCGGAAGAGTAGCTAATGTAGTGACTATTTCGTAATAGTCACTGACTATGCCTTCGCGCTCGGCCGCGAAGGCACCTTACCACCATCCTCATGATGCTTCCGCGGGCGGCTCGCCCGCGCCGGTGCCCTCCGCACTGTAGGCATCCTCGGCAGCGGTCAGCGCCCGGCCGCGCGCAATCTCGAACCCCATCGAACCGATGATTTCTTCGAGCGCGTTCAGCGCCAGCATCACGTTTTCGCGCCGCGAACCCTCGCCCATCAGACCGACGCGCCAGATCTTGCCTTTGAGCGGCCCGAGTCCGGCTGCGATTTCGATATTGAACAGCCGCAACAATTCCGCTCGCACCTTCGCTTCGTCGATTCCCGCCGGCACCGCGATCGTCGTGAGCTGCGGCAAGCGGTATCCTTCCTGCGCGGCGAGCTGCAGACCCATCGCCCGCACTCCGGCCTGGAACGCGGCTGCGTTGATGCGATGCCGCCGCCATCGCGCTTCCAACCCTTCCTCGACGACGATCCGCAGCGCCTCGTAGAGCGCGTAGTTCATCGTGATCGGCGCCGTATGATGGTAGAGCCTGTCGGGTCCCCAATACTGCTCGATCAACGCAACGTCGAAGTACCATGAGCGGCACTTCGTTTTGCGCTTGTGCACCGACTCCATCGCGCGCGCGCTGAACGTCACCGGCGCCAGCCCGGGGGGCGCGCCGAGTCCTTTCTGCGTGCAACTGTAACAGGCGTCGATGCCCCACTTGTCAATCTCGACCGGCACGCACGCGAGCGATGTTACCGCGTCGATCGCCATCATCGCGCCGTGCCGATGCGCCAGATCGGCGATTTCCTCGATCGGCTGATGTATCCCGGTCGAAGTCTCGGCCTGAACCACTGCGACCAGCTTCGGATCTTTCGCCGCGTTGAGCGCCGCCGCGACTTTCGCCGGTTCCACGATCGTTCCCCAAACCGCCTCGACCTTGTGAACCTTTGCGCCGAGTCGCGATGCGACTTCCGCTAGTCGCGTTCCGAACGCGCCGTTAACACCGACTACGACCTCGTCGCCGTCTTCGATCAGATTCGCCATCACGGCTTCCATCCCCGCGGAACCGGTGCCGGAGACGGGAAACGTGATCTCGTTTTTGGTGCGGAAGACGATGCGCAGCAGCCGCTTGATATTCTCCATCACCTTCACGAAATCCGGATCGAGGTGACCAACGACCGGCGACAACATCGCTTTCATCACGCGCGGATTGACGTTGGATGGCCCCGGACCGAGCAGAATCCGCGCCGCAGGCATGAGTTCTGGAAATGAATCCGCCACGTGTGTTTCTCCTTCCAACGAATCGCCCGGGGTTTCCGCGCGCACCAATCGGGCGCCCACGAGATTCCGGGCTGAAATCGAACCTTGCTATTATGACCGCGAGCGATCAACAGCAAAAGCATTACTCGCGCGCCTGATTCGCGGTCGTGGTAGAGTGCTGCGGGGATTGGACGCGCCGTCGCAACAGAGATGAGTGCCATCGACCGCAAACTTCTCGATGAGCTTGGCGAAATTATCGGAGCCGGCGGGATCGTCTCGCGCGCAACCGAGCTGAAGGTTTACGAGTGCGACGGATGGACCGTCGAGAAGCGCGCCCCCGACGTGCTGATCCTCCCGCGCTCGACCGCGCAGCTGAGCGCCGTCCTCGCCGCGCTCCATCGCCGCGGCATTGCTTTCGTTCCGCGCGGTGCGGGGACAGGCCTTTCGGGCGGATGCCTTTCGTTGAACGCGCCCGCGATGATCTGCACTTCGAAGATGAACCGGATTCTGGAAATCGACTTCGACAATCGGCGCGTCGAGGCCGAGAGCGGCGTGGTCAACCTGCACGTCACCAACGCCGTCAAGTCGAGAGGATATTTCTACGCGCCCGATCCATCGTCGCAGGTGGCATGCACCATCGGCGGCAACATCGCCGAGAATTCGGGCGGTCCGCATACCTTGAAATACGGAGTGACCACCAATCACGTGCTCGCGCTCGAAGTCGTTCTGCCCGACGGCGAGGTCGTCGAGCTCGGCGGACCGGCTGAAGAGCGATGCGGCTACGATCTGGTCGGCGCCGTCGTCGGCGCGGAGGGCACCGCGGGAATCGTCACGCGCGCAACGCTCAAACTGATGCGCGAGCCCGAAAATCATCGCACAATCCTGGCCGCCTTTCCCGACGCCGACACCGCGACGCGTGCCGTGTCGATGATAATCGCGTCGGGAATTGTGCCGGCCGCGCTCGAAATGATGGACCAGCTCATCATTCGCGCCGTCGAGGAGGCATTCAATGTCGGACTGCCTCTCGACGCAGGCGCGGTGCTGATCATCGAGCTCGAAGGTCTCGAGGCTGGACTGACCAGCTACGCCGATGAGGTCGCGAAAACTGCAAGCCTGGCCGGCGCGTCGAGCGTCAGGCTCGCGCGTGACGAAGCGGAGCGCGCACTGTTATGGAAGGCGCGCAAACGCGCGTTCGGTGCGGTCGGCCGCCTCGCGCCGAACTACGCGACTCAGGACGGCGTCGTTCCGCGAACCTGCCTGCCGCGGATTCTGCGCGTGATCGCCGACGTCAGCCGTCGCTATGAGTTGCGCATCGGCAACGTATTTCACGCCGGCGACGGCAATTTGCATCCGATCATTCTTTACGACGAGCGCGAACCTGATCAGGTCCGCCGGGCAATCGACGCGGGACGCGAAATCCTCAAGGCCTGCATCGAGATGGGCGGCAGCCTCACCGGCGAGCATGGGATCGGCGTCGAAAAAATCGGCGAGATGCCGCTGATGTTCTCGCCCGACGATCTTCGCGTCATGACGGAACTGCGCCACGTGTTCGATCCAATGGAGCGATCGAATCCCGGCAAGGTGATTCCGCAGCCAGGCGCATGCGTCGAGGTGGCCGCGCCGCGCCGCCAGGCGCCGATATAGTCGCCGCTTCCAACGGATATCGTGGCTGCCACTACATCTTCAAATCTGGCGAACCGGCTCAACTCAATCGTCGGTGCTGACCGGGTTCGCGCGCGAACCGATACTGAGGCGCGCGCCGCAGATACGATCGTCGAGCCCGCTTCCGTCGAGGAAATCTGCGAGATCGTCCGCATGTGCGAAGCGGATCGGATTGCGATCGCGCCCATTGGCGCGGCACGCTCGCTCGCGGGGATTCGGCGCTCGCCCGTCGCGCTCGGTATCTCGATGGCGCGGCTGGCGCGAATTGTCGCCTACGAACCCGACGACATGACAATTGTTGCGGAGTCGGGAATCACAGTCGGCAAACTGAATGCTGCCATGGCGGGCGCCCGCCAGCGGCTCCCCGTCGATCCATGCGGCCCCGGGATGAGGACTCTCGGCTCGTTAATCGGCGCCGCGCACTCCGGACCGCTTCGCCTTTCCGAGGGCACCTCGCGCGACCTCCTGATCGGAGTTCGCTTCGTCGGTCACGGCGGCAACCTCGTTCACGGCGGCGGCCGCGTGGTCAAAAACGTCGCGGGCTATGATTTGATGAAACTGATGGGTGGGGCATTCGGTACACTTGGAATAGTAACTGAGGCGACGTTCAAAGTGCGTCCCATTCCATGTGACTACTGTCTCACGGTCGTTCCCTATGCGCGCGCAGCAGACGCATTCGCCGCCGCTTGCATACTCAATGACGCACTGCCATTGAGTAATCTCGATATACTCAGTCCTGCCCTCGCAGCCGGCTTCAATTCTACCAGTCAGTTTCTTCTTCTGGCCGGTTTCTCTGGAAGTCCGTTGGAAGTCAGCTACCAGGCCGGGCGGATTCGCGATCTGGTCGGCGCGCGCGGTGAAATTCTCGACGGCGATCGCGCTCTAAGCAGTTACGAGCTGCTGCGCGATATCGATTTCCATTCGGCCCCGCTGGCCGCTCAAATCGCGGTTCCACCCGCGTCTCTCACACGAGTGCTGGAGACCTGCGGCAACGACATTGAATTTCGCGCTCACGCCGGCTCCGGCGTAGCGCAGATAATCCTGGCCGGCGAACACAGCGCGGAGGCTCTCGCTAAAACCATCGCGCGGTGGCGTGAAGTTGCGCGCTCGGTGCGCGGTAATCTTCGGCTGATCGCCGCCGCGCCGGCGATCCGCGACTCGCTGGAATTCTTCGACACTCCCAACGCCGGCGCGCTCGCGCTTATGCGTCGGCTCAAGGCGGCCTTCGACCCGGTCGGGATCTTCAACCCCGGATGCTTCGTCGGAGGAATCTGATGGCCACGGCCTCCCTGATACCATTGAATCCGGCTCGCGGCGTCTCCGACTACGACCTGCTGTTCGACTGCGTTCATTGCGGGCTCTGCGCCGAGGCTTGTCCGACCTACGTTGTAACGCGATGCGAAATGGACTCGCCGCGCGGCCGAATCTATTTGATGAAGTCGCTGGCCGAAGGCCGCATCGACCTCGACGACGACGCGGCGCGCCATTTCGATTTGTGCCTCGGATGCCGCGGTTGCGAGACCGCCTGCCCGTCCGGCGTTCATTACGGCCGCTTGATTGCGGGTGCGCGTTCATTAGTCGAGCAAAATCATCGCCGCGGCTTCGTCGATCGATTCAAGCGGCGCGCCGTCGGCGCGATTTTCCCGTACCCGCATCGTCTGCGGGTGCTGCTCGCGCCGCTGAAGCTTGTCGATCGCCTTGGCCTGAGACCCGCTCTGAGAGCCGTGCTGCCGCGCATGATAGACGATTGGCTCGATCTTCTTCCGCCGCTTGAACCCGACTTGCGCCCGCTCGCCAGGGGAGCAACCATCGCGCCGCGCACCGACGCACCGACGGTCGTCGTGCATCGCGGATGCGTCGCGCAAGTACTTGCGAATTCGGAAAACCTGAACAGTGAGCGTCTGCTCGCCGCCGCAGGTTATCGCGTCGTCCAACTCGAACCGACCTCATGCTGCGGAGCACTTGATCTGCATTCGGGTAACGGATCGCGAGCCCGCGATTTTGCCCGTGCGAACGTTCGCGCGCTGAAGAACTCCGGTGCCGATGCGATCGTGTCGGCCGCGTCGGGATGCTCGGTGGCAATCGCAGAATACGGTGATTTGCTCAGAGACGAGCCGCAATTCGTTGAGGCTGCGCGCGCGGTTTCCTCGAAAGTGCGGGACCTGAGTTCTTTGCTGCTCGACGCACCGGCGGGTCCGAAGCACGAATTTCGATGCCGCGTCACTTATCACGACGCTTGTCACCTCGTGCACGGACTCGGGGTGCGCGAAGCGCCGCGCAAATTGCTCGCCTCGATTCCGGGCGTGACGATCGTCGAGATGACGGAGTCCGATCTCTGCTGCGGTTCGGCCGGATCCTACAATTTGACCGAGCCCGCAATGGCGCGCGACTTGGCGCGGCGCAAAGCCGACAATATTGTTGCGACAGGCGCGGATTACGTCGTGCTGGCGAATCCCGGATGCGAGTTTCAGATTGCCGCCGAACTTAGCCGCCGCGGTTCGAACGTCAAGGTCGTCCACCTCGCAGACTTCCTCGCTATGGCGTCTCAGTAATCCTGTCCGATGAATGGCAGCCTACACGAAATCAAGCGCTACTTCGCGCACCCACCTCCGCTCACGGTATGCAGCGATCAGAGTTCAGGACTCGAGGGCAGGAAGGTCTCGCCCATCAGGTAGGCATCGACCGCGCGCGCCGCTTCGCGCCCTTCCCATATCGCCCACACCACCAGCGATTGCCCGCGATGTGCGTCTCCGGCGGCGAAAACTCCCGGGACGCTCGACATGTAACTCTCGCACTGCACGTTGCTGCGCGGGTCGAGCTTGACACCAAGCTCCGAGATTATGCCGTCGGGCTCGGGGCCGAGAAATCCGAGCGCGAGCAGCACGAGGTCGCACTCGATCTCGAAATCGGTGCCCGGAATTTGCTCCATCACCATCCGCCCGTTGTCATGCTTCCAGTTGAGCCGCACGCCGTGGAGTTTTTTCACGATGCCGTTTTCGCCGGAGAACTTGCTCGTGTTCACGCTCCAGTCGCGCTGCACGCCCTCTTCGTGCGAGCTCGAGGTGCGCATGATCATCGGCCAGTCGGGCCACGGCATTTCGGCGGTGCGCTTTTCAGGCGGCATCGGGAGCAGCTCGAACTGATGCACGACGATCGCGCCCTGGCGATTTGAGGTGCCCAGGCAATCGGAACCCGTATCGCCCCCGCCGAGAATGACCACGCGCTTTCCGTTCGCAGTGATCTCGGCGGCAGGATCGAGCGCGTCGCCGAAGTTACGCTTGTTCTGTTGCGGCAGGAATTCCATGGCAAAATGGATTCCCTTGAGATCCCGTCCCGGGATCGGCAGGTCACGCGGCTTGGTCGCGCCCATCGCGAGCACGATTGCGTCGTACTTCGAGCGCATCTCGTCCGCATGGATGTCGAAGCCGACGCGGCAGCTGGTGACAATCTCGAGGCCCTCGGCCTTCATTTGCTCAACGCGCCGGTTGACGATCCACTTTTCCAGCTTGAAGTCTGGAATGCCGTAAGTGAGCAATCCGCCCACGCGATCCGAGCGCTCGTAGAGCGTGACCGAATGTCCCGCGCGCATGAGTTGCTGCGCGCACGCCAGCCCCGACGGTCCCGAGCCCACGACCGCAACGCGCTTTCCCGACTTGCGGGCGGGCGGCTGCGGCACGATCCATTTTTCTCCCCAGGCGTGATCGATGATGTTCTTCTCGATCAGCTTGATCGTGACAGGATCGTCGTTGATGCCGAGGACGCAAGCTTCTTCGCAGGGCGCGGGGCAAACTCTGCCGGTGAACTCCGGAAAGTTGTTGGTCGCGTGCAGCCGCTCGATCGCCTCGCGCCATCGGCCCCGGTAAACGAGATCGTTCCAGTCGGGGATGATGTTCCCGAGCGGGCAGCCCTTGTGGCAGAAGGGAATCCCGCAATCCATGCAGCGGGCGCCCTGCGCGCGCAGTTTGTCTTCGGGCATCTTGAGATCGAATTCGCGCCAATCCTTCAGGCGTTCCCCGATCGGACGCCGCGAAGGAGTTTCGCGCTTGATCTCCATGAAGCCCGTAATCTTGCCCATCGCAGCCGTGATCTCCCGAGTCAGGTCAATTCTGATTAGTCAGTCGATTACTCACTCGGCTAAACTGCGGCCAGCCGCGCGAGATCGGAATTCATGTTGAGATGCTGCCGTTCGAGCACCATACGGTACTCAGTCGGCAATACTTTTACAAACTTCGCAGCGTAGTCGTCCCACTTGTCGAGGACGCGCCGTGCGACCGTGCTCTGCGTGTACTGCAAGTGCCGTACGATCAGCGCGTGCAACTGCTTGAGTTCGTCGCGATTGCCGATTGGACCCAACTCGACCATCCCGGTGTTGCAGCGCGACGGAAACGAGCCGTCTTCGTCAAGCACATACGCCACACCGCCGCTCATGCCGGCCGCGAAGTTGCGGCCGGTCTTGCCTAGAACCACGACCAACCCGCGCGTCATGTACTCGCATCCATGGTCGCCGACTCCCTCGACGACCGCGTGCGCACCGCTGTTACGCACCGCGAATCGCTCGCCGGCTACGCCGCGGAAGAACGCTTCGCCGCCGGTGGCGCCATAGAGCGAGACGTTGCCGACAATGATGTTGTCCTCGGCCTTGAAGGTCGCTTCTTGGGGCGGACGCACCGAGATAAATCCGCCCGAGAGTCCCTTGCCGCAGTAGTCGTTCGCGTCGCCCTCGAGATGGAGCGCGATTCCCGGCGCGAGCCACGCGCCCAAACTCTGGCCGGCCGAACCTTTGAGATGAATCTGAACCGTGTAGGGCGGCAGTCCCTCCGCGCCGAAGCGCCGCGACACTTCCGCCGACAGCATCGTGCCGACGGTACGGTTCACGTTGCGAATGGGAAGATGGATTTCGACCGGCTTGCGATGCTCGAGCGCGTCTTTTGCAAGCTCGATGATCTGGTTGTCGAGCGCGGCGCCGAGACCGTGATCCTGCAGCTCGACACAATGCAGCGGTTCGTCCGGCCCGGCGTCCGGACGACGCAGAATATTGGCCAGATCGACGTTGCGCGCCTTCCAATGCGCGATCGCTTCATTGGCGTCCAGGCATTCGACGTGGCCAACCATTTCGGCAACGGTGCGGAAGCCCAACTGCGCCATGTATTCGCGCAGTTCGTCCGCGACGAACATCATGAAGTTCACGACGTGCTCGGGCTTGCCTGCGAACTTCGCGCGGAGCACCGGATCCTGCGTCGCGATGCCGACCGGGCAGGTGTTGAGATGGCAGACGCGCATCATGATGCATCCCGAGGCGACCAGCGCGGCGCTGGCGAAACCGAATTCCTCGGCGCCGAGGAGAGCGGCGATGGCGACGTCGCGGCCGGTCTTGAGCTGGCCGTCGGTCTCGACGCGAATGCGTCCACGCAGACCGTTCATCACCAGGGTTTGCTGGGTCTCGGCGAGTCCCAGCTCCCACGGAACTCCCGCGTGCTTGATCGATTGCAGGGGAGACGCGCCGGTGCCGCCGTCGTAACCGCTAATCAGCACGACGTCGGCTTTGGCCTTTGCAACGCCCGCGGCGATGGTGCCGACGCCGACCTCGGCGACCAGCTTGACACCGATGCGCGCGCGATTGTTGGAATTTTTGAGATCGTGGATCAGCTGCGCGAGATCTTCGATCGAATAGATGTCGTGATGCGGGGGCGGAGAGATCAATCCCACGCCGGGTGTCGAGTAGCGAATCTTCGCGATGAAATCGTCAATCTTGTGACCGGGAAGCTGACCGCCCTCGCCGGGCTTGGCGCCCTGCGCCATCTTGATTTGGAGTTCATCGGCGTTGACCAGGTAATGACTGGTAACGCCGAAGCGTCCCGAGGCCACCTGTTTGATCGCGCTGCGGCGCCAATCGCCGTTGGCATCGGGCACGAAGCGCGCCGGGTCCTCGCCGCCCTCGCCGGTGTTGCTCTTGCCGCCTATCCGGTTCATGGCGATGGCGAGGTTTTCGTGCGCCTCTTTGCTGATCGATCCGAACGACATCGCGCCGGTTTTGAAGCGCTTGACGATCTCGGCGGCCGGCTCGACTTCCTCGAGCGGCACGGGCGGCCGATCGGAATTGAACTTGAACAGCGAGCGAAGCGTGGTGAGTGAGCGACTCTGCTCGTCAACCGCCCTGGTGTAATCCTTAAACAGCCGGTAATTTCCCGAGCGCACGGAATGCTGCAGCCTGGCGATCGTGTTCGGGTTGTACATGTGGAACTCGCCGGCGCGGCGCCACTGGTACTGGCCGCCGACATCGAGATCGCCGTCGAGGTTCGCGGCCACCTTGAACGCATAGGTATGGCGCGCGGCGGTCTCGCGCGCGATCGCGTCGAGGCCGATGCCGGCGACGCGCGACGGCGTCCAGCTGAAGTACTTGTCGATCACGTCCTTCGCCAATCCGATCGCCTCGAAGATCTGCGCGCCGCGGTAACTCTGCGTCGTCGAGATTCCCATCTTGGACGCGACTTTCGTAATGCTCTTGGAGACGGCCTTGATGAAGTTGTGGACGGCGGTATCTTGGTCGATGTCCCGGAGCTGGCCGTCGCGAATCATCCCCGCCATCGTCGCGTACGCGAGGTATGGATTGACGGCGCCCGCGCCGTAGCCGACCAGCAGGCAGAAATGCATCGCCTCGCGCGGTTCTCCCGACTCGACGACGAGGCCGGCCCGGGTGCGCGTCCCTTCGCGAATCAGATGATGATGCACGGCTCCGGTCGCGAGCAGAGCCGGAATGGCGGCGTAGTCCGCGTTTACGCCACGATCCGAAAGCACGATTATCGTGTAGCCGGATTCGATCGCGTCAGAAGCGGCGCGGCAAAGCGCGTCGAGCGCGGCGCGAAGCCCGCCTTCGCCGTCGTCAACGCGGTAGAGCGTGGGAAGCGTGACGGTGCGCAGGCCGTCGACGGCCAGCCGTTTGATCCTTTGAAGTTCCTGGTTGGTGAGAATGGGCCGCTTGAGTTGAAGCTGGCGGCAATGGAGCGGCGATTCTTCGAACAGATTATCCTCGGCGCCGATTGTCGTTTCGGTCGAGGTCACCAGTTCCTCGCGAATCGGATCGATCGGCGGATTGGTCACCTGCGCGAACAATTGCTTGAAGTAGTTGTAAAGCGGCTGGGGTCTGTTCGAGAGGACGGCGAGCGGAGTGTCGGTGCCCATCGAGCCGACCGGCTCCTGGCCGTTGGTAGCCATTGGCGCGAGGATCATTTTGAGATCCTCGATCGTATAGCCAAACGATTGCTGCAGCTTGAGCAGCTCGTGGTGTTCGAAGCAGTCAGCGGGAGGCGTGTCGTTGTCGTTCGGCTCGGGGAGCGACTCGAGTGCGACGAGATTGGCGTCGAGCCAGGTGCGATACGGCTGTCGCGCCGCCATCGAATTCTTGATTTCCTCGTCCTGCACGATTCGGCCCAGCGAGGTATCGACGAGAAACATTCGGCCCGGCTGCAGCCGCCCTTTGAGCGCGACGTTGTGCGGCGCGATATCGAGGACGCCGGTCTCGGACGCCATCACGACCAATCCGTCCTTGGTCACTGTGTAGCGCGACGGACGAAGGCCGTTGCGATCGAGCACCGCACCGATTCTGATACCGTCAGTGAACGCGATCGACGCGGGGCCGTCCCACGGTTCCATCATGCAGGAATGAAAGCGGTAGAAAGCGCGCTTGCCGTCGCTCATCTGCGGGTCGTTCTGCCACGCTTCAGGAATCATCATCATCACGGCGTGCGGGATCGAACGACCGGTGCGAACCAGCAGTTCGAGACAATTGTCGAAGGTTGCGGAGTCGCTGCCGTTGGGCTCGACGATCGGCAACAGCTTCTTGATGTCGTCGCCGAACAGCGGTGAAGAGAAAAGCTTCTCGCGCGCGTGCATCCAGTTGATATTGCCGCGCAGCGTGTTGATCTCGCCGTTGTGCGACATGAAGCGGTAGGGATGGGCCCGGTCCCAGCTCGGAAAGGTGTTGGTCGAGAAGCGCTGATGGACCATCGCGAGCGCGGTCTTGATGGCGCGATTTAGCAAATCGGGGAAGAACTGCGGGATTTGCGTCGAGATGAGCTGACCCTTATAAACGACGGTCAGCGCCGAGAGGCTGCAAAAATAAAACAGTTCCGGATCGAAGAGGCCGAGTTTTCCCGCCTCTGAAGTGGCGCGCTTGCGAATTACGTACAGCTTGCGCTCGAGCGCCTCGGCATCGGGCAAGTCCGGGCTGCGCGCGATGAAGACCTGGCGGATTGCGGGCATCCCGCGCCGCGCGATATCGCCGCACGCGGATTCGACCACCGGCACGTCGCGCCATCCGAGCAGACGCTGACCTTCATCGTTGACGATTCTCTCGAACGCGTCCTCGCAGTCTTTGCGCTTGACCGGGTCGAGCGGCAGGAAAACCTGGCCCACGCCGTATTGGCCGGGCGCGGGCAGTTCGAAGCCGAGCCGAGCCGCTTCGCTCGAGAAAAACTCGTGCGGAATCTGCAGCAGGATTCCAGCGCCGTCTCCCGTGCGCGGATCGCATCCGCACGCGCCGCGATGGGTCAGGTTGTCGAGCACCTGCAGCGCTTTAGCCACAATGTCATGCGAGCGCTCGCCCTTTATGTTGACGACGAAGCCGACCCCGCACGCGTCGCGCTCATGGGCGGGATCGTAGAGGCCCTGTGCCTTCGGAATGCTTCGGTAGTTGTGCATCATGACACCCGTCTCGGTTCCGCGGGCGCAGGTCTCGCGGCGCCGTGGCGATGGCGCCTGCCGTTGGCAGGCTCGTGCGAATCGTCGTTGGGATGAACCGAAATCAAGCCGCGCTCGGTATGCGTCGACAGCACCACCATCGTCTCCGTCCGCGCCACTCCCTCGATCGAGCGGATCGCACTGATAAGCCGCTCGAGCGACGAAGTGTTGTCGGTTTTGATTTTCAGCAGAAGCGTGTGCTGACCGGTGACGTGGTGGCATTCGAGCACGTCGTCGAGCAGTGCGACGGATTCCTTGAACAGCGAGATTGTTTTCGGATGCGAAATCGACACGCCGATAAACGCGGTGACGTCCTTGCCGAGGCGGGTCGCATCGACGGCGGCGTGATAGCCGGTGATAACTCCGCCGTCTTCGAGTTTTTTGACGCGTTCGTTGACCGACGGCGCCGAAAGCCCGACTTGCTCTCCGAGCTTGACGAGCGGAATGCGGCCGTGTTCCTGCAGGAGGCCGATAATCTGCAGGTCAATGGCGTCGAGTTCGGGGGAATCTCCGCCGAATTTCATAAGGTTATCCTCGTCGAGTGGCGATGAAGATAGGCGAAAAGTGGAATCATGTCAAGTGTTTATAAGGATTTGACTCAGTAAAAGATGAATTTGTGCAGGCCAATATGATGCGCGCCGACGAAATGTAGGTCTAAACGAGTGATTGCCGCTCACCTATACTGCGATTGTTGGGGTGCAAGCGCGATCGCTCAGGTAACGCGCCGCTTGCTCCGAAGCCGATTTCTTGGCCCGCGCTACTCGCCCTTGAAGTTCGCGGCGCGCTTTTCGACGAACGACTTCGCGCCCTCGAGATGATCCTTCGACGTGAGCATCAGGTGCTGCCCGTGGCGCTGGTAGTCGAAAAAATACGGCAGATTAAGATTCAGCCCGACGCGCAGGGTCTCCTTGGCCAGCCGCTGCGCGAGCGGCGCCTGCGCCGCGATCTTTTTCGCGAACGCCGCGGTCGCTTCGCCGAGCTGCGCGTGCGGCACGACCTTGTTCACCATCCCGATTCGCTCGGCTTCGGCGGCGTCGATGATGTCGCCGCTCAGGATCAGTTCGTACGCGCGTGCGAGTCCGACCAGGCGGGGCAGCACGAGCAATCCGCCCGCCTCGGGAATCAATCCGCGTCGAACGAAAACCTCGCCGAAGCGAGCCTGGTCGGAGCACACGCGCATGTCGCACATCAGCGCGATGTCGCACCCGTAGCCGACGGCGGCGCCATTGACAGACGCGATGGTTGGCTTGGGATAGGTGACGAGCAAATCGAGCGCGACGGGACGATGCTCGCGCCATTCCTCGACCAGAGTGCGCTGGGCGGGCTTGGCGTCGCGAAACTCGGGATTGAGAAAAATTTCCTTGACGTCGTCACCCGCGCAAAACCCGCGCCCCGCGCCCGTCAGCACCACCACGCGCACGCTGTCGTCCGCCTCGGCGTCGCGCAACGCGTCGAGCATCTCGCCGTAAGTTTTGATCGTGCAGGCGTTCATTACCTGCGGGCGATTGAGCGTGATGGTCGCGACGGCGTCGCGCTTGTCGTAGAGAATGTCGCTGTATGGCATGGCGATGGCTCCTCATGCAGCTACGGATACATGAGCTATTTCAAATCGCGGGAATTTTGGCAACGCGAAGCCCGCGGATGCGGCCGGCGGGCAACTACGAATGTGGATAGGCGTCGCTTCCCATCTCAAGCGCATCCAGCCCCGACCATTCCACTTCCACCAGCACGCGGTTGCCCACCGTGCGCTCGACGATCTTGAAGAACAGGATCGCAAGGCCGAATACCACGACCACGTTCACCGTGACACCGATCAACTGGGCGAAAAATTGACCCGCGTCGCCGTAGAGCAGGCCGCGCACGGGACCCGCGACACCGTTCCATCCGTCGCCGTAGGTGCCGTCGGCAAACAGACCAAGCGCCAGCGCGCCCCATATTCCGCACGCACCGTGCACGGCGATCGCGCCGACGGGATCGTCGATTCGAAAGCGCAGTTCGAATTCAAGCACCGCCCACACGACCAGCAGTCCCGCGATCACGCCAATCAACACAGCCGCCGCGGGCGTTACGAATGCGCACGGGGCAGTGATTGCGACGAGTCCGCCGAGCAGACCGTTGCAGGCGATCGCGACGTCGGGTTTGTTGTAGCGATGCCATAGATAGAGCAGCGCCGCGAGCGCGCCGGCCGCCGAGGCGAGCATGGTGTTCACCGCGATGATCGCGATTCGGGGATCCGATGCGGCGAGCGTTGAGCCGGCGTTGAAGCCGAACCATCCGAACGCGAGAATCAACGTTCCGCTGATGGCCATGGGCAGGTTATGTCCGGGCAACGCGCCGATGGCGCCGTCGCGCCGGAACTTTCCGATGCGCGGACCCACCATGTAAGCGCCGGCGAGACCGGCCACTCCGCCCGTCATGTGCACGACCGACGATCCGGCGAAATCCAGATGGCCGTGGCCCAGGCCCAGGTTCGCGCCGAGCTGCGAGAGCCATCCTCCGCCCCATACCCAGTTGCCGTACAACGGATACAGGAACATCGACATGAACAGTCCGTAGATGAAGAACGCTTTGAACTTCCATCGCTCCGCCATCGCACCCGTCGGAATGGTCGCGGCGGTGTCCATGAAAACCAGCGAGAATAGAAACATGCCCAGGTTGGCGGGATCGCGACTGACGCTGAGCAGCGCGAACTTGCTGAAGCCGATGATTCCATACGAATGCGCACCGATCGTGATCGACAGCTCGTGATGGCCGATCGCGGCCATGCCAAGTGAGGGCCAGTGCGCGACGCCGCCCATCATGAAGCCGTAGCCGGTGAGCCAAAAGCCGATGATGCCAATCGGGTAGATGATCAGATTCATCGCCATGGTATTGACCGCGTTCTTGGAGCGCGTGAACCCCGTCTCCACCATTGCGAATCCGAGCTGCATGAACATCACCAGGAACCCCGCGACCAGCAGCCACGCGAGGTTCAGCGAATTGTCCAGCGGCGGCGACGACGCGGCGGTCTGCGCGCGTGCGAGCAACGGAAACGAAAATAGCGTCAGCGCGGCGAAAGTGGCGGCAGCCAATCCGAGTTGCGATCGTCTCGGCATCATCTCACCTGTCCTCGATATGACCGGCGCGCGGGAGTCGGCGCCGCCGGGTAACGGTTTGCCAGCCAAATCAGAAATGCAAAGATCCCGATGAGCGACGTGAAAAACAGCACGTACCCGGCCGTACGACGCGCGCGCTGCAGCGCGAGGCTGCGTGGATGGAGGTTCTGCGCGCGGCCCTTGGGAACGACGCGCGACGGATCGCTCAGGTCCGCAAGCATCTCGGCCGCGCTCGCATAGCGGTCACGCGGAGAGCGCTCGATCGCGTGAAGGATGATCTCCTCCAGATGCGGATCGAGATCGGGCTTGAATGCGGTTGGCGGCTGCGGATCTTCCGAGGTCTTCGCGCGCATCACGTTGTAAACATTGGGCCCCGAGTGCGGCAGGTGGCCGGTCAGCATCTCGTAGAGAATCACGCCCAGCGAATAGATGTCGGTGCGAACGTCGCCGCGCCGGCCGCTGACCTGTTCGGGCGCCATGTAGTCGGGCGTGCCGATGGTCGATGACAGGCCGGACCACGTCAGCCGCCGCGCGGATTCGTCGAGCGCGATTCCGAAATCCATGATCTTGGTCCGGCCTTCGGCCGTCACCAGAATGTTTTCCGGCTTCAAATCGCGATGCACCACGCCTTCACCGTGCATGTACACAAGCGTCTGGGCCACCTGTCGTGCGAGATCGAGCGCCTTCTCCACCGATAGCCCGCCGGGTTCGTGCATCATCGCGCGCAGCGAGGGACCCTCGACGTACTCCATCGCGATATACATGCGGCTTTTGCGCCTGGGTGTGAGGACCTTGATGATGCCGGGATGGTTGAGGCGGCGCCCGACTTCTTCTTCGCGCTGAAAGCGGCCGTAGAAGACCACGTCGCTCTCGAACTGGATGTAGGGGACTTTGATCGCGACGGTCGCGCCGTCGGTTTGATCGATAGCTTTGAAGATCGACGCCATCCCGCTGCGCGCGATCACCTCGATCAATTTGTACTGATCGAGGTTTTCACCAACGCTGACCTCGCGCATTTTTCAGGCCGTCTTGGGAAAAAGCCGGTCAGCGGACGTTACCATCCGGCACGCAGGCAATGGAAGGGGATGCGGCGCCAAATGATTCATCGTCCGAACAATCCTCGCAATCGATCGCGCCATCCGCCGGTGGTCGCCGTGTGCCCGGTGGGCGACGTCATTCTGAAGACAGCGCAGGTCAGATTGTCGGCGGTACCGCGGTTATTGGCCGTGTCGATCAAATTGCGGCATCCCGTCTCGGCGTCAACGCCGCGCGTCAGTGATTCCAGTTCCTTGTCATCCAGTACATTGTAGAGTCCGTCGCTGCACAGTAGCAGGCGATCGCGCTCCAGCAGCGGCATCGCGATCCGATCGATCGACACGATCAACTCGTGCCCAAGGCTGCGCAGAAGCATCCCGCGCTCCGGATGATTCTTCGCGCGAGCCGCCGACATCACGCCCATCCTGACCCGGTCGGCGACCATCGTGTGATCTTTTGTGACTTGCGAGATTCGGCCGTGACGGATCAGATGGAGCCGGCAATCTCCGACATGCACCGCCGACAGCATCCCCTTCTCCACCGCGACCGCGGTCATCGTGGTCGCCATCCGGCCCAGTTCCGGCACGGTCAGCGCCTTGTCGTGAATCTCGATGTTGGCTCGCGTAACCGCGCGATGGAGCCGCTTGGCGGCGCCCCACGCTGGCGGGCTCTCGCGGTAAGCTTCAAGCGTTATGTCGATCGCCATCCGGCTTGCGATTTCACCCCCTTCGTAGCCGCCGACGCCGTCGGCAATCGCGAACATCACGCTGTCGGGACTCTCGATGAAATGCCCGCACGAGTCTTCATTGTCGGCGCGGTCCGTACCTACGTCGGACAATAGCGCCAGCTCGAAAGCCTGCTCTACCGAAGGCAGAGCGGAGAGCGACGAATCCATTTGCAGTGAGCTACCCGGCTAACGCTGAGGAGTAAAGTCCGTTGAACGGCCAAGGGGCGGGCCGCGATCGCTCACGGCTCGCCCCACGGATTATTCGCCAAACCAGCGCCTGGGATCAGGCCGGCTTGGCTACGAGAATCGTCTCTTTGCCCCGCTTCTTGGAATTACGGACGAAGTAAATCGCGCCGTAGATTCCCCAAATCACGGAGATCGCCACCGCCATCAGCGGTTCCTTGACGCTGCCGAGCCCCTCCAGCGGTCCTATGATGTAGAACGCGAGGCAGGCAAAGTTCGCGATCGCGCCGAACACCGGCACCACCATGTGCTTGAATCCGTGGAACTCGTCACGCTCCGAGTAGGCGACGATACACACAATGTTGGTCAGACCGTAGAGCAGAAAGGTTCCGAAGTTTGAAGTGAGAGTGACCAGCAGCAACCCGTTGGGCAGCGACGAGAGTGACGCGTTGGAGCTCATTCCGAGCGAGTACCACAGGTTGTGCGGCAGCGTCGCAATCGTCTTGTCATCAGGCGCCGACGCGCCCGCGAAGTAGAACAGCGCGGCGTATGCACCAAGGATTGCCGATATCGTTGCCAGCACCCAAATCGCGCGATGCGGCGTCAGGTTCTTGCCGTGCAGCAGACCGAAGTGCTCGGGCACTTCCTCGTCACGCCCCATCGCGTAGGTCACGCGCGCGCCGGTGTTGATGCACGACAGCGTAGTGCCGATCAGCGCCAGAAAAACCGTCAGCGCTTCCATCAGCATGAACGCCTGGCCGTGTCCGCCGAGCAGCGCGTTGCCGATGATCACCATCATGTCGCCGAGCGGCGCCGCCGATCCTTTGGCCTCCGCAAGACTGTAGGCGCTGTTCAGGAAATAGTTGGCGGCGAAGTATTCGATCAGGTAGCAGAACAATCCCTGGATCGTGAGCGAGAGCAGAACGCCGCGCGGGATGTCCTTTTTGGGGTTCTTCGCTTCCTCGCCGAGCGCAGTCACCGACTCGAAGCCGACCAGCAGCAGAATCGCGACCGTCGCCTGCAGCATCACCCAGTCAAACCTATGCGGCAGGAGGACCGAGAGTGCGCTGGCGTGCGACGGGTGGTCGCCGGTTATACCGTAAGCGCCAATTGTCGCAGCGATCGAGTTGCCGTTGGCATCGAGCGCAAAGCCCGCCGAGCCCGCGGGATGCGCGGCGCGGTAAGCGATCGCCAGCGCGGAAAAGAACAGCAGCGCCACGATCTGGATTCCGTTGATCCCGATATTGACGATGGTGGAACCGTTGACTCCCCGGAACGCGATCCACGCCACCGCGTAAGCGAAAATTATTGCAATTATCGCCATGAATACCGGGCCGGGAATTCCCGCGTTCATCGTGCTCGGCGCGACCGTGCCGACGATGTACCCGATCATGATGCCCATCGTGGCGACCATGACGCCGGGATACATCCAGTAATAGAGATGCGACGACCATCCGATTACGAACTTGGCCACGCGCGCGAACTTGTACGCGTGGGTTTTGCTCAAGAAGGCCTGCTCCGCAAACAGGTACGAACTGCCCGCTCCCGGATAAAGTTTGGCGAGCTCCGAGTACGAAATTGCCGTCGCGTACGCCAGTAGCAGCGCCACGAAAATACCAGCCCACATCGCCATACCGGACGGGTACGCGTATCCCGCTTGAACGACGAATGTAATCCACAGGAAGGCTCCCGGGGCGATGAGCGCCATCGCGTTGACCGTGACTCCGGTCAAGCCCAGCGTCGGCAGCATCTTTTTCTGTTCTTCAGCCATCTTGCCTCCTTCGATTCACACCGCGGATTGGTTTGTTGTCCGCCGTATGCGCACGCGTGGCTCCCGTTACGGGCGGGAGCATCAGGAGGCTTAAAGCAGGAGTAGTGCCATTTCAAAATCGAGCGAGTATTGATGAAAAATGCAACGTGCCTGCTCAAACGACAGGCATCCGCCTGTCAGGCGGTCATCAGCACCCCGTTGCGGCGGTCAACCGTCAACCCATCGATATTGACGCGCCGCGGGAAAAATGACCCTGCTGTGCTGCGCCGCAGCTCAGTCTATACTTGATCATCCATCCGCTGGAGGAATCTATGCCGCGTCCGAGCGTCCGCCGCCACTGCTCACGAACGTTGATCACCGCGAGTCCGTCGCCGACGAGCGCGCGCCGCGCTGCCTTTGCAGCGCTGACGATTCTGCTCGCATGCGTGACCTCCTCCTGCAATTCGCAGTCGTTCCAACAATCTGCGGGGCCATCGATGCCGATGCTTCCGCCCGCTCCCGTGCAGCCGCCCCCGCCGCCGATGAACGTGGCGAGGTTGCTGAACGGAAACTGGATGGCCACCTATCCGGGCGGCCCGCTTCGAGTGGTTATCGGTGTGGACCCGATGTTACGCGGCCGCAATTACGTCGCGACCCTGGTTGACGGCAACAAAAGTATCCCGCCGGGCGAGGCCGTGTGGCGCGGTACTCTCGATCATCACGTGCCGGGCATCGTGGTTGCCGATCAGATATGCGCCGAGCATGGATTCCAGCAGGCGCGATGGGTGAAGGTGCGAATTCTCGTCAGTGACGCGAGTAACTTCCGCGAAGAACTCGTCAATCCGAATGACTGCGGCGGATTCCCGGTAAAGTTCACCCGCGTCGGACCCGCGCCGACAGCGCCGGTCAAAGATTGACGGCGCCGTCGCGCTTACACGAGCATCCCGGCCTGCACCACGACGGGTCCGTCGCTCTTGGGAATTTTCGGCTCGGGTTTGCGCTTCATCGCCTTCTCCAGGATCGGCGCCATCCGCTCGGCCTTCTGCCTGGCGCGTGTTTGCTCGCGCTCCTTGAACTCGGGCATGACCTTTTCGGCGAACAGGCTGAGCGATGAGCAGATGTCCTCGTGCTTGTTGTTGCCCGCCTGCGAGATGAACACGACCTGGTCAACGCCGGCTTGCTCGAATTCGCCAAGCCGCGTGCGAATCTGGTCGGGCGATCCGACGCATGAGTTCGCCCCGTCCATGCCCGGGATATTCATCGGGCTGGATTTGAAATTGTTCCAGATGTTGGTCTTGCCCGGCTCGTGCCGCCCAAACGCATAATGATGGCCAAGCGCGTACGAAAAAAACTTCAGCCCCTCTTCGCCCATCTTGCGCGCCCGCTCGGCGTCGTTGTCGCACATGAAGCCGGTGACGATCGCGATGTTCGCATTGACCGCGTATCCGATCGGCTCGCATTCATTCTCGAGCGTCGTGTAATAGTCGGTGACCCACTCCCGCGCCTCTTCCGGCGATACGAACGCGAACGTCAGCGCGCCGATTCCAAGCTTGGCCGCCAGATGAATCGTCTCGCGCCGCGAGCACGCGACCCACAGCGGCGGATGCGGTTTCTGCACGGGCTTGGGCACCACGTTACGCACCGGCATCTTGAAGTACTTGCCCTCATGACCAAGAAACGGAACCTCGACAAACATTCGCGCGATCGCACCCAGCGACTCCTGCCACATCGCGCGCTTGTCTGCGCGCGGGATGCAAAAGCCGCCCAGCTCCAGCTCCGCCGACGATTCTCCGGTGCCGAACTCGACCCGCCCGCCGCTGATCAAATCGAGCGTCGCGATCCGCTCCGCGACGCGCGCCGGATGGTTGTAGCCCGGGGGCAGCAACACGATTCCGTGACCGAGCCGAATCTGCCTGGTGCGCTGGCTCGCCGCGGCCAGGAAAATTTCGGGCGCCGACGAATGCGCGTACTCCTCGAGGAAGTGATGCTCCACTTCCCACATATGGTCGATGCCGAGCCGGTCCGCGAGTTCGACCTGATCGAGCGCATCCTGGAAGAGCTTCAGCTCCGAGCCCTCCTTCCATGGACGCGGCAACTGATGCTCATAAAAGGTTCCCAGCTTCATAAGCGCGATTTTCTCCTTCGGGTTTTCGTCGATTCAATCTCCAGGCGCGTGCCGCGCGCCCGCGAATCTACTGACTCGATGGACCGCTCGGCGCCGTCAACAGTGAAAAGCGTGCGCTCGACCATGTCGGTCAGTTCGCGCTTGCGCCGCTCAACCATCGCAGGCTCGAGCAGGTTCACGTCCCACAGCCGCCGGATCATCGCCGCGATCGTGAAGTAGCCAATCGTGATCGCGTTGAGGCCCCACATGAAATGAAGCGGATCGACGTTGGTGCGGAATTCGCCGTCGCGCTGGCCGCGGAAAATAAAAGTGACCGCGGTGGAAAACAGCGGCGGCAGGCGCCGTTTGAGCACTTGCCGCCCGGTTCCGCTTTCGTCGGCCATCTCTTTCCACATGATTCGCACGAAATCGGGGTGGCTGGCGATAAAATCGACAATGTCCGCAATCGCCTGGCGCATCCGCTCCTGCCGGCTTTCGTGCCTCCAGACGATCGCGTTGGCCGCATCCTCGAGGCTCTCGAACATCTTGTCCAGCACCGCGAGGTAGAGCTGCTGCTTGGACGGAAAATGATGCAACAGCGACGGCGCCTTGACCCCGATTCGCTTGGCGATGTCTCGCAGGCTGGTGCCGCGATAGCCGCGCTCGGCGAACAGCGCCTGCGCCGCCTGCAGCACGCGCTCGCGCGTGTCGATGGGCCGTCGCAGCTCAACCACCCTGGCGCTGGCGCGCGCGGCTGAATTTTTCGAAACGCTTCGCACTGACTCGCCAAAAACCCTATCTAACGTGCGTTAGGCTGTCAAACCGTCAGGGTTCGAAGCACGTGGGGAACACACGGGACCCTTTTTTTGCTAGCATGTCGCGGGCGGCGGTTAGGTCAGCGGTAAAACATCGGCCTCACAAGCACGATCGCGGGTTCGAAACTTGCGCAGCTCACAAACGAAAGCAGAGCTTGGGAGCAATTAGACGTAACCTTCAAATCTTTATTGCCAAACAGACCGCCTTATGAACAGTCAACCGAACCAGCCGCTCCCGCAATCTTCCGTCGAAGACTTGATGGCGAAAGTCATTAAGAAGGTTGGCGGCTCGTTGGTGAGCGACTTACTTCCGACGAACAAAGACCGAGAGAGCAATGCTGACTACGTGTTTCAGGAATATGGAGTGATAGGCGAATTGAAACGGTTGGAAAGGGACCAACGCGACAATCCGGGTCTGGCCGCGAAGCGCAATGCTCTGTATCGGAAATGGCTTGGTGAGCGGAGGGCTGGCGTGCCGATCGTATAAGGCAGAGCGGTCTTGGACGTCCGCAAACTCCCTGCCGACTGTGCAAAGGAGATCATATCATTGTATCGCGAGCCCATAGCGCGCCGGATAAGAAAGGCGAATGAGCAGATCAAGTCCACCAGGACGATGTTGAAGATGCCTGATGCTATCGGCGTGCTATTTCTTGCTCAGGACGGTGACTATTCTATTGGACCCGATGCCATTCTCAACTTGGCTGCTAGGTGCTTAAAGGGCAATCGGTTTGGCGGGATTGACGACGTCATTTGTTTCAATATGTTGCCCGCAACATTGCCTAACGACCAGCTTGGCTACATGTTCTGGATACACTCGTGCCGCGATAGCAAACGCGCGACCCCGGGGGTGCTCCTCGACTCTTTGAACAAAGCGTGGCAGTCGGAGATCGAGGCTATCGTCGGAAAAATGATAGCCCCGCCCAGACCGATAAATTGGCAAAACCTCATTTATCGCAAAGTCCGTCCCCCGATTTAGAGAGAAAATTTCGTGCGGATCCGCTAGACCTTGCAGGACCGAAGGTAAAACCACGACGTGGTCGATCGCCGTTCGCTTGTGTGAGCCTAACAGCTCTGCAGAACGGCTTATGATTCGGCAGGATCACCCAGCTTCTGCGCGATCCTCACGAACAGTTCTGCACGCGTCCTCTTTGCCCTTATATCCTTATTGAACGCGCGTGTCGCGAGATCCAGGAAGAAGCTGGCAGCGGCGCCTCCGACTCCGCCCAGAGCTGCACCGATAACGGCGCCCGGCAGGCCGCCCACTGCGGCTCCTGTCACCATTCCCCCCGCCGCCGCGCGTATCGATGGGCCGTCGCAGCTCAACCACCCTGGCGCTGGCGCGCGCGGCTGAATTTTTCGAAACGCTTCGCACTGACTCGCCAAAAACCCTATCTAACGT
>CALAOW010000083.1 GCA_937889395.1 uncultured Pseudomonadota bacterium | reverse complement strand
CAGTCCTTGATCGCTCTCATCACCCGGCGATTGCGCATAGCGATGGTAGATCAGGAAATCCGGGGTTACGCCCAGGCTGCGCATCGTCGCGAGCATCACGGGCGTCCAGCCATTGTGCGTTACTCCGGTGCGCGGATTGATCACCGGGTGATTGGTGTTGTTCGCGTAACTGTCCTCGCCGGCAACCGCCACGGCGCCGATTTTGATAGTCGGGTCCACCGCCTTCATCTGGATGTAGTATTGCTGGAAGCGCTGCGCATAGGTGTAGGGATCATGTGGGACAGTGTTATTGTCAGTCTCCCATGAGCCGTAGCACTCGTTACCTATTTCCCAATACTTAAACCCGTAATGATTGGTGACATTGGATTCCTGCACCCACGCGGCAGCCTCCGCCGGCGTGCCCGATCCGTAGTTGGCGGTGACGAAGGCCTGCGCGCCGACGCTGGTAGCAACCTGGGCAAACATGTCGAATGACGTTGCCCATTGCCATGTGTTGCTGTCGGTAGTGTTGGTGGCCCAGTTGTAATCGTCGGCGAGCGAACCGCCCGGGAAGCGCAGCGCCCCGGCGCCCATCTCGGTCAGCAGGTTGGTCGTGACGCTCGTATCCAGCATCGAGTCCCACACCGCCGTGTTGATTCCGAAATGCCGCGCATCGACCACGCGCACCGCATCCGCCGCGTTCACCGTAACGTTCACCACACTCGGCGCCGGTTGCGCCGTAATCGAGATGGTGTCCACGTAAAACTTCGGCTGCGTCGTGCCGCTGCGGTCCTGGATCCAAAATCCGTCAAGGTTCGGTTGGCTCTCCACACCCAGCGAAGACAGCGGAATAGTGACTTGCTGCCAGCTGTTCGCCGCAAGGGGAGGCAGCGTCACCACGGTCTGCGCCGTGGCGTTGAGCGTCGCCTGGACTTGCAGCAACTGGCCGCCGGTCGAGCCTCCGTCGATCCAGAAAACCAAATTGGAGTAGAGGCTGGAATCGAAGGCGTCGTGATGCAGGTAGAGCGCCTGGTAGGGGCCCGCGCTGACACTGATCGAGTCGGCGCCGGATTGGACCGGCTGGGTATTGCTGAAATTCACCGTCGCCCAACTCCAGTCCTGCCAGCCGTTAACGAGCGCGTCGGTGTACACGGACTGGTCCGCCTGCGCATGCGCGACGGCGGGCAGCACGACGCCGCAAAGCATCAGCACCAAAATCACCACCCACGATCGTGCCAGCCGCAATGTCACAGTCCGCACCATATTTTTACAACATGTATATTAGCAAGGCGGCGGCGAATAAAACGTCTCGCTCATGTCTACGGCCCCCAAACCACGAGCGCAGCCCCGCGCCCCGGCTCGATCCGGCGCGGCGAAATTACGGCTGATTTCCGAAAAAGGGAAGTTGTTTGCTGGGGTTTAGATACGAATGTTTCACGTGGAACGTTTTTAGTTCAGCAGAACGAAACACGAATCGCCAAAAAAGGAGGAATCGAGCAGCCCGCCCCGCCCGAATCCGAAGGGTCCCGGACCACCGCCGGTTGTGGTCCAGTGGAGGCCACGGCCCCAAGGGTAGCTTCGTTCCGTCAAATTTTTTTCGGGAAGAGTCATGTCCGCGGAGTTGCGGCCGATGATTCCGGGCGGCTGCGCGCGGATCGCATCCGCTCAAGAGAATCGAGCGCCCGGTACAGGTTTCGCTTTACGGCTCCTTCGAAGCGGACGATTTTATCCACATCCGAATCGCTCGGCAGGATAAAGGCATCGAGTCCGGCGCGCCGGAGCTTCTGAGCAGTGCGCCGACGAACGCCGTAGTTATCGTAGCCCATCGTGGCGAGCAGTGATTCGCTGGGCGTCTCAGTATCGGCGTGGCGGCGAGAAGCGTCCTCATCGATCCAGGATTCGCGGCATTCGTAGCGCAGCAATCGGCGGATTCGCCAGCAGCATGCGGCGACCTCGTCGATCAGGATGCGCTCGCGGGCGGACTGCGGTTGGAACTCTTCGAGCAAAGCGTCGAGGAGCGAATTGAATTCCTCGGTGCGAACGGGGTCGTCGAGTACGGGGTTGACGACGTCGCAGGCGAAGAAACCGTGCTTGAGGGCGTTGAGACGCGCAACGGCCTTGCCTTCGGGCGTGCGCGGGCCGGTAGATTTCATCGCGTTGGCACGGCGCGCAAGCTGGCGCGGCGAAAGCGCGGGCAGCCCGCTTTCGGGCAAGGCCAAGGCCGGCGAGGGTAGAGTATGCTGATCGTTGTCCATTCAGTACGCGTAACACGCCGGGCGAGGCGGCGTCAGGCTGAACAGTTCATCCCTGAACTCGAAGAGAGGTTTGCATAACGTCCGGATGTGTTGTGGGCGGAGGCAGAATCCTGAATCGCGAGCGCCCGTGGGCACGGGAGGCCAGTATTAAGAAGGGAAAAACAGGGCGCGCTGTAATGTAATTGGACCCTCACCTTCGTCCTCTCCCTGTCAGGAGAGCTTTGCATAACCCAATGTTGGTGCTGGATCGATCCGCGCTGGAAGCGCGAGATCCTTCGCTGCGCTCAGGATGACACAAAAAAGCGAGCGGTCTCACGTGTCGTTCTGAGCGAAAACTGCTGTAGCGAAGAACCTCGACGGACGCTCCGGTGTCCGGCGCTGGTTACGCACAACTCACCGGTCGAGGCCGCGTCTCCAGCCAGGATCCGCTTTCCAAGTTGAGCTCTTCACTTTGCACCTCTGGCGACAGTAGCCTCCTCTTACTCGATGTTTTGATTCGGAGAATAATGGGGAAAACCTCTGAGGGATTTTATCTTGGCTAATTCTCGGTATGACCTTGTTGTGATCGGATCCGGGCCTGGCGGTTATGTTGCTGCTATTCGGGCTGCGCAGCTTAAGATGCGTGTCGCGGTCATCGAGCGGGACCGGGCTGGGGGTGTTTGCCTGAATTGGGGGTGTATTCCTTCCAAGGCGCTGCTTAACTCTGCCGGCGCGATGGACACTATTCGCGGGGCTTCGAAGGAGCACGGCATCGAGGTCGGCGAGGTTCGTTTCGATTTCAAAAAAGTGATCGCGCGGTCGCGGGCCGCCGCTGAGAAACTGTCCAAGGGCGTGCTTTACCTGCTCAAGAAAAACAAAATCGATTACTTCGAGGCCGACGCGACTGTTACCGGGCCGCATTCTGTTGCGCTCGCGCCGGTCGAAGGCAAATCTGCGCCGGCGGTTTCAGCACTCGAGGGGGAGAGGATTCTGATTGCGGCCGGGTCCGGCGAAAAACTGTTCCCGGGCATGAAGGTTAGCGACGGCGTCGTCACCAGCAAGGAGGCGCTGGTGCTCGACACGATGCCCGCGAGCGTCGTCGTGATAGGAGCCGGTGCGATCGGACTCGAGTTCGGCTACTTCTACAGCGCGTTCGGCGCGAAGGTTACGATCGTCGAGCTGGAAAAGCAGATGCTTCCCGGCTTCGACGCCGAAGTCGCCGAAGAATTGCGCCGCGCGTTCGTCAAGCGCGGCGTCACCGTGATGCTCGGGCATGGCTACAAGTCGATGGCGCGCAAGGGCAATCTCTGGTCGGTCGCGGTAACGGCCGATGGCGCCGAAAAATCTCTCGACGCGGAAGTTGTGCTGATTGCCGTCGGCCGCACCCCGCTCAGCCAGAATATCGGACTCGAAAAACTTGGGGTCGAGCTCGAACGCGGCGGCTTCATTAAGGTGAACGACTCGTTCCAGACCAGCGTGCCGAGCATCTACTCGATCGGCGATGTGATCCGCCCGCCGCTGCTCGCGCACAAGGCCAGCGCCGAAGGCATCGCGGCGGTCGAAATCATGGCGGGGGTGCGCGAACCCGGTTTCGACCTGCTCGCGATCCCCGGATGCATCTACTGCGAGCCCGAAGTCGCGACGGTGGGACTCAGCGAAGCCGACGCCAAAGCGCGCGGCATCGAAGTGAAGGTCGGCAAGTTTCCGTTTCGCGCGATCGGTAAGGCGGTTGCGATCGGCGAGACCGCGGGCTTCGTGAAAATCGTCGCGACCAAACAGTACGGCGAAGTGATCGGATGCCAGATTGTCGGACACGGTGCCACCGACCTGATTTCCGAAGTCGTGCTCGGCAAAACGCTCGAGACCACCACCGCCGAAATCGGCAAGACCGCGCATCCGCATCCCACGATGTCCGAGGCGATCATGCAAGCGGCTTTGGCGGCAGACGGTGAAGCGATAGACTTCTGAATATGGGTCGAACACTCACCGTCGCCGATTTGGGCGTGCTCGACTACGACGCCGCGCTTGCGATGCAAACCGCGATGCTGGCGGCGCGGATCGACGGCGCGATAGGCGACACGCTCCTGATGATGGAGCATCCGCACGTTTTCACGCTCGGGCGCGGCGCGGACGAGCGCTTCATCGTCGGCAATCCGGCGAGCGTGCCGATTCGGCGGGTTTCGCGCGGCGGGCAGGTAACCTATCACGGCCCCGGACAGCTGATCGGTTATCCGATTCTCAAACTCGAAGGGCGCGACCGCGACGTTACGAAGTATCTTCGAGGCCTCGAGGCGGCGATGATCGACGCGCTGGCAAAATTCGGCATCGACGCCGCCCGCCGCGACGCGATGACCGGCGTCTGGGTTGGGTCGCGCAAGATCGCGTCGATCGGCGTCGGCATCCGGCGCTGGACCACCTGGCACGGCTTCGCACTGAACGTATCCACCGATCTCAGTTTTTTCGATGCGATCGTGCCCTGCGGTATCGAGGGATGCCGCATGACTTCGATCTGCGAGCTGACGAATCGGGCAGTGTCGGTGAGCGAATTCGCCGAGGTGATGCGCGAGAGTTTCCGCGGTGTGTTCCGTTACGATGAAATTTTTTCAGTGGCGGCAGCGCGAATTGTGCCGACCGCTGAGTTTGTGGCTGGCGATGGTTGAACGAAAACATCCCGACTGGATTAAGGTTCGCGCACCGGTGTCGCCCGAGTACTTTCGCACCAAGGCGATCCTCGGCGGGCTCAAGCTGCATTCGGTCTGCCAGGAGGCGTGCTGCCCGAACATCGGCGAATGCTTTTCGCATCGCATCGCCACCTTCATCCTGATGGGCGACGTGTGCACGCGCAATTGTCCGTACTGCGCAGTCGCGCACGGCAAAGTTCGTCCGCTGGATTCCGATGAACCGCGGCGAATCGCGGAGGCGGTGGCGCGGCTTGGACTGCAACATGTCGTCGTCACCTCGGTCGATCGCGACGATCTGCCGGACGGCGGCGCGGCGCATTTCGCGGCGACGGCGCATGCAATCAAAGCGATGGCTGCGCCGGCGCGCGTCGAAGTGCTGGTGCCGGACTTCCAGGGATCGTTCGCCAGCGTCGAGACGGTGGTGGGGTCGCCGATCGATATCTACAACCACAATATCGAAACGGTGCCGAGTCTTTATCGCACGGTGCGGCCGGGCGGAAATTACGCTCGATCGCTTGACGTTATCCGCCATGCGAAAGACTCGGCGCGCCAGCTCGGCAAGCCGATGTTCACCAAGGCGGGCGTGATGCTCGGGCTTGGCGAGAGCAACAGCGAGCTGCTCGATGTGATCCGCGATTTGCGCAGGGTAGGGTGCGACATCCTGACGCTCGGGCAGTATCTGCGGCCGTCGGCGGAACACATTCCCGTCGCCAGGTACGTGCCGCCGGCGGAGTTCGCGGAGTTGAAGACGGCCGCGCTCGCGATGGGGTTCCATCACGTCGAGTCAGGGCCGTTGGTGCGCAGCTCGTACCACGCGTGGGAACAAGTGAACTAAAGAAGTCTGGCGCGCGGGCTTAAAAAGAGCAGCGCGCCGCGGAACATCAGTCCCGCGGCGCGCCAATCGTCAAATCACCTTTGATTTAATAACGAATCCGGGTCAGCTTACCACTGTTCCTCGTGGAGCTTCTTGACCTTGTTCACGCGCATCTGCAGGTACGCGTCCTGAACAGCGCCGTAGAGATCGATCGCATAGCGATCGGCTTCCTCGAACATGTTCAGATGCAGCGAGCGGTAGTTCACTGCTTCAGCCGCGCCCTCCCCGGTGGCCACCGTGATCGACACCCACCACGGAACGAAGTAGCTGATCGGATCCATCGCACCGTCGGCGACCAGGCCGACCGTGTCGCCAATCGTCGAAGGTCCCATCAACGGAAGCATCAAGTACGGACCGGTCGGGATGTCGTAGTAGCGAATGGTCAGACCGAAATCGTTGCGATGCTGCTTGAGCCCAAACAAAAGGTCGGCGGGATCGAAGAAGCCGGCCAATCCGAGCGTCGAGTTGATTCCAAAACGGGCGATTTCGCCGCCGGCCTCGACCAGCTTGAGCTGAAACAGGTTGTTGGCGAAACGCGGGATGACATGGACGTTGTCAAAGAATCTGTCCACGCTCTCACGCACCGGCTGCGGCGTGATGGTGGCGTATCCGCTGGCTACAGGGCGCAGCACCCAATCGTCGAGCTTGAGGTTGAAGGTGAACATCGGCTCATTGAACGCCGCTATCGGATCGGCATAGCCGCCCTGATTGTTCTCGCCCGGTGGCTGAGTCGACGGATTGGCCGGCGATTGGGCGGCCGGGTTCTGCGACACCGGAGCGGCGCCCTGGCTCAGAGCCGGGGTCGCAAACGAAACGACCGCAAGCAGGGACGATGCGAGCATCATCCAACGCGCGCTTGTCCTTTCGATTTGTTTCGAACCAGATGTCATTTGCCTCTCCATGGCGGTGTCGCCCTAAAATCTTCCTTTAGAGGGTACCTTTCCAGACTCAAGGAATCCATACTTGCTAGTGATTCGCGAGACTTGCCGCAAGGGCGGCCTGTTTACTCTTTAAGTCGCTAATCAGGGTGGCGTAGCCCTGATTGTTCATCACGCGATTAAACTGGTTGCGGTAATTCGCGATGATACTGATCGAGTCCACGGTCACATCGTAGATCTTCCAGGTAGCGCCCTCCTGCACGAGGCGGTAGTTCAAATGGATCGGGTCCTTGCCCTCCGGCTCCACGATATCGGTGTTGACCTCCGCATACTGGGGCCCGTCGGTCGTCATCCTGAGGAAGGCGACCTGCTGACCGCGGTAGTCGTTAACCTTGCTCAAGTAAGAATCCTCGATGAAAGCGACGAACGCTTTGGTGAACTCCTGCTGCTGATCGGGGGTGATCTGCTTCCAATGGTAGCCGAGCGCCGACTTCGCCATCTCGGTGAAATCGAAGGTTGCGGACACGATTTGGCGCAGCTTGTCCTGGCGCTGGGCCAGCGGAGTTTGATTGTCGCGGAGCACGTCCAGCGCCTGGTTGACGGTGGTCCGCACCACGGACATCGGATCGTCGGCCCGGGCGGCCGCCAAAAAGCGCGACGGTGCAAGGCTGACGACGAGCGCGGCCGTCACCGTGAGCATCGCGATCGCGCGCCGCGGCAGGATTCGCTGGATGGAAGTTGGCGTCATCATAAATTTCACCCGGTTATTTCCCCGATTTTCCAGGCTTCTGCTCCTTCTCTGAGTTTGAGGATTTATCCTTCGCGGAGTCACCACTGCTGCCACCGTTGTTGATCAACTGGCCAATTGCATCCTCAAGCACAAACGCGTCCTGCGTATGCATGATCGTATCGCCGTCCTTGAGCAATTTGTCGCTTGGACCCAGTTGAACCGTAATGTACTTGTCGCCGATTATTCCGCTGGTCTTGATCGACACGATTGCATCCTTGTCGATTGGCACGCCGTCGTCAACGCGTATCGCAATCCGCGCGCGCAGGTTCTTGAGCCCGATCTGCACAACCTTACCGACTTGCACACCCGCCAGTTGAACCTGATCTCCGGTTTTCAATCCCGAGATATTATCGAAACTTGCGTAGAGCGTGTAGCCCGGCTTGGGCAGCAGGGTGAGTTTGCCCAGCGACAGCGACAAAACCACCAGTGCGATGATACCGAGAATCGCGAAAATGCCGACGATAAGCTGCGTGGTTCGAGTTGCGTACATAGATCTTTGTTTCAGCCCGCAAGAGCTGTTTCATTCTCCTCGCCGGATGCTTTGCCCGCCAGAAACCGTTTGAAGACGTCGTCGTCGGCCGCCATCACCTGAGCCACCGTGCCATTGAGATGAGTGCGGCCATTATGGAGAAATGCGACGCGGTCGGAAACCTGGAAGACCGCCGGCACGTCATGACTGACCATCACGGCGGTCAGGTGAAAATTCTCCTGGGTGCGCCGGATAAGTTCGTGAATCGCGCCGGTCCGCGACGGATCGAGGCCGGTAGTCGGCTCGTCGAGCATGAGGATTTTCGGGCGCCGCACCAGTGCACGCGCGAGCGCGGCGCGCTTCTGCATCCCGCCGCTCATCTGGGAGGGAAACTTGGCTTCCATCCCTTCCAGTCCAACCGCTTTGAGCGTTTCATGCACGCGCGCGGCGATCTCGGCGCGAGTGAGCCTGGTTTTCTCGACCAGCGGGAACGCGACGTTGTCGAATATCGACATCGAGTCGAACAGTGCGCCGGCCTGAAAGAGCATCCCGAATTTTTCGCGCACCGCGTCCAGGCCGGTCTCGCCGAGTTTTGTCACTTCGACGTTGTCGATCACAATCGTGCCCGAGTCGGGCCGCAGCAGCAGGTTGATATGCTTGAGCAGAACGGTCTTGCCGGATCCGCTGGGGCCGACGATCGTCGTGATCTGGCCGGCGGGAAAGTCGAGCGTAACGCCGTCGAGGACCTGCTGGCGGCCGAAGCGGCGGCGAAGGTCGCGCACTTCGATTGCATTACCGGCGCTCGGCGCGTTGCGAATGTTCTGCGCATTGCCGTCGCCGTGGTTGATTTCAGTTTGGCTCATGGATCGTCGATCGCTACGGCGTTATCACAAAAGTATAGACGTAAGAAAATAGTCAAACGCAAGAATCAGGGCGCTGGACAGCACCACGGCTTCGGTGGTGGCGCGGCTGACCCCGGTCGCCATCCGCTCGGCGTGATATCCCTTATAGCAACAGATCCAGGTTACGACCACGCCGAAGACCAGGGCCTTGTAGATGCCGGTCATGACGTCGTGGCCGTCCATGTTGGCGGCGATACCGTTGAAGTACGCACCCGACGGCGCGCCCATCAAACCGACGCCGACCATGTAGCCGCCGAAGATTCCCACCACGTCGAAGGCCGCCGTCAGCAAGGGGAAACTGATCACGCCTGCGAGCACGCGCGGCGAGACCAGGTACTGGACCGGGTTGATCGCCATCACGGTGAGCGCGTCGATCTGTTCGGTGGATTGCATCGAGCCGAGCTCCGCCGCCATCGCGGAACCGGCGCGCGCCGCGATCATCAGGGCGGCCAGAACGGGTCCAAGCTCGCGCACCAGAACCAGGGCGACGACCGTGCCCAGCGCGCCGTCGGAGCCAAAGCGGCGCAGCGTGTTGTAGCCCTGCAGACCCAGCACCATCCCGGTGAAGCCGCCGATTAGAATGATGAGAAACAGCGAGTCGGCGCCGATCATTCGTATCTGCCGAATCCACAGCCGCGGCTTGAACGGCGGGACGAACACATAAAACGCGGCGTTCAGCAAAAAAAGCACAAACGCGCCGAGCTGGACAACGCTGTCGACCACCAGCGCGCCGAGCCGCCCAGTCATTTCCACGATCGCCTTCAGTCCGTTTTTCAATTTTTAGTGATGAGCAATCCCAAGCCGGGCCAACTGGTTTTGAGTATGCGTGGCGGACCCGGCGCGCTCGAACTCGGCGAGGTCCGCGATCACGTCGAGGTCCAGCGCGGGCCGCGCAAGCCGCAACACTCTAGCCCCAACGCCGGAGTTGCGGCAATCGTCAAGATGCCGCACCAGGCTCATTCGACCGAATCGAGTCGCCACCGCGCCGGCGGGTGAGCGGCAAATGATGTTGGTGCCGGAGAAGTCCCGCGAGGGCACCAGCACCACGCCGCGTTCGGGGGGCATCGCGGCAAACACTGCGTCTATATCTTCGGCCGCGATCAATGGGATGTCGGACAACACCGTGCAAACTGTTCGCGCACCATCGGCAATCAGCGCGGAGGTGGCAAGTCCGACGGCGGCGTTGAGGCCGCGCGGAAATTCCTCGTCGATGGTGAGTGCACCGGCAGAACGCGCCAGCGCGAGCAGGCCCGGGTCCGACGTCACCACGGCGACGTGGTCGGCGGCGGCTGCGCCAAGCGAGGCCGCCAGCACGTCGCGAAACATCGCTTGGGCCAACGCACGGCGCTCGCCGGGTGGCAGGACAGGCGCGAGCCGGGTCTTGGCGAATTCGAGTTGCTTGGCTGCGATTAGAATAAAGCGCACGGCGTATGTTTATAACCTAACAGGCCCGCGCATCCAACGGGAACTGCGACAGGGGCTGGAGTGCTTGACACTGTTTCCGCGCTCCCTTCAACATTGATGTGTAGATTTTTTCGTCGCTGGTCCGATCATTGCGCAATCGGAAGGCGCGCTCGTCTTGGAGGAAACCGCAGCAATGAACAGGAAGCGAAGCTTAACGACTCGGACCGGGGCGATGATCGTGGCCGGCGCGATGATCCTGATAGGGGCGGGATGCCATCACAAAACCGCCGAGGATTTTCTTGCCGAGGGCGACACGGATATGCAGGCGACGAAGCTCGCCGACGCGGAAAAGGCTTACCAGGAGGCGGTGAAGCTCGCGCCAAACGATCCGCGCACCCATATCGCGCTCGGAAATCTGTACATATTCGAGCACAAACCGGGCGACGCGCAAGTTGAATTCATGAAGGTCCTCGAGTTCGATCCTAAAAACGCGGCGACCCACGCCGCGCTCGGCAACCTTTATAGCGATCAGAACCAGCGCGGACTGGCCGAAAATCAGTACCGCGCCGCTGTAGCGCTCGAGCCGGACCGCCCCAACTACCATCTCGATCTGGGCGAGGTGCTCGGAAAGGAAGGCAAGGCCGCCGCGGCGGAGGATCAAATTCGCACCGCAATCGGGCTGAGCCCTAAGGACGCAAAGGCCCACCTGGCGCTGGCGAATCTGCTGGCAACGGACCCGGCTCGCGCGACCGAAGCCAACGCGGAGTTCGACGAGGTGCGAGCACTCGATGTCAAGCTGCTGCCTGCTCCCGCCGCGACCCCGGCTGCCAGTGCGGCGCCGGCGGGCGCCGCGGCGACGACCGCGTCGGGCGGCGCGCCGAAGATCAAGCCGCTCAACAAGCTTTTCCTGTTGACGAAAAATTCGCCGGTATATCAAAATCCCGACGAGACCAGTTCCACAATCGGCCACGTGCGCCGCAAGAAGTACGTTCACGTCACGGGAATCACCGGCAACTACCTTCAGATCAAACTCAGGAATGGCGCGATTGGCTTCATACCGGTGGCGGCCGCGGAGTAGATGCCACGCAGCGCGGGTGCCATTTTATACCTTCGAGGTGAGCGACGATGGCGAACAAAGATATCATCACGCGTGAAGTGAGCTATGCGGGCCGTGCGTGCGCGCTCAAGGCGTATGTCGCTGAGCCGGCGGGAGCCGAGCCATCGCCGGCGGCGATCGTAGTGCAGGAATGGTGGGGACTGAACGACCACATCCGCGACGTCAGCCGGCGGCTGGCGCGCGAGGGTTACTTCGCGATCGCGCCGGACTTGTACTCGCGACAGGGCCATCGCGTCGCCACCGAGCCCAACGAGGCCGCGCAACTGATGGGCGGATTGAAGAAGGAAGACGGCATCGCGGATCTTCAGACGACGGTGGAATGGCTGCGCGCGCAGAAACGGACGCATTCAACCCGCGTCGGCATCACGGGATTTTGCATGGGCGGCAGCTACGCGATCCTGTTGCCATGCGAGAGCCGGGAAATCGCGGCCGCGGCGCCGTTCTATGGCGAAATACCGCCGGACGAAAAACTCAAGCATCTCGGCTGCCCGATCTTTTACGCATACGGCGAGAACGACGGATGGATCCAGCGCGGCGACGTCGATCGGCTGGCGGCGGCGCTGAAGAAATTCGACAAGCCGGGCGAGGTCAAGGTTTACGCGGGATGCTCGCATGGATTTTTCAACGACACCCGCGCCGACGTCCATCGCCCCGCCGAAGCAAAGGACGCGTGGGAGCGCACGCTCAAGCTGTTCGCCGCGAATCTGAAGGGGTGAAGCAGCCCAGGAACTGATCTCCGATCTCTGTCGGTGGATTGCGATTCGATCGGATCTGCAATCCCACTGACTCACACCCTACGCAAATGCCGCCTGCAGGAGGCGGCCATCCCCCGCGACGCGCCTCACTGAGCGCGCTGCAGTATGTTTAGGCACAATTTGTCACCCCACTTACTTCGCTATTGCGCGAGCACGACATTGCTTTCCATATCGCCCCGCGCTGGTTCGGATCGATTGCGCGGCGTCAAATGGAAAACAGCACGACCACGCAAAAACCGTCGCGAGTAATTTCCAAACTTCGTCTGAGCGCCATCGCGCTCGTATCCGTCGTCACGGTGTTCATGGTCACGATGCTGATAGCGGCGACCGGCGACAACATCGCGGACGCGGTGCTCGGACAAATCGACTTCTCGCACAACGGCATCAACAACACCGGCGCGGCGAGTCTCGAATCTCCAGGCCAGATGGCCATCGATCTGAGCGGCGGAACCGAGCATCTGTACATCGTGGACGGCAACAACAGCCGCATCCTCGGATGGAACGACGCCACCAGTTTCGTCAACGGCCAGAACGCAGACATCGAGATCGGCCAACCCGATTTTCGAACTACGCGCTGCAACAGCGGCACCGGCGGCGGCGACCTCGCGGGCCTGGGCCCAGATAGTCTGTGCCTGCCGGGCGGCGTCGCCGTGGACAGCGCGGGCAACCTCTACATCGCGGATACGCTCAACAGTCGAGTGCTCGAATACAATCAGCCGTTCACGCAGGGAATCAGTGTCGGCTTTGCGGCGAATGTTGTATTCGGACAGGGCGGCAGCTTCACCCAGACGACGTGCGCGCAAACGGCAGCCGGCCTGTGTTCTCCGCAGGGCGTCGCAACCGACTCGAGCAACAATCTTTACGTCGCCGACGCGGGCAATCATCGCGTGCTCGAATACAACGCCGGCTACAGACTGCGGACCTCGTCTTTGGACAAGGCGCGAGCGGCACCGACTTCACCGGCCATGCTTGCGACACCGGCAGCCCTTCGGCAGTTGGGATGTGCAACCCATTGTCGGTCGCCGTGGACGGGCCGGGAAATTTGTACGTCGGCGACGACGGCGATCATCGCGTGCTCGAATTCAATCAGCCGCTGGCGCCGCCCGGCGCCGCCAACGTCACCACCGATCTGGTCTTCGGCCAGGGCTCGAGCGGAACCGATTTTACCGACTCCACTTGCTATGACGGCAATGGAGGCGATCCCGCGCCTAGCGCCACCGGCCTGTGCGACCTGAGCGGAATAGCTCTCGATAGCGCGGGCGATTTGTTCGTGAACGATATCACCAACAGTCGCGTGCTCGAATATCTGACCCCGCTCGCCGCCGGCGACGTGACCGCGGACGTCGTCTTCGGTCAGAACGGCAGCTTCACCACTGGCGTCTGCGGCGGCACCGCGGCCAGCGGGATCGCACCGAGTGGATCCGTCCTATGCCAGCCCGACGGAGTTGCGGTGGACGGTCCGGGAGATGTCTTCGTCGCCGACGCGTCAAACAGCCGCGTCCTCAAGTACACCAGTCCACTGTCGTCTCCGCCTTTTGCCAGCGCGGTGCTCGGACAGGCCGACTTGCTTCACAACGGAATCAACAATCCGACTGCGGCCGCGCTCCAGGCGCCGGAGGGAATCGCGATCGATCCCAGCGGCGGCTCGCCGTACCGCCTCTACGTCGCCGACTCGGTAAACAATCGCGTGCTCGGATGGGCCGACGCCGGCGCGTTCGCCAACGACGAACCCGCCACTCTCGTCAGCGGGCAGCCTGATGCGCTCTCCATCGGCTGCAACGACGGCGGAATCGGACCGGCCAGCCTCTGCAATCCGGAGGACGTGGCAGTGGACGGTTCGGGTGATCTGTATGTGGCAGACGCCACCAATAATCGCGTGCTCGAATACACTACTCCATTTGACTTCGGCTCGCCGATCGTCGGACTGACCGCCAGTCAAGTGTTCGGACAAGACGGCAGCTTCACGACCACCGGATGCAACCTCGGCACGGGCACCATCAACGCCTCTACGATGTGCTTCCCCGAAGGTCTGACAGTCGATGCGTTGGGCGATCTGTACGTATCCGATACGAACAACAATCGCGTGCTCGAGTTCAACGCGGGCGATACGGTCGCCGACAACGTGTTCGGACAGAGCGGAATTTTCAGCACCGGGCTCTGCAACGGCGGCAGCGATCCGAGTGCGGACACGCTATGCGCTCCGCGCGGGCTGGTTATCGACCCGCATGGCGACCTGTTCGTCGCCGACGTGGACAACTCGCGAGTTCTCGAATTCAATCAACCGCTGGCCGCGCCGAATCTATTAACCGGCGCGGGCGACACGACCGCGGATCTGGTTTTCGGCCAGGGTGGGATGGGGACGAGTTTCGCGACCGGCTATGCGCGAGCGCGGCGGCGTCGCCCGCGCCGAGCGCCACCGGAATCTGCAATCCCGCCGGCATTAGCCTCGACAGTTCAGGAGACCTGATCGTCGCCGACCAGACCAACAATCGCGTGCTCGAATACAACCAGCCCCTGGCGACGGGCAACGTCACCGCCGACCAGGTCTTTGGACAAGGTGCGAGCGGCACCGATTTCATCGACAGCGCCTGCGCCGACTCCGCCAACGGCAACCCCCCGCCAAGCGCAACCGCGATGTGCCAGCCGGCCGGCGTTGCGATGGATCCGGTTGGCAACCTCTACACCGCGGACCAAGCGAACAATCGCGTGCTTCTTTTCAATGACCCGATGATACCATCTGCGACTCCAACGCCGACTGCCACTGCGACTGCAACAGCGACCGCGTCTGATACGCCGACTGCAACGCCGACCGATACTGCAACGGCAACTGCGACTCAGACCGCGACAGATACTGTCGCTGCAACGGCAACTGACACGCCAACCGCGACAGCCACAGCGACAGATACCGCAACGGCAACTGCGACCAGCACGCCGACTGCGACGGCAACCGATACCGCGACCAGTACTGGCACGCCGACTTCAACGGCTACTGCGACCAATACCGCAACTGGAACGGCGACTCCGACCGCGTCCACAACTGCCACTGCAACTCAGACCGCAACCGCCAGCGCGACTCAGACCGCGACCAGTACCGCGACGCCGACCGCAACTGCGACGGCTACGGCAACTGCGACGGCAACCGCCACGCCCACTGCAACTGCAACCGCGTCTAACACGCCGACATCAACGGCTACTGCGACAGCGACAGCGACGGCTACTGCGACAGCAACGGCGACACCGACTGCGACACCGACTGCGACCGCCACTGCGACTTCCACTCCTACTGCAACCGCGGTGCCTGCCGCGCTTAAGGTCTCACCAAATTGGCTCAAGCTCGGCAAGGTCGTGTTCGGAAGAGGCGCCGTCAGCAAGCCCCGGCACGTCACGATCAAGAACAAGAGCAAGCACACGTCGGTCACGTTTTCGAGCATCGTCACCAGCGGCGATTTCGCGATGGTGAACGGCTGCAGGGCGACGATCAGACCCCAGTCCAAATGCTCGGTGACTATCCGGTTCTCGCCGACCGGCTACGGCTGGCGCAGCGGCATACTCACGATCAACAGCAACGCGAGTAACTCGCCGAATTCTGTCGTTCTGACCGGCAAGGGCACGCACGCAAAGAAATAGCGGCGGCGCGACGACCAACGAACAGTGATCAGCCCGCCAGGGCGACGGGATCCAGATGCGGACCGGCCAGATAGATGAGACGACCCTCGTCGGGCGCGCGCTCCCGGAGCCATCGTGCGACGATCGTCATAGCCTCCAACTCTCCGCGCTCGACGTATTTCAACTTGTATCGCTGGTAATTGCCCGCGACGAACGCCGCCACCTCGCCTGCGGCGTCTCCCGTCTCCAGATGGCGCGTCATCGCAAGCCGTCCCGACAGCACGACGTGCGCTGCGCGATCGGCCGCCTCGCCTGTCACGATCACGAGATTGTTTTCCGTCACCACCTGGCTGAGACGGGTCGCGCGATGCGCCAGCGTGGTCAGCGCCTCAAGATGGTGGCGAAAGCGCGCCGCCTCCTCAAAGCGCATCGCGGCCGCGGCCTGGTCGCGCGCCTTGGCCAATTCACCCAGCAGCGGGCCGATCCGCCCGCGGAGAAAACCAACCGCGCGCCGAACCCGCTCCGCGTACCCTTCTGCGTCGATCGCCAGGTTGCACGGCGCGGTGCAATGCCCCATCTGCCCATAGATGCACGGCGAAAAATCCTCGCTCGGCTCGAGCTTTCCGCCGCAGGTGCGAAGGCCGAGGATTCTCGCCAGCGCGCGAACTGAATGCTCGATGCTGCGGCGGCCGATGAACGGCCCCAGATGCATCACGCCGCGCCGCGCACTCATCTTTGTCGAGATCGTCACGCGCGGAAACTCGTCCATCATGTCGAGCTTGATGAAATACGCGGGCGCCGCCGATTTCAGCATCCGGTTGTACGGTGGTTTCAGCTCGCGGATGAGCCGCGCTTCGTCGAGCGCCGCCTCGAGCGGCGAGCGCGTCGGTCGCGTCTCGATTTTGTAAACGTGCGAGACCAGCTCCGCCGTCTTTGCCTTCACCGACGCCGTGAAGTATGAGCTCACCCGCTCCCGGAGCCGCCGCGCCTTGCCGATGTACAGCAAATCGCCGCGCTCATTGCGCATCATGTAAACGCCGGGCGCATGCGCAATAGCAGCGATTTCCTCCGGCGGCACGTGACGTTCGATTCTCCTGCCCGCAAGTCCGCGATGATGGTCGTCGAGCAGGCGATCCAGCCGCGTGATACCCATCCGCTCCGCCATCTCGAGAAAAATCGAGAGCAGCTCCGCGGCCATCCGCGCGTCGCCCAGTCCGCGATGCCGTCCTTCGAGCGAAAGCCCGAAATGCTCCGCGAGCAGATCGAGCCGGCGGCGCTTGAGCGACGGCATGAACCGGCGCGACATCCGGAGAGTGCATAGCACCGGGTTGCCGAGGCCAATTCCAAAGATGCGGCGGTATTCGAAGTCGAGAAATCCAAAATCGAAGGCCGCGTTGTGAGCGACCATCACCCGCTCCCCCATGAACTCGCGAAACGCGGGCAGCACATCCTCGATGGGCGGCGCCTCGCGAACCATCTCCGTCGTGATCGACGTGAGCCCCGTGATGAAGCGCGGGACGATGCCGCCATCCGGCCGCACCAGCGTCGAGAAAGTTTCGGTGAGCCGCCGCCCGACCATCCGGTATGCGCCGATCTCGATGATCGTGCCCGGGCCGGCGCGTCCGCCGGTGGTTTCCAGATCGACCACCGTGAACTCGGCCTGGTCGAGCGCAACGCGGATGCGATCGCTCTGCGCAAGCCGCCACAGGGCAGTGTCGGCGTCGAAGATGAAATTCGGATCGCCGTCGAGTAGCTGGCGGACAATTCGCGCGCCGAGCTCAGGGTCCGAGCCGGCTCCGCTCAGCAGCAGCCCGACCAGCTCGCCCGCGTCGGCGCCCGCCGGCCGCGAGCACAGAAACTGGTAGAGCTTCTGCTTGGCCGAGATGCCAAAATGACGCTGATTCGCGCCTGGGATTCCCGCTTCCTCCACCTGCCTATGCCTTCGTCCTTCCTTCGCTTTATCAGGGGCGCATCGTGACGGCAACGGCATGCCTATGTGAACGCTCCCACCAGGAACCGCTGCTTGGCGAAGTCTCGCGCCATGCCTATGGCCCGCACCCAGTCGTCGCGTTACAATAAGAGGTCTGACAAGGAAGGTATTTGCCGATGGAACGCGTTGAACTGACCCGCGAATGCGAAGGCGTCCGGATCCCGGCCGGAAACAAAATGATGCTGGGAAAGGGGACCGAGGCCTCTATCACGCAATCGCTCGGGGGAACCTTCACCTTGCAGATTCCCGCGTACGGCGGCCTGTTCCGCGTCGCGGGCAAGGACGCCGACGCGCTCGGCAAAAAGCCCGAAGATGCGGGCGCGGTGCCGGCGTCGGCCGGCGGCGATCTCGAAGCGATGGTCTGGGAGCAGCTCAAGACCTGTTTCGATCCCGAAATCCCCGTCAACATCGTTGACCTCGGCCTCGTCTATGGAATGGAAGTGAAGGACGCCGGCGACGGCGCCAAGAAAGTCGAAGTCAAGATGACGCTGACGGCGCAGGGATGCGGCATGGGCGCCTCGATCGCGACCGACGCGCGCTACAAAATCATGAGCATCCCGGGCGTGTCGGAGGCGGAGGTCGATCTGGTGTGGGATCCGCCGTGGACCCCGCAGATGATTTCTCCCGAAGGCCGCGAGCGACTGGGCATCGACTGATCAACGCGCAGCAGCTTGTTGGGTCGCGCGCAACGCCCGATGCGTTGACACGCCGGGCGGCGTCCGATAATTGTTCTCGTTCGGCATATCGATGTTTGCAATAGTAAAGACAGGCGGAAAACAGTACCGCGTCGGCGTCGGCGACCAGATAACGGTCGAGCGGCTCGCCGGCGAGGTTGGCGCGGCTATATCACTTGACAATGTGCTGGCGGTCGGCGGCGATGCGCCCAGGGTCGGCACGCCGGTGGTCGCGGGCGCGTCGGTGACGGCAAAGATCGTCCAGCAGCCGCGCGGCACCAAGATTATCGTGTTCAAGAAAAAGCGCCGCAAGAACTACCGCCGTAAACGGGGCCATCGCCAGGAACTGACCGTACTCAAGATCGAGGAAATTTCCGCCGGCGCATAGACGCCAGCGCTAATCTTAATTGAACCGCGGCTCGGAAGGCCGCTCGACAAATTCAGGGAGACATCGCGTGGCGCACAAAAAAGGCCAAGGTTCGACGCGCAATGGCCGCGACAGTCCGGGCCAGCGCCGTGGTATCAAAATTTACGCGGGCCAGACCGTCAAGGCCGGCAATATCCTCATCCGCCAGCTCGGCACTCGCGTGCATCCGGGACGCAACGTCGGCTTGGGCCGCGACTATACGATTTACGCGCTCATCGATGGTGTGGTTAAGTACGAGCCGAAGGGTGAGAAGCGGCAAGTGAGCGTCGAGCCGCTTCCCGCCGCCGCCGAAACCGCTGGGGCGTCTGCTTAGGGACCGTCAGCCCTCAAGATTGAATCGAAGCCCCGCGGTGCGCCGTGGGGCTTTTTTTATTTACGCGACGAGCACCTTGTCCAAACGATTGCGGATAATGGCTTCGGCTTCGCGCACGATCCGCGCGACGAGATCGGCGCAGGACGGAATGTCGTGAATCAGGCCTTGGCTTTGGCCGGCCGTCCAGATGCCGGCGCCGATGTCGCCCTTATCCAACACGATGGCGCCGCGCGTTCCGGACACAAGATTCTCGATGTCTTCGAATTTGGCATTGCCGCGCCGCTCGATGGCAACGACTTCGTCACTGACCGCGTTTTTTACAACACGCGCCGTGTTGTGCAGGGTGCGGAAGATCAGGTTCGTGCTGCGCTCGTCATTCGCCACGATCGCTTCCTTTACCTTCTGATGGATTGGGGCTTCCTTCGTCGCCATGAAACGCGTGCCCATGTTGACACCGTCGCAACCCAGCGCCAGCGCCGCCACGAGGCCGCGCGCATCCGCAATGCCGCCGCTCCCAATAATCGGGACGGTGAGCTTGTCCGCCGTCGCCGCAAACAGGATCAGTCCGCCGACATCGTCTTCGCCCGGGTGGCCGGCGCATTCCAGCCCGTCGATCGACACGCAATCGACGCCGATGGCCTGCGCCTTGACGGCATGGCGCACGCTGGTGCATTTGTGGATCACCTTGACGCCCGCCGCCTTGAACGCCGGCAGATGGGGCTGCGGATTGTTGCCCGCCGTCTCTACGACCTTGACGCCGCTCTCGATGATCGCCTGGCGATATTCGTCGTAAGGAATCGGCGTGATGCTTGGCAGGATCGTCAGGTTCACGCCGAACGGCTTGTCGGTCATGTCGCGGCAACGTTTAACTTCCTTCGCCAGATTTTCCGGCTTTCCGGCCGAGTGCGCGGTGATGAAACCGAGTGCTCCGGCATTGGCGACGGCGGCAATCAAATCGGCCGTGCCCACTCGTGTCATGCCACCGCAAGTGATGGGCGCGGCAACGCCGAACATTTCCGTGAAGCGAGTTTTCAACATGGGTGTCTCCTCAGCCGGAATTTCTATTTTGAATCGTGATTGGCAGTAGCACCAACACCAGACGGCTTGCAAACGTGAAGTTCGAGATCGGTTTTGAGTGCAAGGCGCTTCTCACGGTACCGCAATGGGCGCAAGACTTGAGTCGAAGCTCCTCGGTATGCCATGGAGCTTTTCTTGTTTGCGCAACCTTAGCTGACGGGTGACGCGGACTTTCCCGCGACGGGAGTAATTTCAATGCGACTAGGTTTAATTTCCGGGTATTCGGGCGCCCAGATGGGCTTGCCGATGGACACCATCCTCGAAGCGGAACGCGTTGGGTTCGACTCGATGTGGACCGCCGAGGCTTACGGCTCCGACGCGGTTACGCCGCTGGCCTGGATCGGCGCGCTGACCAAAAAAATCCGGCTCGGCACCGCTATCATGCAGATGCCGGCGCGAACTCCCGCCGCAACCGCCATGACCGCTATGACGCTGGACGCGCTGTCGGGCGGCCGCTTCATCCTCGGCATCGGGCCGTCGGGTCCGCAGGTCGTCGAGGGATGGCACGGCGTGCCGTACGGCAAGCCGCTGCAGCGCACCCGCGAGTACATCGAGATCGTGCGGACAATTCTCGCGCGCGAAGTACCCCTCGAGCATCACGGAAAGGAATTCGACATCCCATACACCGGTCCCGGCGCGTCCGGCCTTGGCAAGCCGCTCAAGAGCATCCTGCACGGGCGGGTGGACATACCGATCTACACTGCGTCGATCAGCCCCAAGGGAATCGCGCTCGCGGCGGAAATTGCCGACGGCGTGATTCCGGCCTGGATGAATCCGGAGCGATGGGACATCTATGACGCGCCGCTCAAGGATGGCTTTGCGAAAACCGGCTGCAAAAAGAGCCTCGAAAATTTCGACGTCGCGCCGTTCGTCAGCTGCGTCATGGGCTCGGATCTCGAGGGATGCCGGATGCCGGTGAAGTGGATGCTCGCGCTGTACATCGGCGGGATGGGCGCGCGCGCGAAAAACTTCTACAACGACTACGCCAAGCGGCTCGGCTACGAAGAGGCCGCGGTGAAAATCCAGGACCTATACCTGGCCGGCAAAAAGGCCGAAGCGATGGCGATGGTGCCGGACAAGCTGGTCGATGAGGTCGCGCTGGTCGGCAGTCGCGAGCGAATCGCGGACCGGCTCAAGGCCTGGAAGGCGTCGCCCGTCAAGACGATGCTGATCGGCACCGGCGATATAAACGCAGTCCGCGCGCTGGCGGAGATTTGTTTCTAGGCGCGCAAAGCGGAGCGCGGGATCCGCGTAAGGCGATACGTTGCGAAGAGAGAGGGGATCGTCCGTGCCGGTCCAGAAAAAAAGGCGCGTAGCCTATTCACGGCCTAGGTATGGCGGCAAAAAAGTTGAGGTCGTCGGGAACGGGCCTCAGATGGGCTATAGTGGTTAGGCCGCCATGCGATTTATTGATGAAGCCAGGGTATTCGTGCACGCCGGCAAGGGCGGCGACGGCGCCATCGCGTTTCTGCGCGAGAAATTCCGGCCGTTCGGCGGACCTGCGGGCGGCAACGGCGGGCGCGGCGGCAGCGTAATCTTCCAGGTCGATGAGGGCCTCTCGACGCTGCTCGATTTCAAATATCAGCCCCGTTTGATCGCGAAAGACGGCGAACCCGGCCGCGGCAAGGAACAATATGGCCACGGCGCCGACGACGTCGTGGTGCGAGTGCCGCCCGGGACAATCGTCTTCGACGAGGAAAGCGGGATGACGCTCGCGGACCTGGTGATGCCGGGCGACACGGCAATCATCGCGCAGGGCGGCGAGGGCGGCCGCGGCAACATGCACTTCGCGTCTTCGACGCGGCGTTCGCCGCGAATCGCGACTCCCGGAACCGCGGGCGAGCAGCGATGGATCCGGATGGAGCTGCGGCTGGTCGCGGAGGCCGGGCTGGTAGGACTCCCCAACGCGGGCAAGTCGACGTTGCTGGCGGCTCTAAGCGCGGCGCGCCCGAAGATCGCGTCCTACCCGTTCACGACGCTGGCGCCCAACATCGGCCGCGTGTCCATCTCCGGCGAGGAAAGTTTCACACTGGCCGATATCCCCGGGCTGATCGAAGGAGCGCATCGCGGGCTTGGACTCGGCATCCGTTTTTTGCGCCATCTGGCGCGCACGCGGCTCGTCGTTTACGTGCTCGACGGCGCGGACAATCCCGACGCTGCGTTCGCGACCGTGCGCGGCGAGATAGCGGCGTTCGATCCCGCGCTGGCGGAGCGCCCGGCGATCGTCGCGCTCAACAAGATTGATCTGATCGCCGCCGACGAGGTACAGAAGACCGCGCGCAAGCTTCGCAAGCTCACCGGGCTGGAAGTGCTCCCGATTTCGGCGGACAAGGGCGAAAACCTGGCGCCGCTGGTCACGGCGATCGCGCGGATGCTTCATACGATGGATCAGCCGGCCGCATGTCCCAGCTGAACTACAAGGAACCGGCGGTCGCGCGCGCGCGGCGGATCGTGATCAAGGTCGGCAGCGCCGTGTTGTCCGACGCCGAAGGACTGCGCGTCGATGTGATCGAGCAGCTCGCGGCGCAGATCGAGTCGGCGGTGCGGGCCGGCTATGAAATCGTGATCGTCACGTCGGGCGCGGTGGCTGCGGGACGCGCGCGACTCTCGAAACTTCACGGCGCAACCATCGCGGCGCGGCAAGCCGCCGCCGCCACCGGGCAAATCGAGCTGATGTCGGCGTGGGCGCGCGCATTCGGCATCCACGATCGGACCGTCGCGCAGATTTTGCTCACCCATCAGGACTTGGCGGAACGCCGGCGCCGTCAGAATGCGAATCAAACCATTTCTGAATTACTTGGCGCGGGCGTGATTCCAATCGTCAACGAGAACGACACGGTCGCGGTCGAGGAAATACGGCTGGGCGACAACGACGTGCTGTCGTCGCTGGTCGCGAGCCTCGTGCAGGCGCAGCTCTTGATTATTTTGAGCGACGTGGATGGCGTTCTGACTGCAGACCCTCGCGAGCGTAGCGACGCGCGGCTGATTCCCGTGATCAACGATCCGGAGGCCGGGATGCGCGGGCTGGTGGCCGAGAATGCGGGTCCGCTGGGGAGCGGCGGGATGGCGACCAAGTTGAAGGCGGCGCGGCAGGCGGCGCAGGCCGGAATCGCCGTGATAATCGCGCGCGGGCGCGAAGCCGGCATCGTCACAATCGCGCTGGACCCGGCGCGCGAGGCGGGCACGCTGATCGTGCCGGCCGGCGTGCGGCTCAAGAGCCGAAAGCATTGGATAGCGTTCGCGCTGCGGCCGGCGGGCTCAATCGCGGTCGATAAGGGCGCGGCCGATGCGCTCTGCAACCGGGGGCGTTCTCTTCTACCCTCGGGCGTGCGGGAGGTGCGGGGAGACTTCGGCGGCGGCGATTGCGTGAGCCTGCTCGATCCCGACGGAGTCGAGTTCGGGCGCGGACTGGTGAACTATCCAGCGTCCGACGTGATGAAAGTGGCCGGGCGCCGTTCGACTGAAATCCCGACTCTGCTCGGCTACAAGGTGGCCGACGAGATTATCCATCGCGACAACTTCGTGCTCATCAAGGAGATCGCGTAGGGAGGGGGAACCACTTTATTGAATGCGGAACCCACCGTGGGTTCCGCACCTCCTTGGGCAGGGGTGACCCCTGCACCCGGTACTAAGAGAATATGCGGGACTTCGTCCCTGTTAGAAGTATGGGGGCGGAAGGCGCGCAGTTTATTTGAGTGGGTTCGGGATATATTCTCGAAGATGGATGGGTATTGAAGCGGACACTGTTACCGCGCTCGGGCGGGCGCGGGCGGCGGCGCCGGGGATGGCGCTGGCCACCACGGCGGAGAAAAACGATTTTCTACGCCGGTTGGCGATCTCGATTCGCGATTCACGCGCGGAAATTATCCGCGCCAACGCAATCGACCTGGAGCGCGCGCGCAAGAGCGGACGCGGCGGAGCGTTCGTCGAGCGGCTGACGCTCGACGACAAGCGAATCGAAGCGATGGCCGCGGGCGTGCTTCAAGTCGAGGCGCTCGACGATCCGGTCGGGGCAGCGATCGAGAAGTGGACGCGGCCCAACGGGCTGAAGATCGAAAAGCGGCGTGTGCCGATCGGCGTGATCGCAATCATTTACGAATCTCGGCCCAACGTCACGGTGGATGCGGCCGCGCTGACGCTGAAAGCCGGCAACGCGGTGGTGTTGCGGGGCGGCAGCGAAGCGCTAAGCAGCAACGGATTTCTGGCCGGTTTGATCTCGCAAGCGTTGAAGGACGCGGGGCTGAATCCCGACGCGGCGACCTTTATCCGCGATCCGGATCGCGAAGTAATCCAGATAATGAAGCGCAGCCGCGAGTTGATCGACCTGATAATCCCGCGCGGCGGCAAGTCGTTGAAGGAGGCGCTGGAAGGCTCGGCGGTTGCGCTGCTGCCGCATTTTGACGGTATCTGCCACACCTACGTCGATTCCGCGGCCGATCTGAAGATGGCCGAGGAAATCTGCATGAACGCGAAATGCTCGCGGCCATCGGTCTGCAATTCGATGGAGACGCTGCTGGTGCATCGCGGGGTCGCGGAAAAATTTCTGCCCGCGCTCGCCGCGCGGATGACGGCGGCGGGCGTCGAAATTCGCGGCGATGAGCGGACGCGAAAAATCGTTCCCGCGGCGCGCGCGGCGACGGACGAAGATTGGGACACGGAATATCTGGACCTGATACTGGCGGTGAAAGTGGTGGATTCGCTTGACGAGGCGATTGCGTTTATCGCGCGTCACGGGTCTCATCTTGCGGACGCGATCGTCACCAGCGACACGGAAGCAGCGGCGCGCTTTGAACGCGAGGTCGATTCGGCTACGGTTTACGTCAATGCGTCAACGCGTTTCACCGACGGTTTCGAATTCGGATTCGGCGCAGAGACCGGGATCTCGACGAATCGGCTGCACGCGCGCGGACCGATGGGACTCAACGAGTTGACCACCTACAAGTACGTCGTTGGCGGGACCGGACAAGTTCGCGCCTGAGCCGCGAAGCTGAAATCGCATGCGGGTAGGATTGTTCGGCGGCACTTTCAATCCGATTCATCTCGGGCATCTGCGCGCGGCCGAGGAAGTCCGCGAGGCAATCCGGCTCGACCTGGTATATTTTATTCCGGCCGCGTCGCCGCCGCATAAGGCGAAGAGCGAATTGGCGCCCGCGGAGCATCGGCTCGCGATGGTTCGGCTGGCGACCAAGGGCAACCGGCATTTCATGGCGTCGGACGTGGAGATTCGGCGGCCCGGGCACTCGTACACGATCGACACGGTGCGCTACTTCCTGGCGACGCTGCGCCAGCCGGCGACGCTGTACCTGCTGATGGGCGCGGATCAGTTTGCCGAGCTGGAATCATGGAAGGAGCCGGACGAACTGGCGCGCCTGTGCAACTTTGCCGTTCATACAAGGTTAACCGAAGGCGAGGCGGGTCCGCCGCGAATTTCAGTTGCCGCGCTCAAACGATTTGGCTACACTCAGGCAGACGATCACTACGTGCATTCGAGCGGACAAACGCTATCTTTCGTCGAAACCACGTTCCTGCCCATTTCAGCGACTGAAATTCGCGGCAAACTGCAACACGGTGAATCGATCAGGTATCTGGTGCCGATCGACGTCGTCGATTACATTCAGTACCACGCGCTCTATTGAGGTTCGCTCTGCTTAAACTTTCGCGTTCATTCCGATCGAACCAGCCACAAGCGGCGAGTAAGTTGCCGCGTCGCGGAAACATTTCTTGAGGGCGCTGAAGAAGGCATACGCCGCCGCCGAAGCGGCGCTGGAAAAAAAGGCCTACGACCTGGTGGTGCTCGAAGTCGAGCATCTGAAGTCAGTCGCGGATTATTTTCTGGTGGCGACCGGGCGCTCCGACGTGCAGGTGCAGGCGATCGCGCGCGGGATCGAGGACGCGATGGGCAAGGCGGGACAGCAGGCGCTGGCGGTCGAAGGGATGCATCATGCGCACTGGGTGGTGCTCGACTATGACGACGTTGTTATCCACCTGTTCTACGAACCGGCGCGGGAGTTCTATCGGCTCGAGACCAACTGGATCGACGCGCACGAAGTGAAGTTGCCGGAGCCGATTCGGACGCAGGCCGAGGGCTTGCGCATCCGGGCGATCGGATGAGAGCCGGCGCGCGCGGGGTTTTTTAGTCAGGCCTCGCGAATCACGTGCGAGATCCAGACCAGTATGACGGCGCCGATGGTCGCGACGACGATCGCACCGATCATGCCGTTGGGTGAGCCGAAAATAAATCCGCCGATGAGGCCTCCGAGCAGACCGAGCACGAGGTCGCCGAGCAATCCGAAGCCTTCGCCGCGGATGAGCTTGCCGGCGAGCCATCCCGCGATTATTCCGACTATGATCGCACCAATCATTTTGGGGACCTCATTTTCGTTGTCGCGATGAGCTCGAACGATTGAGCGCGCTCGCTACTTTTTTTGTTCCATCGGAACGCCGCAGCACTTGAGCTGTCCGGAGCCGCCCTTGGTGACGATAACCTGGGATTTGCAATTGCCGCAGATGTAAACTTTGCCGAGCTGATTTGCCATTCGTGGATCCTGATCCTTTCGGACGATTTTTTCTTAAAACCTTGCGTCGAACATTCACGCGCCTCTGAACAGCGGTTTGCGCTTCTCAAGAAAGGCGCGAACGCCTTCGGCACGGTCGGAAGTCGTTTGTAGCAGGGCGTATAGATCCTCCTCAAGCCTTATGCCCTGCTCCAATGTCATGTCGTAACCCTTGAGCACGGCGTCCTTGACCAGCCGCGCGGCGAGCGGGGCGCGGCTCAGGATGGCCTCGGCGACACGACCGCTTAAGGCGGCGAGCTCGATCCGGCTGTCGGCGAGATAAGCGACGAGGCCGATGCGCATCGCCTCGTCGGCTCCCAGAGCCGTCCCGGTGAGCATCATGCGCAGAGCGTTGCCGGCGCCGACGAGCCGCGGGAGTCGCTGGGTCGCGCCGAAGTGGGGCATCGCGCCGCGCTTCATCTGCGTGATCGCGAATCGAGCCGAGGAAATTGCGGCCCGAATGTCGGCGGCCATGGCAAGTTCCAATCCTTCATCGAATGCGTCGCCGTTGATGATCGCGACGGTGGGCTTGGAGAGCACCGCGAGCGATTCGACCAGGCGCGGATCCACGCCGTTGTCGAAACCGGTGCAGAACACCGAGCCGGCGCCGGTGATGGCGAGCATGCGGGCGTCGTCGTCGTCCTCGACGTGCTCGATCAACTCCAGCATCCGCACCGCCATCGCGGGCGTGAGCCGGGCGCGCGGACCGGCGTAGCGAAGCGTGGCGCTGACGCATCCGCTCGCGAAGGCAACCTCGATTACGCCGGCGGCAGGGTGGCGCGCGGCGCGGGTTCGGGTTCTCTTAGCGGGGCGCGGCGTCAGACGTCTCCAGCGGGCGCGCGCAGATCTTTGCGCAGGACTTTGCCGAGCGGATTTTTGGGCAGCGCGTCGATGAACTCGATATGCTCGGGACGCTTGAAGCTGGCAAGCCGCGAGCGGCAGAACTCGGCGAGCTCTTGCTCGGTCGCCTTTTTCCCCTTGCGCACAACGATGAAGGCCTTGACGGTCTGCCCCCACTCGACGGAGGGCACGCCGATAACGGCGCATTCATCGACGGCCGGATGGCTCATGAGGACGGTTTCGATTTCCGCGGGAGCAATATTTTCGCCGCCGCGGATGATCATGTCGTCCTTGCGGCCGGCGAAGAACACGTAGCCGTCGCTGTCGAGCCATCCGAGATCGCCCGTGGCGCGCCATCCGTCGAGCAATCGCGCGTTGTCGTCGCGGCCGGCGTAGCCCTTCATGATTCGCGGGGTGCGGATGATTATTTCGCCGACCTGGCCGGCGGGGAGAAAGTTACCGTCCTCGTCGCGGACGCGAATCTCGACATCGGGGAGAGGCAAGCCTACCGAATTGAGGCGTTTGAGTTTGAGCTCGATCTGCTCGGGCGTGCCCTCGATTCTATGATCGTCGGGGCCGAGCACGGTCAGCGATGAAGTCGTTTCAGTCTGTCCGTACGCGTTCACGAAGCCGACTTGTTTGGGGAAGACTTCAATCGCGCGGCGAATTACCTGCACCGGCATCGCCGCGCCGCCGTAGGCGAGGTTGGTCAGGCTGGAGAGATCGGAGTTCGCAAATGACGGCTCGTCGATGATCTGCTTCATCATCGTGGGCACGACGAAGGCATGCGTGACGCGCTCGCGCTGGACGAGATCGAGCCACGCGCGGGCGTCGAATTGCGGCATCACGATCATCTTGCGGCCGGTCCAGATGTTGGTCATGTACGCGGTCGTTCCGGCGATGTGATAAAACGGCACGCACAGCAGCGCGACGCCGCGATCGGTGCCGTCGGCCATCTCGACGTTGGCGGTCACGTAGGCGGTGAAATCGCGAAAGCGCAACTGCACACCCTTGGGCAGTGAGGTGGTGCCGCTGGTGTACATCAGGATCGAAATATCCTCGTCTTCGACTTCAGCTTCGGATTCATCGGGCGCAGTCTTGGCGATCAGATCGGCGAGCCGCGGCAATCCGCGGGCAGCGTCGCCGATCGCGACGATCCTGCTCGCGCTGAGCCGGGACTGAATTTTGCTTATCAGTTCGAGGTAGCGATCGCCGACCAGCAACGCCTTCGCCTGTGCGGTGTTGATCATGTATTCGAGCTCGGCATCCTTGGCGCGATAGTTGAGCGGCAGGAATGTGAGCCCGGCCTTGGCGGCAGCGTAGTAGCATTCGATGTAGAGATCGGAATTGGTGTCGAGCAGGGCAACGACGTCGCCATGCGCCAAACCGAATTGTTTGAAGACCGCGCACAGGCGCGCGACCTGGTCGTTCAGATCCGCGTAAGTAAGGCGTCGCGCGCCGAAGACCAGGATTTCCTGGTCGGGCACGATCGACGATGGGATCGTGACGAAGTTAACCGTGTTCACAGCGCGCGATTCCTCCCAGCCGGCAAATGCAAATCAGACATTGGTAATCAGCGCGAGGCGCTTCCAAAGCCGGCGTTCGAGTTCGAGTCCCTGTCGAAGCGGCAAATCGAGGCCTCCCCAGACCGCCAGCTTAAGTATCGCGGACCGCTCGCGGGCGACGCGTCCAACGGCGCGGGCGATCGAGAGCGCGCGGCGATCCAAATCCGCCAAGGGAACCACTTCGGCGACCAAACCTACAAGTAGCGCGTCTTGGGCGTCAATCCAACGGCCGGTGAGGCAAAGGTCGAGGGCGCGGCCCAGGCCGATGCGGCGCGCTGCCGTCTGGGTGCCGGCGACGCCGGGAATCATGCCGGCGCCGGTCTCGGGCAGGCAAAGGCGGGTGTCTTCGGCGGCGATCGCGAGGTCGCACAGCAGCGCCATCTCGAGTCCGCCGCCGACCGTGTAGCCGTGGATGGCCGCGATGCTTGGGATAGGCAGCGCGCGAAGCATCCCCCACACGTCGCGGCGAAAGCGGGCCCATCGCGCGACGATCGGCGAGGGCGCCATCCCGAACTCGGCAAGATCGCCACCGGTCGAGAAGGCCTGACCGGCGCCCCGCAAGACCATCGCGCGAACCTCGCGGTCGTCGTGGATGGCGGCGAGGACCTGAAACAGATCGTCGCGCATCGCCATGTTGTAAGCGTTGAATTGATCGGGACGATTGAGTGTGACCCACGCGACGGGCCCGCGCTTGCTGTAGAGAACCGCGCTCGAACCGCTCGATGGCATCATCCGGAACGCAGGTCGGCGCTGTCGCTGCTGGCGATGGCGGGACGGCCGCGCTCGTAAACCACGCGGCCGCCGACGATTGTTATATCGACGGCGAGGTTCATCAGATCGGCGGGCTTGAGCGAGAACGGGTCGCGCGGCAACACGATAAGATCGGCAAGACGGTCGGGCTCGATGGCGCCGGCCTCGATCCGGGCGAGGAGCGCAGCGTCGATCGTGAAAAGCGCGAAGGCCTCGTGGACGGGGAGCGCTTCGGCGGGTGCGAGCTCGACGCCGTCGATGGTGGTGCGGGAAACCGCGGCCGCAATCGCCGCGAGCGGCTTGGCAGGTGTGACCGGGGCGTCGGTGGCGCCGACCAGATGAACACCAGCGGCCTTGAGGCTTCGTGCGCGGTAGAGATGCGCGACGAGGCCGGGCTCCGCGGCGTACTTGGGACCGCGGAAGTGGATGAAGCCGGGGTTGGTGACGACCCACACGCCGAGCGCCATGAGCCGGTCTATGTAGTTGGGCGTAATCAGCCCGCCGTGTTCGATGCGAAACCGCGCAATGGCTCGTTCGCCGGCGGAACCCGCCCTGGCGGCTTCGATCGCGGCGACCGCCTCTTCCAATTCTTCCATTTCGGTCGCATGAAAGGCGCAATCGAGGCCGCGATCGAGCGCGTGGAGCACGGGGCGCGCGAGCCCGGCAGGGTCGTACTGATAGCCGGGCATGAACTTGACGGCGGCCAACCCGATTCCAGCGGCGCGGGCCAGTTGTTCGCATCGATCGACGGCGTCGAGATGCTGCCCGCCGATCATCACGCCGACGCGTTGGCATATCGCGCCCGAATCCGCCAGCTTGGCGAACAGTTCGACTTCGACGGGGCCGTTGCGCGTGGTCGCGTCGGTGAACGTGGTTACTCCCGCGGCGGCCAGTTCGCGGCTCATGATGCGCGCGCGTGATTCCGATTCCGCGGCGGTCACGAGCGGGAGATGATTAGACAGCCACGTTTCCATCCCGACTACGAGGCCGGTGAGCTTGCCGGCGGCGTCGCGAATCATGTTGGCGCCCAGCGGCGGAGTGAAGCCGGGAGCCTCGAGGCCCAGCACCGCGATGGCGCGCGAGTTGAGCCAGGTCGCGTGCAACGTCTGATGGCGCAAGCGCAGCGGATTCTTGGGGATCGACTGATCGAGCTCGGCGCGCGTGGGCCCGCGCTTTTCGAGCATCAGCGCTTCGTCGCATCCGAACGCGCGCAGCCAGTTGCCGGGCGGAGTCTTGCCGCCGGCAAGCCGCAGATCGCCCAGCAGATCGCCCACCGTGCGGCATCGCTGAACCGAGATTCCGGTGGCAGCGGCAGCAGCTTGCAGGAAATGGAGGTGCGAATCGATGAAGCCGGGAGCGACGGCGCGGCCCGCGAGTTTGATCAGATGAGTTCGCGGACCGACCAGCGGCTTCAGTTCCGCAAACGGGCCGTGCGCGGCGATCAAGCCGCCAGAGATGGCAACCGAGTCGCTACCGGGGTGGCCGAGGACCAGACCCTCGTGAAGAACCAGGTCGGCTTTCGCGGGCGCGACTACCACTTTGGAACGCATGCCTTCGTCGCCTGCGACCGAGCGCGGCGGCGTACGGACGTTCTAGTCGGAACTTGGAAGCGGCTTGGCTTCCTTGATCTTCATCTCGACCTCGCAACACTCGAGGCCGCCGGGGCCAGCCTTGTTGCAGAGCACCTCAGTGCCGCATTTTTCGCACAGGTAACGCTTACCGAGCACGTTAGCCATCGCAATCCTCTCCTTGAACCGGGGCCGTGCGGGCCCTCATGGTAAATTTAAAGTATCGCTTCAACTCTTTAACTCTGCGCGAACGGCAAATCAGTCACGATCGCGGCACCGTCTCCGCCAATCTTCAACTCAACCCCGGGCGTCCATGCGCTGCGGTGCAAAATCGCAAGCCCGATCGCGCCCAAGCGCGGCGAGCGCACGGCACTGGTCACACGGCCGACTTCGATCCCGGCCAGATTGACGACCGCGCCGACGGGCGGCACATGCGCATTGCTGAACTTAAGTCCGAACATCCGTTTTTTCAAACCGCCGCGCGCGGTCGCTCGCTCGATAGTTTCCTGCCCGAGGTAGCATCCTTTGGAGAACGAGATTGCACGATCGAGCCGCGCCTCGAGTGCGATCGTCTTGTCAGTGGTATCGACCCCGATGAGTGCGATGCCGTTCTCGACGCGGATAGTTTCGAGCGGGCTCGAATCGACGCGGCGCGAATGCGGCGCTTTGGCAAGTATGTTGGCGATGGTCGAATCGATCGAATCGCGCGAAGCGATTACAGATACAGCGGGTCCGCCGTAACGAGGCAAGTTGCCGATTAGCGAGCTGCCGGCTTCGATGAAGCGCCATGGGGGCAGGGACGCATCCACTTCAGCGGAGCAGGCCGCGCCGCGGGCGGCAGGTCCCTCGACGTCGATCAGGGCAAGCTCGCCCAGTTCTTCGAATTCGACATCGTCGGCGACCAGCAGGCGCTCAAGATGCGCCCGCGTGCGCGTCCACGCATCGGAGTCGATATCGAGCACGAGCGCATCGCCGGTCACCCAGATGAACGCGTCGGCGATCACGTGCGCGTGCTCGGTCAGAAACAGCGCGGGCAGGATTGAACCGGGCTTGGCGCCCTTTACGTCGGCGGTGCACATGCCGTGGAAGAACGAGGCGCGATCGTCGCCGGTCACGCGCACGACGATTCGGCCGTCGAGGACGAGCACGCCCGCCGCGCTTATGACCGCATCGTAAGCGGAGTCGAAAGCGGCCGCCTCGGCGGATGCGGGAGGGCCGGGACGATCGGTTATTTCGGGATTTGCCACTACTATGACGATAGCAGGGGTGACCCCGTGCGCGTAGAGCAGTAGCGCATGAAGGAAGAATCACCTGCGCGGTGGGCGCCCGTTGCGACGGGGGCGCAAGGTAAATCGCGAGATACGCGCGAGCCGCGTCTCTCGCTCTCGGCCGTGGGAGAAACAGACGCACCAGGGGTGACCCCTGGACTCAGTGTTAAGGCCGCCCGCCGTTGGCGGGCGCGGCCCCTGCCAACGGCTTAATACTGCGCGGCAGTCGCCACGGCCAGGGGTGACCCTGCACCCAGTGAAAAAGTGAAAAGAGAAGATGCGGCCTGACGGCCTGTTAGAACTTTTTTTGTGTCATCCTGAGCGCAGCGAAGGATCTCGCGCGCGCCAGCGCGTGTCTGGCCGACGCCGGACGCCGGGCATCCGTCGAGATTCTTCCCCTTCGGCTTCGCTCAGGGCTTCGGCTCAAGCACAGCAGCTTTCGCTCAGAATGACACGAGGGGTCGCGCGCTTTTCTTGCGTCATCCCGACCGGAGTCTGCGGAGTGGAGGGACCCCGGATCCGGGATTCTTCACTTCAGCAGCTTTCGTTCAGAATGACACGCGGAGCTTCGATTGTTTGCTGGCGCGGCGGCTATCGCGTTATGCCGCGTGGGACGCTAGACAATAGCCCGTGCAGGGGGAGCGAATGGCCACACTGGAGGGAATGGCGCGGAAAAAGTTCCCGTTCCTGTCTGAGGCCGAGGGAAGGGTCCTACAGGCCGCGCCCGGCGGGACCACAGCAGATTGCCGCGATCTCGGCGGAGACGAAGATCTGCAGAATGTCGACGGAACGCCTAGGCCTCTCGGCGAACAATGGCCGGAAACGCGCAACGTCCGCGCCGATCTTATCCGCTGGCTTGTCGTCGATCATGAAGCCCGCGAGCTGGTCGATCCGAAGGGCGTCTGGATTCAGGGCGCCCGGATAACGGGCGACCTCGACCTCAGCTTTACCAACGTGCTTTTCCCTCTTGCCCTGTTGAGCTGCCGTGTGGAACGCGATGTTGACTTGGAATATGCGAAGATGCCCCTGCTCAGCCTGAAGGGCAGTTGGCCCCGGGCGATAGATGCCGACGGGCTTAAGTTGGAGGGCGATATCTTTCTGAACGGTGGTTTCCACGCCGAGGGTGAGGTGCGGCTGCTCGGTGCGACCATCGGGGGCGATCTGAGTGCGGAAGGTGGAACATTCAAAAACCTGAGCGGCAAGGCCTTGAGCGCCGATGGCGCCAAGATCGGCGGCAACGTCTTTATGAAGCAAGAGCTGAACGCCGAGGGCAAGGTACAGAATGAGTTCATGGCCGAAGGCGAAGTGCGGCTGCTCGGCGCGATCGTCGGGGGCAACCTAGAGGCCGACGGCGGAACATTCAAAAGGTCGAACGGGAAAGCCCTGAGTGCCGACGGCGTCAGGGTGGCGGGCAGCGTTTTCCTGAGGAGCGGCTTCAACGCCGAGGGCGAGGTGCGGCTGCTCGGCGCGACTATCGGGGGCAATCTGGACGCGACGGGCGGAACATTTAAAAAGCCGTGCGGAAACGTCTTGAACTCCGACGGCACCAAGAATGAAACCGCTCTGAACGCAGAACGCATCAAGGTGGGCGGCAACGTCTTGCTGCGCCGCAAATTCGCTGCCGAGGGCGAGATGCGCCTAGTCGGCGCGGCCATCGGCGGCAGTCTGGATGCGAGAGGCGGAACATTTAAAGAGCCGGAAGGGTACGCCTTGAACGCCGACCGCGCCAAGATCGACGGTAGCGTCTTTATGACGCGAGAGTTGAACGCCAAAGACGAAATCCAGAGCAAATTCGTCGCCGAGGGTGAGGTGCGGCTGCACGGCGCGACCATCGGGGGTGACCTTAATGCGAACGGCGGAACATTTAAGAATCTAAATCCGAAAGGCTCCGCCCTGAGCGCCAACCGCATCAAGGTGAGCGGCGGCGTCTTCCTGAGGCGGGGCTTCAGCGCCGACGGCCAAGTGCGGCTGCTCGGCGCTACCATCGGCGGCAATTTGGATGCGACGGACGGAACATTCAAAAAGCCGAGCGGAAACGCCTTGAATCCTGACGGCACTAAGAATGAGACCGCCCTGAACGCCGACGGCATCAAGGTGACGGGCGACATCTTCCTGAGGAAAGCCTTCAGCGCCGAGGGCGAGGTGCGGCTGCTCGGCGCTACCATCGGGGGCGATCTAGATGCAACGGGCGGAAGATTCAAAAGGCCGGACGAAAACGCCCCGAACGCAGATGGCACCAAAGTGACCGGCGAGGCCATCGCCTTGAACGCCGACAGCATTAAGGTGCACGGCAGCGTCTTGCTGCGCGACAAATTCGTTGCCGAAGGCGAAGTATGGCTGTGCCGAGCAGAAGTAAATGGGCAACTGGAGGTCGATGACGCCTGGCTGGACGAATTAAATCTTGATAGCGCCCATATTACCGGGCCGTTCCTTTGGCAAAACATCCACAAGGACGCCCACCCTGACTTTCGAGACAAGAAATGGAAGCGATCATTGAACTTGACCGATGCGAAGGTAGGACCCTTGGCCGATCAGGAGTCTAGCTGGCCGGAAAAGGGAGGGTTGCATCTTGATGGGTTCGTCTATGACCGCATAGATGCGGTACCCGATCCGAAACCATTGATCGATGCGAAAGCGCCGGCCGGTGCGGGAGCACCGATCGATGAGAAAGCACCGATCATTGCGAAGGAGCGGCTCAGGTGGCTGGGCTTGCAGCCAGAAAACGAAGGTTATCTTCCCCAGCCATACGAGCAGTTAATCGCCGTCCTGCGGCGGATCGGCCATGAGCATCAGGTCGCGAAAGTTGCGATCGCCAAGCAGAAGGACTTGCGCAAGCGCGGCCATCTCGGCTTCTTGGGTTGGATCCGTAGTTGGTTTCTCTATCTCGCCGTCGGCTACGGGTACAAACCGTGGCGGGCGTTCGGCTGGCTCGTGCTGTTGGTGCTCATAGGAACCTGTGTGTTCTCGCGCGCCCACTCTGCCAACGTGCTCGTTCCCTCCGAGCAGGCAGCTTACACGGATTACGAAAATTCGAAGATGGAAGAACTGACGCCAGCTTATCCCCGCTTCCATGCACCTCTTTATTCGCTCGATGTCATTAGTCCCTTCGACCTTGGCCAGAAGTCGCATTGGCGGCTGATTGAGGGTATCGGGTACTGGAGATATGAATTCTATTCGCTAATTCAGCTATTCATCGGATGGATGTTGCTGCTGGTTGCGGCTGCCGTCCCGGCCGGATTCATCAAGAAGGACTGAGCAGGGGTGACCCTGTGCGGCGCGTCAGACAATCGCGCCGCACAGATGTCCCTCACCCGACGCTCGCCGACTCGCGTCGGCCTCTCCCGATACAGGGCGAGGCAAGAATCCGGGATTCTTCGCTTCGCTCTAGAATGACACAAAAAAAAGAGCGACCTGTCTGCCCCTTAACCTGTTCTAACAGGCCGTCAGGCCGCATCTTTTCACTGGGTGCAGGGGGCACTCCTGGCAGGGGTGACCCCTGCACCCGGTATTAATGCCGCGCTCCGTTGTCGCGCGCGGCCCCTGCCAATGGCTTAATACCGCGCTGCCGTCGCCAGGGCCAGGGGGCACCCCTGCTAGGTTTCGGAGGGTGGATTTGAATATAATCCGGGTTATCCGGAGGAGCGAAAGTATGGGCGCATTTATCCTGGGTTTGATTGTCGGAGCCGGCGGCGCTCTCGTGCTCTTCATCTACGACGAGGGCGATATATTCTTGAAGCTCTCGCGTCAGATAAAGCAAACGGTAGAGCGCTACCGGCAATCGCCGTAGCCGCACGGGTCAAGCCGCGCGATCGATCCATATCCTTAGTGTTTTAGTGTTTTAGTGTTTCAGTGGCGGCGCGCTCGCAAGATTGGCGCGCAAAAAACTTGCCGCGCGCTGCGGGCTTGCGTAGAATTACTCTCTTAACCTTCGTTCTTTATCGAGAGTGTCCATACAATGCTGATTCAAGCGACGCAACTGCGCCCGGGTATGATTGTCGAGTACAACAAAGACCTGTACCGGATCATGATGATCACGCACATCACGCCGGGCAACTGGCGCGGGATGGTGCAGACCAAGCTGCGCAACGTGAAGACGGGATCGCAAACCGAGAACCGTTTCCGGTCGGAAGATCGCGTCGAGCGGGTCATCCTGAGCCAGAACAAGATGCAGTTCCTCTACCAGGACGGCGACGATTTCCATTTCATGAACACCGAGAACTACGAGCAGATCACGATTCCCAAGGAGCTGATCGAGGACGTGGTGGGATTTCTGACGCCGAACCTCGAAGTCGAAGTCGAGTTTTATGAAACGACGCCGCTCAACGTCCGGCTTCCGAAAACGGTGGCGCTCAAGGTGATCCGGACCGATCCGGGAATGAAGACGGCTGCCGTGAGCAATACGCTCAAGCCGGCGACGCTCGAGACCGGAATGACGATCCAGGTGCCGCATTTCGTCGCCGAGGGCGACACGATCACGATCAACACCGAAACCGGCGAGTACCTGTCACGCTCGAAGTAGCGCGCGAGTCGATAGTTGATTAGCGCGCGCCAGACGGATCGACATGCGGGGCGCGATCGCAAGGCTGGGCTGAATCGCAAGGCTGCGCCGGAGCGCGCACAGCCGCATCCGATACGATTCGGGCCGAATCTCTACATCGCGCATACGCAGCCGGGATTCGAGGGGATCGCGGCTGAGGAAATAGCAGGACGAATCCGGGGCGCCCGCGAGATCGCGCGGCGCGTGGTGCCGGATCGCGCCGGGATGACGATTTTTTTCGCGCCGGCGGCAGAGAAGCTGGGCGTGATCCGGACGGCTGAGGACCTGTTCGGGCTGGCCGGCTACCGGGCCGGCGTTGGGCCCGAGAGCGCGGCGCTGGACAAGATTCGCGGCGCGGCGCGTGAAGCGCCGCTGGTCGAGGCCGCGCTGGCGGCGCGGGTCAAGGTCTCGCCGGGGACGCGCGCGGGCCGCAGGCTCAAGTTCCGCGTGATCGCCAGGATGGCGGGCGAGCACGAATTTCGGCGCGTCGATTTTCAACGCGCGGTCGAGCGCGGGATTCTCGAGCGGGGCGATCACACCTGGCGGCTGGAAGAAGAGGATGCGGACGTCGAGTTCTGGGCGACCATGATCGACGCGGAGTTTTTTCTGACGGTGCGGCTCAGCGACGACAGGATGCGGCATCGCGAGTACAAGGCGGCGCATCGCCCCGCCTCGCTGCGCGCGTCGAGTGCGGCGGCGTTGGGATGGTTGTCGGAGCCGCGCGAGGACGACGTCGTGCTCGATCCATTTTGCGGCGCGGGAACGATTCTGATCGAGCGGGCGCATCTGGGGCGCTACGCGATGCTGATAGGCAGCGATCGCGATCATGCGGCGCTGGCGGCGGCGCGGATCAATGTCGGCGCGCGTTACAAGCCAATCCAGCTCGAGAACTGGGACGCGGGCGCAATCCCGCTCGGCGACGCGAGCGTAAATAAAATCGTCACCAACCTGCCGTGGGGATTGCGCTATGGATCGCACGGCGAGAATCGAAAACTCTATCCGCGGTGGTTCAGGGAGTTCACGCGCGTGCTCAAGAGCGGCGGCGTGATGGTGATGCTGACGGCGGAGTGGCGGCTGATGCGCGAGCTCGAGCGCATCCGCAAGATCGCACCGAGCAGGATTATCCGCGTGTCGGTGCTCGGCAGGCCGGCGGCGATTTACGTGTGCCGCAAGGAATAGACGCGCTACCTGGCCGGGGAAAAGAAGGCGAGAACCGCGTTTGAGATGCCGCGGGGCTCGCTGCCGTCGATGGGCACAATATACGCCATCGGCGGCGGCGCAAATCCCAGCGCCTGCCCCGGCGATCCCGTCAATCGTACGCCCGCGTAAATGAATGACGATGAATCGGGCGACCAGATGGTGTGCGATGTGGCGAGTTGGTCGAAGTAACGGTAGGCGGTCGCTTCGTCGGGCGTCGCGAGAAAGTTGCCGAGCGCTTTTTCGGCGCCGGTCTTAACGTCGACGACCGACCAGGTGTAGTACGGTTTCTCTTCGGGGACGCCGATGTACGCGACATGCCGCGAGTCGGGCGCGAAGAAGAATGCGGCGACGTCGTTGTGGGTCAACCATTTCGAATTCGCGCTGGCGACATCGACCAGCTTGATGCCGTGATAGGTGGGATTCCGTGGCATGATCGCCGTCGAGTAGGCCAGATGCGCCGAGTCAGGCGCCCACACGAAACTGTTCTCGCCGACCGGCAAACTAACGACGGAGCGCGGATGACCGGCGTCGGCGTCGGCCACCACGATGTTCGATTCGGCGTGGTAGTTGGCGATGTAGGCGAGATGCTTGCCGTCAGGCGACCAGGCGGGAGTCTTGAACGGCGTGCGTCCGCTCGAGAGCACCTTGACGATGCTCTGGCTGGTGGGCGTCAGGCTCATCAGCGAAACCTGTTCGGTGCGATCCGAGTCGAGGGCGAGCGTATGCAACGCAACCTCGCCGGGCCGCGCGCCCCAATCGAAGTACAGAGGCATCCCGGTGGTGACGATTCTGACCGGAGTCGATTCCTTGACCTCGGCCAACACCAGGCTGAGTCCGCGCGGCTCACCGAGCAGAAATGAAAGATGCTGCGCGTCGGGCAGCCAGGCCAGGTACAGGATGCGCTCGGCGCGGCTCTCAAAGATTTTCGTCGGCTGGCTGCGCGCGAGATCGTAAACCCATGCCGCGAACGAATTGTCAGCTTGCTTGTGAGTCTCGGACGAATATGCCAGGCGCTTGCCGTCGGGCGAGAACGTCGGCAATCCGTACGCAGTAGCGATGGCGGGGGCCGCGTGGGGGACAGGGTCGGCGACCGGGACAATCGTACCTTCGCGCGCGTCGTCGCGCCGGACGTTAATCGCGGCTGCCTTGCACGTGATGCATTTCGGCTCCGAACATTTGGTATCGCAGTAGTAGATGTTGGAATCAGTTCCTACAAAAGTGATCGCACCCGGCGGCGGCGCGCCATGGGCAATCGTCGCGAGGGCGAATTGAAACAGGACGGCCGCGGCTGCGGGAATTCGCAAGCGTGCACGGACGGAGCGCATCGCTGATGTCGTCATCGCGTTTAGAATTGCGCCGGCAGGGGCGCCAAGGCAAGAACGATCCTGCGCGGGAACCGACCTTGCAGCCGGGCGCGGCGGCAAGCGATCGCGACGTGTTGACACGACGGCGGGCAATCACGCAAAGTTGAGGGCATGCGCCGAGTTGCGATTATTTTCTGCGCCGCGCTTTTTGTTGTGCTGCCCACAATTTCGCACGCGCAGTACAACGACACCGATCTACAGACTCCCAAGGAATATCACGACGAGGATTCGCAGCCGCTCGCGATCATCGCCGACCTGTTCTATCCCATTGGGTACGCGGCCGAATGGCTGGTGGCGCGTCCGATGCACTACATCGCCACTGAGAGTCCGGCAGCGCCGATTTTCCGGCCGGTGGGCGGCAATGACAACTCGCCGCCGCCGCCGGCTCCCATTATTCCGGACAACACGATGGAGGCGGCGTCATTGTCCACGACTCCGCAGGATTGGTCTCCAACCAGGTCGCCGGTCACGACGAATGCAACCGTGATTAAGCAGGCAGCACCGTCGTCAGTGGAGCCCCCGACCAGTCAGCCGGCGCTTCACTCGTCAGTGGCGCCCTCGACCAGTCAGCCGGCGCTTCACTGAATTTTCGCGTCTCGCTGTGAAACATCGTCATTGACGCAATCTTGTGGAGCGTTCGGGCTTGTCCCAAGCTGAGAGATAGCGTCACTTAGATGGCTATTGCACTCAAAGAGAAGGCTCCGACCGATCCCGCCGAACTCAAGAAGTGGCGCGAGGACGAGCAGGCTAAAGAACGGGCGAAGCGGGACAAGGAAAAGTCCGAGCTCGGCACATTGTGGAGCCGGCACGATTTTCTGGGCGTGCTCGGATGGGCGGGGTTCGGTGCATTCTCGCTGATCGGCCTGCTCGCGGCGATTCGCTCGGCGTTTCCGCGCGTGCTCTTTCTGCCGCCATCGAAATTCAAGGCCGGCTTGCCGGACGATTACGTGGTTGGCGAAGTGAGCGAGAAGTACAAGCAGGATTTCCGCACCTGGATCATTCGCACCAAGGCGGGTTTCTACGCGGTCTTCGCCAAATGCACCCATCTGGGATGCACGCCGCGATGGTTGAAGACCGAGCAGAAGTTCAAATGTCCGTGCCACGGCTCGGGCTATTACATCAACGGACTCAACTTCGAAGGGCCGGCGCCGCGCCCGATGGATCGATTCAAGATCTACGTTGGCGACGACGGACAGCTGGTGGTCGATAAGTCGGTCGTGTACGCGATGGAACCCGGCGTCGATCCAAATGAGCAGTATCCCGAGAGCATCTTGAAGCTCGCCTGATGGAGACTTAGAATTGCGTGCGGCGGGCGCAGCTCGGAAAAGAGCCGCGTCCATTTTTTATTTTTCCACTGGGAGTAAATTTTCGCGATGCCAATAATCAAAGCCGGTAACATCAACCTCAGCTACGAAACTTACGGCGACGGCGAGCCGTTGCTGCTGATCATGGGATTTGGGATGTCGGGCGCCGGGTGGATTCCGTCGTTGCCGTTCTTGAGCGGTTTCAAGTGCATCTATTTTGACAATCGCGGAACAGGACTCAGCGACAAGCCCGAGGGTATCTACACCGTCGAGGGCATGGCCGATGACGCGAGCAACCTGATGCGGGCGCTCGGAATCGCAAAAGCAAAAGTGTTCGGAGTATCGATGGGCGGGATGATCGCGCAGGAGCTCACGCTCAGGCATCCCGAGCAGGTCGCCAAGGTGGTGCTTGGATGCACGATGGCGGGAGGGCCAACCACGAAGATGGCGGCGCCGGAGATCCTCGATAAGCTGATCACTGGGAGCAAGATCATGGCGACCGATCCCGAGAAGGGCTTCGACATCCTGATGCCACTGCTCATGCCGGCGGAGTTCACCGCCGCGCATCCGGAGATCAAAGCGATGATGGTCGCGGGCGCGAAGATGATGCCCCCCACGCCGCCGGAGACAGCCGACCGCGCGATGTTGGGAGTCGCGCAGTTCAACGCCTACGATCGGCTGCCGCAGATCAAGTGCCCGGTGCTGATCGTGCACGGCGACAAGGACGTGCTCGTGCTGCCGGAGAACGCCAAGCTGATCAAGAGCAGAATTCCGCAGGCCGAGTTGTACATGATTGCGGGCGCGGGACACGCATTTCAGGTGACAGATCCGGTCGGGAGTTTCCAGAAAATCGTCGATTGGCTCAAGCACTGACGCGAATCGAACGGGCTGGCGTGCGGCTCGCTGAGTAAGCGTCTTCGCCTGCTCTATTCCCCGAGTCCGTTGAGCTGAATGCTCCTAGACCTGGATCAGTACACCGTTGTGGATTAAAAAACTCAGCACATTGGTGCCAAGGCGTTGTGACTCCTGGTCCGGGTTGTGTTCGCGAAACTCACGAATCTTTCCGGCGTAATGGGCGCGCCATTTTGCGCTGATTACTCGCTCACCATCTGACTTCCGAACCCGAAAGCATCGCCCGATAATCGTATCGGGATCCTCGCCCACGAATTCGCAGAATCGCGCGAGCGCTTGCAGCTTCTCGGGCTCTTCGGCAATCGGGTCGCCGCCCCACTGATCGCTTAGATCGCGCCGCCACGTCTTGACTGACTCGTACCCTTCGATCGTCTGCTCGGTCATCATCTCCACTCTGGAAGGTTATTCCTGCGCCACGAGCCGCTTGGGATCGAAGGATCGACCGCCGTGAACTGGTGAAACGATCGACTCTTCTGGTGTTCCATCGCGCTTGTGCTACCTCGAGAAAATGTGAACCGACATCGCCGCGGCATCGCGTCCCAGAAAGCCGCCACCGTTTTCGGTAAGTCCTACGCGCGCGCCATTCACTTGGCGGGCATCGCATCGCCCGCGCAGCTGATCGACGATTTCCACGATCTGCGCGATCCCGGTGGCGCCGATCGGATGGCCCTTCGAGAGCAGTCCGCCGCTAGTATTAACGACATGGGCTCCGCCGAGATCCATGGCGCCGCTCGCGAGGAACTTGGGCCCCTCGCCCCTGCCGCAGATTCCGAGCTCCTCAATTGAGATGAGTTCGGCCGGCGCTGCGGCGTCGTGGACCTCGAGCACGTTGATGTCCGACGGCCCGACGCCGGCGACTTCGTAAGCGCGCTTGGCCACGCGCTCGAGCGCGGTGGGTTCGTCGGCTGCGCGATCGCGTCCTGAAAAGATTACTGACGCGCGCACCTCGACCGGCGTCGCGATACCCATTCGACGCGCATACTTCTCCGACATGAGCACTGCCGCGGCGGCGCCGTCGCCGATCGGCGAACACATCATTACGGTCAACGGCGCAGAGACCTCGCGCGCGGCCAGCACCTGCTCGCGCGTGACGCGTTCGCGGAACTGCGCCTTGGGATTCATCGCGCCGAAGGCGTGGCTCTTTACCGCGATATCGGCAAAGGTGCTCGCAGTCGCCCCGCTGATCTTCATGTATTCGCGCGTCGAGGCCGCGTAGATGTCCATGAAGAAGGATTTCTTTTCGCCGCCACCCTCGATTCCCGGTTTCTTGTCGGCGGAGGCCATCCGGGCCTGGAGTTCGCGAATTTGATCCAGATCCACGGCGGTGCCGATCGCCCTGAAGGTGAGAGCTTTATCGGGATGGCTCATCTTCTCCGCGCCGACGGCCAGCGTGACGTCGTAAAGTCCCGATTGAATCGCCACCCACGCGAGATGGAATGCGGACGACGCGGACGCACACGCGTTTTCGACGTTGAACAGCGGGACGCCAAGGACTCCGGTGTTCCGAAGCGCAACTTGTCCACGGATCATTTCCTGGCCGGTGATCAATCCGGCAATCGCATTGGAAAAGAAAACCGCCTCGATATCCTTCGGCGCGATGCCGGCGTCCTTGAGGGCATCGCCCACCGCTTCTTCGGCCAGCGAGCGGACGCCGCGATCCGAATACTTGCCGAAGCGCGTCATCCCGACGCCGGCTACTGTCACACGTTCTCTGTTTGGCATTTTCGATTCTCCCTGTCAGATGCGGCGATGTTGATTCCCGCTTTCTCTCGATCGATTGGCCCCTGAAGACGCGCCATGTTGATTCCTTTGCTATCCCGACGCGGCGCTACTGCGCCGTCGCAGGTCCCGCCACGCCGTTGCGATCGAGAATGTGGCGCGCACCCGCGAGGCTCAGGACATCGTTGGTGCCGTCCTCAATCAACGAGGCGCGTGCGTCGCGGAAGAGTTTTTCGATTCCGTACTCCTTGCTGAGGCCATTGCCGCCGAATACCTGGAGTGCGTCGCTCGCGACCTCGAACGATGCCTGTGTGCAGAACGTCTTGGCCGCGATCGCGTGCTCCAGTGACGGAGCCGCCGAGGTCTGGTTGTAGATCATCACGGCCCGTGACAACGCCCGGCATGCCTCAACCTTGGTGAACATCTCGAACAGATGCTTCTGGACGAGTTGATGCTCGCAGATCGGCTGCCCGCCCTGGACGCGCTGCTTCGAGTAGTCGAGCGCTTCCTCGTAAGCGGCGCGTGCGACGCCGGTGAACGCAGCCGCCATCGCCGAGTTGGCAAATGTGAGAGTCCGTTCGACTTCGAGCTCGTAGCCCTCGCTCTTTGTCAGCATCCATTTGCGCGGAATCCTCACATTGTCGAAATAAATTTCACCCTGATTGAGCGCGCGTTGGCCGAGCTTGTTGAGCGGCTTACCCTTTGACACGCCCGGCAGGTTGAGCGGGACGAAAGCGATACCTCCGCCAGCCATGCCGGCCTTGGGCTCGGTCGTCAGATAAAGCGCCGCGTGGGTCGCGATCGTCCCGTTCGAGACCCACGCCGCCTTCTGTCCATTGATCACATATGAGTCGCCGTCGGCGCGCGCGACGACCTGACCGGTCACGCGGGGATTGTGGAACTGGGGCGTACCCGGCACCAGTTCATCGGAACCGTGCTGAGGCTCAGTGATCGCCCAGCATCCGATGAGACTACCGTCGCGATCGGCGATATAGGGCTTAACAAACTTTTCGTAGAGCTCTGGATTGCCGCTCGCGGCGGCGGCAGAAAACGGAAAACCGGTGGCCAGAAGGCTTATCGCCAGATCAACCGCGCCCCAGGACATCTCCTCGATCAGCACATGCATTCCGAGCCCACGCAGTCCCATGCCGCCGATTTCCGTGGGAAGGCCGGCGACGTGGTATCCCAACTGGTATGCCTGTTTGAGAACGCTTCTTAGCGGCGAATCGAGCGCGATCACGTCGCGCGGATCGGTCATCCGGTCGAGGACCGCCGCAGCCGGGCGAAGGACGTCCTTGGCGAAGCGATGAACGCCTTCTTTGACGGACTCGATATCTTTAGGGAGTTCGACGTTTAGCTCGCGGTAGATGTCCATTCCTTGCTCCTCGACGGTGGTATTGAATGGGACGGGCAAGACGTAGCATAGGTTGTGCCCGAAATGAACGATCGTTCAGTGAAGAGTTTTCATTTGTTGGGATGTATCCAATCGCCGCAATGATTCTTTCCGGGATAACTCAAATGGCGCCGCGTGTCTAGGCGAACTCGCGTGGCCGGGCTATAAGCTAAAAGAGGAACGAGCACGGCACTTGCGTGCGATCGAGCAGACCGGGCTTCGAATCGCACGGAACAGGGAGATTCACCAATGGCAAAGATTGATGGCGGCGAGATGCTGGTAAGGACGCTCGAGCAAGAGGGCGTGCGCGAGATTTTCACGCTCCACGGCGGCCATCTCGATGCGATTTACGCGGCATGCCGCGCACACGACTTCCGCGTGATCGATACTCGTCACGAGCAGGCAGCGGCGCATATGGCTGACGGATGGGCGCGCACGACCGGCCGTCCGGGCGTCGCCATCGTGACGGCGGGGCCAGGAGTCACAGACGCGGTCACTGGAGTCGCCAACGCCTTCATGGACTCGATCCCGATGATTTTGATCGGCGGCCGAAGCCCGCTCATCGAGGATGACAAGCTGTCGCTGCAAGCGGTCGATCAGATGGGCATCCTGCGGCCAATCACCAAGTGGGCGCGCAGTGTCACGCATACCGAGCGGATTCCGGAATATCTGGCGGCCGCTTTCCGCCATGCGACTTCAGGCCGCCCCGGGCCGGTGTTCCTGGAGCTGCCGATTGACGTGCTCTTCACGCGCGTTGATGAGGAACGAGTCGAGTTTCCCAAAAATTATCGTACCAAGGAGACTGCCGGCCCCGGCAGAGCCGCGCTCGCGCAGGCGCTCAAATGGCTTCGCGAGGCGAAGCGCCCGGCGATCCTTGCCGGCGGCGGAGTATGGTTCGCGCAGGCCGCGGCAGAGCTGACGCGCTTTGCCGAGCTTACCAACACCCCGGTGATGACCAACGCCAAGGCGCGCGGCTCGATCTCCGAGGAGCATCCGCTATGCTTCGGAGGCTTCGGCGCGATTCATCCTGCGATCCATGCGAACAGCGGCGGCGGCGCCGACCTCGTAATCCTGCTTGGTACGCGGATTGGGCTGTTCACCGGCGGGCGCAACTCGGTAATCCCGGCCGAGGCTCGCGTAATTCAGGTCGATATCGAGCCCGAGGAGATCGGGCGCAACCGGAATATTGAACTCGGCATTGTTTCCGATTGCGGCGAATTTTTGCGGCAGGCATGCGAAGCGGCGAAGAGTGAAAACGAAAAATTCGATCGTCACGAGGAATGGATCGAGCGGTTGAGCGCGATCCGCAATGCAATGCGCCATCGCTTCGACGATGCGCTCAAAGACGGGCCCGGCCCGATTCATCCGGCGCGGATGGTGCACGATATCGCCAAGACCCTCAGTCCCGACGCGATCGTGGTCGCCGACGGTGGCGAGACCGCCTCCTGGATGTCGAACGCGTGGACGGCGCGCCACCCGGGACGATTCCTGACGCACGGCTATCTCGGATGCCTGGGAACCGGCCTCCCGTTCGCGCTCGCGTGCAAGGCGGCGCACCCCGACAAGCAGGTTTTCTGCATCGTCGGCGACGGATCGGCGGGGCTCAATTTCTCGGAATTCCATACCGCGGCGAAGAACAACCTGCCCATCACCGTCGTAATCAACAATGACCAGCAATGGGGGATGTCCAAGCACGGGCAGGAACTGATGTGGGGGAAAGGCCACAGCATGGCTACCGAACTCGGCATGGTTCATTACGAACGCGCCGCCGAGGGGCTAGGCGCCCAGGGCGAACTTGTCGAGCGCGCGGCGGATATCGCGCCGGCGCTCAAGCGGGCGCTCGCTTCGGGACGGCCCGCTTGCATCAATATCGTCACGGACCGCGACGTGATCGAGCCGGGCACTCTCGCGATGTACAGCGCCGGCCTTGCTGGGCCCGCGAAGGAAAAACCGAAGCCCGATGCTGGCAGCGAAAGCGAAACTACGCTGCCCTACTACGGTAAGCGCAAGCTTGACTGAAGAGATTGCGGCGCGTGCCCGTGATCGAGCCAGGCGCCCGATTGCAGATAGGCCTCGGCCCGCATCGACGAGGCTGAACTATCCGTCACCCTTCGCCAACGCTCGCGGCGGTGCGATGATGAAATCATGGTGAGATGGCGCGTGCTCGCCGACGCGGTTGTGGTGATCCATGCGGCTTATGTCGTGTTTGTTGTTTTCGGCTTGGCCGCAATCCTCATTGGTGTTGTGCTTGAGTGGGAATGGGTACGGGGATTCTGCTTTCGCCTCTGGCACCTTGTAGCGATCGCATTGGTTTGCCTCGAAGCGATTTTGGGTGTGATGTGTCCGTTGACCACGCTCGAGGACTCGTTGCGTGCGAGAGCAGGACAGTGGAGTGCTCCCGAAAGTGCCATAGGCAATTCATCAGCCAAGAACGCCGGTAGCAGCCTTATTCCGCAAGCGGGCTAGCAGAGGGTCGGCGCGAATCCGCCATAGGCCAGCGAACTTCGAACGTCACGATCTGAAAGGGGCGCAGATTCAACTCGACGGAACCGTCGCGGCGCCGCTTGAGCTTGACGCCTTTCAAAGGCCGGCCAGCGAGATCGATCAGTCGAGCTCTCCGGCCGTGGCCGAAGTTGAATCGCGCGATCTCCGGTGACTCGGAAGCGCTGAAGGCGCGTACGATGCAGGCATCGACGCGTTCCGTTGCGCGCGCGGTGGAAAACACTACTCGCGGATTGTCGCAGGCGCAAAGTCGATTCTCAGACACATCTGCCGCGGAGCAAGCCTGGAACACCCGCGGCGGATACGCATACGCCTGGCTTAGCTGAACGACGCCGGAGTCTGCATACGAACCGCGCCAGGTCGTGATGGCAAATTGAAAACGATGCTGGCCGATTTCCTGCGCGTCGGGCGTTTCGAACTCCGGACCGGCATCACCGCGGCGCATCTTCAGGTCTCCGCGCGAAAGCCATCCTACGCATCGCAAGAGCGTCAACAAGATTGTCGTACCGCCGCCGTCTCGCCTGGACTCGGTCTCGTAGATTCCACGGCTCATCATGGCCGCCGAAAACTCCGCGGATTCCACCGCGGTGAACGTCCGATGCGGCGCGGTCGGATAGACATCTTCCGTGACTCCCGCCGGCTCGGTTGGATCGAGCGGGCGGCGGACGATTCCGAAATTCGTGTCGGAGAGCGATTCCGAGGCCGCAATCGGCGTGGATAGCGCGACGCGGATGCGATGGTCGCGCGCGCGATTATCTATCGCTGCCTCAAAATCCACGCGCTCGAGTCCCGCGTAGATGGTGGCCGTCAGTTGTATCGGAACCTCGACGGTCTGCGGTGCGCGCGCCGTGCGATCCTCCGTGAGCGCGCACGGGAAACTGTAAACCGACGAGAGGGCGATGCGACTTCTCACGGTTCCGCGCTCGATCACGCTGGCGGCGATCGATACAGGCCTCGAGATCGGCGCCGAATCGGCCACCGGGTCGAAGTTGTATTCGTCGCCGCGATCGCCGTCATCTTCGAAATAAATTTCAAGGGCTTTTTTGTTTTTCAGGTCGTCGATTTTCAGGCCGCGCGGCGACGGGCTGAGCCTGAAGTATTCGTTCTCGATCGATTCGATTCCGGCCGCATTGGCCGGCGTATTAGTAGCGAGTTCATCCGAGTGAACAAGCCGATAAAGGCTGAAGCCGGCCTGCGTGAGTGCGTCGTCAACGAAGGTGATTTGCGCCCGCGCGGCCTCCGTAGCCTGGATCCGAAGGATCGCCTCGTCAGGCAGCTCCAGAATTCGCCGGCGAAAGCTATCCGGGTCCAGGTCGGCCGCCGGGCTGCTGCTGGCGAACACACGGAGATCGAATCGATTGTCCCCGACGCGTTCGAGTTCGAACCGGTTCACGTACCGGTCCATCACCTGAGCGCCGGTGATCAAACCTTTGAGGTCGGCCGCCTTCAGCTCGATTTCGAATGGCCGCGCCAGCCGCGCGACATCGATCGCGACGGGAATCCGGCGCCCGTCGCTATCCAGCGCGACGTAGCATCCGTGGGGATCCTCGAGGTCGGTTTCACCCGTGATGAGCGCGCGGCGGGCGAACGTCGGATTGAACACCGCGATCGCGGCTTCGGCGCGGTTTCGTGTTGAAAGCACGGCATCCGCGGCGCGGTGCGCCACGATCTCGCCGATCATCGCGGCCTGATCGAAGCGGTAGCGCATGTCCTGATGGACTTGGTCGATCGAGCATCCGCAGATCGAGTCGTGCGGATGGTTCTGAATCTGCATGCGCCAGGCAACCTCGAGCAGCGCAGTCAGGTCGTCGGCCTGATTCAAACGAGAAGCGAGCGCGGCAAGCGGATCGGCAATCCGCTCGAGCAGATATGCGTTTTGGAAGTCACGCTGCTTTATCCAGGCTCGTGTCGAGCTGACGCCCGGCGTGATATTCGAGCGGGCAGGAGATCGCAATTCACCGCGGACGCGAGGCGTGCCGTCCCGGGGAAGCTCGGCAAGCCGCTTCGCGTAATCGTCGAGCGTGCCGACTTCCGAATTGAATGGCGCGCGTCCGGCTGCTTCCTTCAGGCGCTCGAATACCAGCGGATCGGGTTCCGCGTGATCGATGCCGTTCATCACCAGGATCGGAGCGCCGGCAGAGAACTCGCGTTCCCGCGCGGCGATCTCGTTCGCTCGCGCGATCATTGCATCAGCCGAGTCGGTCGGCAGACCGGCGCCGTTGAAATAGCCGAACGGCAGAAAGATCGTGAACAGTGAGCTGCCGTCGAGCGCTTCCCAGATGAATCGATTGCGATACACTTCGCGTCCCACGCCGCGGAAAACGACCGCCGCCTTGAGCCCGAACCCCGAGAGAATCTGTGGAAGCTGCGCGGCGTGACCGAATTGATCGGGCAAATAGCCGGTCTGTGCGGACTTCCCGAATCGCCGCGCGATACGGCTGCCGATCTCGAGATTGCGAATCAGCGCCTCGCCGCTGGCGAGAAAGCTGTCCGCGAGGAGGTACCATGGACCGATTTGGAGCTTGCCGGCCTTCACCAGCTTCGCGATTCGGCGCGCACTGTCGGGCCGCACTTCGAGGTAATCCTCGAGCACTATCGTCTGGCCGTCGAAGTGAAAGCATGGGAGGGCTCCGCTTTCGAGAAGCGCAAGCATCTTGTCCGTCATCGTAAGCAGCCGCGCACGCATCCGCTGAAACGGCTGATACCACTCGCGATCCCAGTGCGTGTGAACGACGAAATAAAGCTGGTCCATGAAGCGTGCCTCCCGGTTAGAGTCCCATCGCGACGCATAGCGCCGCAACATCACCGATACGCTCGCCCAAGGCTGCCGGCACCACCTGGCAAGACCCGGCAGACGCGGGCAAGGCCTCGCGCGCCATCACCGCGCGTGCGGGTCCCAGCATCATCTCGTCCGTGCGCATCGCCAGGCCGCCGATCACAATCCGCTCCGGATTGAGGATGTCTACCAGAATCGCCAGCACCTGGCCGAGCCGCTCGCCCGTGGAACGAACGATTCGCATCGCGACCGCATCGCCGCGCTTCGCAGCCGCGCAAACGTCGCGAGCCGTGAGCGTCCCGCGATGGGCCGTCAGAATAGTGCTGCGCCCGCGCATTCGCGCGTCTTCGACGGCTCGCATCGCTACCTGCTCCATCCCGCCGCCGCTTGCCCATCCCTCGGCTGAACCGCGCTTGTTATGTCCGACAGGGCCGCCGCGGGTGAGCCGCACATGCCCAATCTCTCCGGCGAGATCGTCAGTGCCGCGGTAAAGTTGCCCATCAACGATGATTCCTGCGCCAAGTCCCGTGCCCATCGTGACGAAGACCATGTTGTCGAATCCATGCCCCGCGCCGTAGCGATGCTCGGCGACGGCGCCGGCGTTTGCGTCATTCTCGACGTTGCAGCTAACGCCGAATTGCCGCTCGAGGATTGCTTTGACCGGAACATCCACCCACGTGGCAAGATTGGGCGGCGAATGGATAATCCCGCGCAATCGATCAAGCGGGCCGCCACAGCTTATGCCGATGCCGCGGATTACCGAGCGCGGAAGCCCGCGGCTCTTCAGGAGCGCGCCGATTCCCTTAACTATCAGGTCGAGCGCGCGGTTGGGGCCCTTGGAGGGAATGGTAGCGAACTGGAGACGCTCGCTAACCTCGGGCAGCCGTTCCGAGACGACGATCGCCGTCTTGGTGCCACCGATATCGATACCGATCCAGACTTTTGCGGGCACGCGAACTCGCCCTCGACCATCTTAGTAGCGGGCAAGCTGTATCAAACGACCACCATTTTCACCAGCCGCTGCTGCAAGCTGGGGCCGGCGCTATTTTATTACTTTCCCGCAGCCAGTGCTGATTCGGGCAATTCTTCCAATTTGGTCGATTCCAATTTGGTCGATTCGTGGCGCTTAAGAATATTGTAATAGGGATCGCGCAGCGCAGCAGTGAAGCCGGCGGCTTCGATGCATTTCACTACGTCACGGATCATCGCCTCGGTTGGGTCGGGCAAATCCTTGCCGGCCGCCGTGATGCAAGCGTTAATCGCGTTGATCGACCCGGTGCCGCAGAGATCGTTTGCTCCTGAGCGCAGCGCCCGGCCCGCGACCTCGAAGCCCATCGTGCGCCAGACCGCGCGATGATTTTCGATGTTGTCGAGCGCAAGTCGCGCGACCGCCACGTCGCGTAAGTACTCATTGACGACCGCATCATTATCGGCAGGAGGAGTGGTCCCGTTCAGGCGAGTATGCTCGAGGCGTGCGGGCCATATCTTGTACGCCGAAAAGCCGCAACCGTAACGCTCTAATCCGCGATCCTGTTGATCGCGCAGCGCGATCAGATGCTGAACGCGTTGTTCCAGCGTCTCGCCGAATCCGATGACCATCCCTGTCCACGGATTGTGCAGGCCGGCCTTCATGGCCGAGTCGATGATTCGGAACCAGTCTCCGGTCTTCATCCGCGTCGGTGCGGTGCGTTCGCGCACTTCGTCAACCAGGATCTCGGCCGCGGCGCCGGGCATGCCATCGAGTCCGGCATCCTTCAGCTCGCAGAGAATATCCCACGCATCGCGGCCGGTCAGCTTCTCCAGGCCGAGAATCTCCTCGGGGCTGAATGCATCAATGTGGATTTCCGGATAGCGCGATTTGAGAAACCGCAGCAGATCCAAATACCACTGAAATGGCAAGTCGGGATTGATGCCGCCCTCAAGCAGAGCATCGCGCCCCCCGATTCGCTTGAGCTCGTCCATCTGATCCGCGATTTCATCGAGCGTGAGTGTGAAGGCGCCCTCCTGGTGCCTGGCACGATAGAACGCGCAAAATTTGCACGCGACGACGCAGATGTTCGTGTAATCGATATTCCCGCCGATGGAGTAGGTCGCCAGCTCCGGGTTGCCACGGCGCAGGCGTAATTCGTGAGCCGCCGCCGCCAGATCGTTTGTGGGCAAATCGTAGAGGCGGCGTATCTCGCCGGCGCTGAGCCGATGTCCGGCAATGGCGCGATCGAGCAGCTTGAAGGAAGCGTCTTCGTGAGTTGATTGAATCATCGTAGTTCTCCTGTTTATCCTTCCGCGCCGGGCAAGAATATCTATGGTCGCCGCTTGTCCGCGAACTCGGACCATGCGCTCATAAACTTATCGGCTCCGCCGCGCGCCATCTTTGCCAGCGCGAAGCGTTCATCGGGATCGAGAAGCGACCAGCGCTTCTCCGGCAGCTTAAGCTCGGCGATCAGCCGCGCAACATCCGGCGGCACTTGGCCGGCGTCGGGCGCAGCGTCGTGCGATGCGGGCTTCATGGTCGCGAGATCGGTTCCCGCGCGTGTCTTCACCGCGTCGCGCAGAAAGGCCGCCAGAACGTCGCGTTCCTCCGGGGATGCGGCCGGGAAGTGGCAGATCACCATGCGCTCGACCCGCGAAAGCGCCTGCCATTCTTTCAAATGGAGCTTCACACCAGCCAAGTCCAGTTTGCGCCGTACCGACAGCGGCATAAACTCGAGCGTCTCGTACAGGTCCTTTTCGAAGTCGAAGCGCCTGAACATCGGGCTCCCCTCGCGCAGATTACGGCGCGGCTGCCGCGAGCGCCTTGACGGTGAAGAAACTCTTGTCCACCGCACCCATGTTGATGTACCAGGACTCGCGCTCGGTGGTGTCCTGTGCGGGGAGGTAACACATCGAGGCGAATCCGGCGGTCAGATCATCGATGCTCGCGCCGACCTGGAATACGCGTTTGAATGGGTAAATCGCGATGCGCGCGTCCGGTACGGCGCGATCGCGATAAGCCATCCAGCTTATGTAGTTCTTCCAGAGTTCACCGGCGCGATTGTAGAAATCCTGGTACATTATGGATTCCGCCTCGGCATCCAGGTACATGACATGGCGTCCGAACAGTTCCTCGGGAACCCGGTCGCGCCGTGCTTGCCCCTCGACGATGTACATCCGGCGTAATTGCCAACGCTCGGGACATGCGCTGGCGCCGCCGTCGGTCGGGCAGGTTACTTCCGGCACGTGAGCGGCGGCTATGGAAGCAAGCATGGATTTCTCGCCCAGGAGGCGCCAGTTGTAGTTTTCATTCTTGGCGGCGAACCCCTGAAAATTGTCGAGTGACCATGTAATCGCACCGGCCGAGGATCCCAGGAACGCCTCGCCAAGCCTCCTGACTCGTCGATTCCCGGGGCTCCATCCCCAAGTGTCGTCACCCTTGAGAGGATCGGCATATCGATAGCGGACGAAGCCACGGCCACGGTCCTCTTGCGGCGCCAGAAATGGATAGAAGCCGATCAGCAAAAGCCGCCCGCTGGTCAGGAAATCGGGGTCGGTGGGCATCGGCTCGACCTCGGTGCGGCCGACGAGGTTGTAACTGGCCAGATGACCGAACTCGTAGTAGTTGATTGGAACGTACGGGCGATTCAACCCATCGTACTCGCTGATGCAGCTGAAGTCGCGCGCATCATAATCGTCGGTGGAAGTGGGCCGAAACGTGTCGTTCCACATCAGCTTCGTCCCGGCAGTGGGATCGTTCGGATCGATGAACGGGAAGGGCAGTCCCGCTACGTATCCCACCAGGCTCCTATGGTCATTGGAAAGCCGGACCTGCGAGGAATATTTCTCGGTGGCCTCGCGATACGGCGGAGGCCATTCGATGCGTTCGCTTGGCACGATCTGCATGCTCATCCCGCGGGTTATCCTGAGATAAACTCCGGGCGACACCAGCTCCCTTGCTTTGTACGCGTTGCGGTCGGTGATGATGTCCCCGGGCCGCACCTGGGCCGCGGCAGAGTTCGGCGCGGTGAGTTGGGTCAAGAGCGCCAGCATCACGATCGCAATCAGTCGAACGAGCGTGTGCGGTGCGTCATTGGGTCTGTTCATTCTGTATATAGGGTATCCGATCCGCACTGCATTCAGCCCCCGAGCACGTGCATTCCTACATTCGCGCGATCCATTGACGCGGAACGGTCGACGAAGCCGGGGGACTTATTCAGGATCGCCGCTTCTATCCGCGATTCAAGCAAATCCGGATTGACCGTGGGGCGCAGCGCGCTCTTGAGGTCGATGCCTGTGGGCGAGAACAAGCACGAGAACAGCCTTCCATCGGCAGTGAGCCGGATGCGATCGCATCGCGCGCAGAAGGCATTGGAGATTGTCGAAATTACACCGAGGCGGAAGTGTCCGTTCAGGAGATAGTAGCTCGCCGGTTCGTCAGTACGCGGAAGCGGCTTGACCTCGAAATCCCGCGCCAGGAGCGCGACGATCTCGCGCTCGGTGAAGACCTTATCGGGACTCCAAAGGCCGCGACTGTCCAGAGGCATGAACTCGATAAAGCGCAGAGGGATGTCGGCGCGGTATGCCCAGGCAGCGAGCGCTGGAACTTCGGTGTCATTGGTCCCGCGCATCACCACGGCGTTGAGTTTTACCGGTAGTCCGGCCTCACGCGCACTCTCGATCCCACGCAGAACCTCGGGCAGGTTGCCGCCGCCGGTGATTTGGTGAAATCGGGCGGGAGACAGCGAATCGAGGCTGACGTTGGCGCCGTCGAGGCCTGACTCGGCGAGTTCCCGCGCGTACCGCGCCAGCAGGGCGCCGTTGGTCGAGAGCGAGACGCGCCGAAGGCCGGAGGCCCGGAGGCTTTGGAGCATGGACACGAATCGGGGCGCACCGCTGCGCAAGAGAGGCTCGCCACCGGTCAGGCGTATCTGCTCAAGTCCGAAGCGAGCTACGAAAACGGCAGCCAGATGATGGAGTTCCTCGAGGCTGAGGACTACTTCCCTGGGGCCCCAGACCGGACACTCCGGCATGCAGTAAACGCAACGGAAGTTGCAGCGATCAGTCAGCGAGATGCGCAGTTTCTTCATGGTGCGCCCGAACCGGTCGCGTAGCTGTGACGCCTGAGTTCGGACGGTTGCGCTTTCGTTATCTGATTGCACGGGTCGTCTATCCAATGCGCCGCGCAAACGGCGCGCCGATCAAGAGAGCTGCGGTTTGTGGCCTCGCTGTCAGCATCTCAGAATGGAAAACCTCCGAAGCGCAGAAAACCGCCTATGACTATTATGAGGCACGACGCGTATACGTTGTAACGCGCCAGAGTCTTCATCCAGTCCGCATAGTTCATAGCGTCGGTACGAGAGCCCTCGACCTGCTGACGCGTGGCATCGTAGGGAAGTTTCACTACGACGCGCGGGCGCAGGTAGAAGGTCAGGATTGAGGCGGTTATTATCAAGGTAAACCAGAGCGTAATCATGCACAGCAGGGCGACACCGTAACCGCTGAAGAGGAAACTCGGGTCGAGCAACGACGGCAAATTGCCCAATCGCCACAGCAGCAGGAGTCCGCTCAGCGGGGATCCCACCAGGGCCATCCAGTTCAGCCAGGCGAAGTCGGTGCCGAGCTTGTCGCCGAGCCGCGCCGCCTGTCCGGGCGGAATCAGATCGAGGCGCGGAGTCAAAAGGAAATCCAGAAATATATTGGAGCCGACGAACACGGCCGCGAAAAGCATATGGATCCCAGCCAGAATTTGTAGGTCGAGAGATTGAGTTGCTTGGTTCACCTGCCACTCCGATAACTTCCGACTCGAATGGTTTGCACGTCGTCTGCGAGCGCCTGCGCGCATTCCGTCGGCCTGCCGCTGACGTGGACGGCACGCCGCGCCCAATTCCCGCAATAGTCACACTGGTCGCAATCGAGCGAACAATGGTCGTCCTGGAAGAAGCGCAGGAAGCCATCGAGCTCCGCACTGTCGATTCGGACGGCCAACGGCTCAGGCGCCTCGCCGAAGAGCTTGTGAGGCGGCTGGATGCCGACGAGGAGGCGGGCGATGTCCTCGCAGTGCCTCGAGTGATACGCATTGGCGACCATGGCGATCCAATCGGTGTGCGAGCTTGGTCCCTCTTCCATCTTTTCACGGCCGGCAACCTTGAACAGGTCGATCCCCAAGTTTTCGTAGATGGCGAGATCCTCGGGTCTGATCCATGGCGAGCGAAGATGCTCGGCGGCGTCGTTGAGCTTGATAAGCGAGCAGCGGTAGTAACAGTAGTCCACGTAGTATCGGCTGGTGATACTTTCGCCCGAATGGGAAATCATATTGGAGTGATACTGGCGGATGGGACAGCTCAGCAGGCATCCCTCGTTGACCACCAGCGAGAGACGGCATCCGACCGCCTTGCGTATGGCCTCGATATGGCGGAAGTCGCGATTAACCTGGGGATCGAGATGAATGACGGTGGCGCCCAAGTCGTCGAAGAATTTTGCCTTGCGGGCGTCATTGACCGATGCGAGTACCGAAATGTGCAGCTCGAGAGCGGGAAAATTCTCGCGCATCAGCTCCATCACGAACGGATTGGCCGTGACGACAGCCGCCGCCCCGATATCGACAAGCCACTGGAGACGCTGCAACAGCTGACCACGGCCTTCTTCCGAGTATTCCTTGTTTCCCAGACAGGTGGCGTTCATGACGTAAACGAGACGAATGCCGTGCTGCGAGGCTTGTGAAACATGGCGCGCTATATCGTCTTCGCTCGCGTCGGACAGCACCTGTGACGAGCGGAGCGTAGCCTCGCTCGGCAGGCTTCCGTAAATGTAATCGGGCTTGAACGGCGCAATTTGCGCGATGAGTTCGGGATCCCAATTGGTCGGGAGCATCAGTTTCATCGGCGCCTCCATCAGTTCCTGGGGAGTCGTATCTCGCGACCGTCGAGCACCTGGCGGAAACCCCAGTTGACTCTGAGGTCGCCGAGCCAGACGATGTCGGCGCTGGCGACCCCGAGTTGCTCGCGCAGGCGCGCCTGCAAGTTGGCCGAGTCGTGCGCCTCACCTTCGACGGCGACGGTCAGGACGCCGGCCTGCGCGTTGGCCTCGCGGATCAGCAACACGTTGCGGCCCACCAGAGCGGGGTCTTCCTCGATGCACATCCGGACGTCGTAGGCGGTGATTAGCCGGTCGCCGACGAGCACGCTGCTCTCGGGACGTCCGTAAATCCTCAGTCTGCGAAAACCAGAACCGCACGGGCAGTCGCCGGGTGCGAATGCGGCAATGTCTTCAGTGTCGTAACGCACGAAGGTGCTCCCGGTAGTGGTGAGCTTGGTAACGATCAGACGTCCGCGGACACCGGGCGCGACGTGAATGCCAGCATCGTCGATGACTTCGAGGTAGCAGACGTCCTCGTGCACGTGGGGAGCGGAATGGAATCGGCATTCGTCAATTGCAGCTCCTTCCTGCGTTCCACCGCGTTCGAAGACATCCTCGACTTCGAGGCGGTCGCGAAGGAACTCGCGCATGCGCGGCGTGAGCGGCAAACCCACGACGACGACCGAGCGTACTCCCTTGAAAAGGTCGTGCGGCCGAATCGTGGCGCCGGTGCTCCCTCGAACCAGGGAGAGCAGAAACGGCGCGGTGGTCGTGATGAATTCCGGTCGCGCCGAGGACAGCGTATGAAGGAAGGAGTCGGTGTACTCGGATCCCATGCTTCCCCAGAAAAACGCGCAGCGGCCGCCCAAGCGTGCGATTGCGTGCGCCTCGCAGGCGGCGAGACGGTGCCATACCGGGCTCATCAACAGGGCAGTCATCCCGGAGCGGAATCCCGCCCAACGAAAGCCGCGCATCGTCGGCTGAATGTATGCTTCCTCTTCCTCCGCGCTCAGCCATACGAGGAGAGGAGCGCCTGAAGTGCCGCGCGTACTGAATGCGACGGAGCCCTGATGGGGGTTTGTCCAAAAGCGGCCAGCTTGTACGAGGTCATGCTTGGAAATCGTAGGGAAGCGGGCGAAATCTTCGAGCGAACGAAGCAGCCCCGGTTCGACGCCAGCCCGGTCCCACAGTTCGCGGTAGAATGGAACCTCGAGGTAAGCGTGGTTGGCGACCTCGCGCAGACGGTCGGTCTGCCAGGCAGTCAATTGCGCACCCGAAAGGGTCTCGATGGCATCGTTTCGCGCGCAGCTCGAAGTAGTGTCACGCATCGCCGATCAAATACCTTGTCCGCGAGGTGACCAGCCGATACACCAGTCGCGGATGCCCGCGGCACAGTGCGAAGGCGAGAACAGTTCGCCGCGCGGCAGGTCGTAGGTCGGCGCGGCCAGCCGGAGGTTGCGAATCATCCGTCCGTCAACTTCGTAGAATCCTTCGCGGAGGTGGAAGCACTCGCACTTGACGCACTGGGGTGCGAGCAGAAGGGCGTTTTCGATGTGCATAAGATGGCGCGACGGCGGCAGGCGGACCGGATTGAGGGCGGGAGGCTCGTCGCCGAACACCACAATTGTTTTCATCGTGCGCTGTGCGAGCTCTGCAAGTCCCTTTTTGTGCAGCTGCGCGGAAAGCAGCACGAGCACGTCTTCTCTGATGATGAGCGCGTCGACGGCCAGTTGCGCCAGCAGAGCCGGCGTGAGCGTCACGCGCTCTGCGGAAGCGTCGAGGCAAATGAAGCGGCCATCGATACGTTCGGCGACTCCGCGTTGAAGGCCCGGCATCAGCAGACTCGAGCCGAGAAACGATATGGGACTGCTGCCGAAGTCCTGAACCGCGATCGTTGCACCGTCCGGGATGCCCATCATCCGGTAACACCAGGCGAGATGTTCCGCCCAGATGTCGAGGTCTCCGTCGCCGAAGGCAAGACGGCCGCCGGGAACGTCGAACAACAGATATGGATTTTCAGTTGCCACCGGCGGCTCCATAGCCGTCGAACGGGGCGCCCTGCAGGGCAACCACGCCAACATGATCCATCGACGCGACCTGGCGCGTCCTCACCGCGGTGCCGATTTTGAGACCGACGTTGCGGGCAGGCTCGACGTAGCCGACCATCGCGGACAGCGCCTCGACGCCAACCTCCGCCTGAACGAGCATCTCCCACGGCACGATCGAAACCTTGCCGCTTTTCGGATCGATCGGAATTAGAGAGACATTGACGAGCGGAAATCCGTGTCCATGCGGCGGAATCCATGTCGGATGAGCGGAAACCAGAGGGCCGACCTCGGGCAGTCCCCAGATCGGAAAGATCGGCCGGCCACATAGCGCTTCCATCCGGCGGCGCCACCGCGGCGCGAAAGATCCGGTCGAGACGAAGACATTAGCAGACTGACTAATCATCGGCGGCGTCCGACCTTCCGCCAACATTGCGTCGGCCTGGCTTCGTTGAATAATCATATAGGCGCCATTGGTGAGGTCGGCCAACTCGCCGGTGTCGAACTCTTCGAGGCTGGCAAATACAACAGGCTTACCCTGTGAAATGGCCAGCAAAATACCTGTCAGCATCTCCCAAGAGCCGATCGTAGGTTCGGTGCATACAAACGGGATCTCGCGCAGCCGGGGAATGAATGCGGCCATCGAGGCGGCCATCGCCGACACAGAGAAATGTGAATGCGCGACCAGCCCATGGCCGGTCGGAAGCAGTAGCGCGGGCTCCGTCGCGCGTATCGCTGTTCCCGCTTCGCTGAATGTTCCTTGCAGTTCGCTCCTCGCGACCATTCTGACGCCCGCGGCCTGGGCAGGCCCGGCGCCATCTGAGGTGATGAGGGCAGAAGCGTTCCCCTCGGCAAGCCGGGCCGCGAGCTGCTCGGCGGAGGCTGCGGGATCTGCGAGCAAGATGCGGCGCCCGGCGAACAAACCGGCAAGGCACAGGCGCAGACTCTCGACCGGATCAGGATCGGAGATCGCGATGGTGCCGGTGAGGCCGGCGGCCTGGATACCGCCGGCGAGACTCAGGCCTTGCTCGAGTAGTTCACCGTAACTGATGCGGACATTTTTGTCCGCGACCGCGATTCGGTCTTTCATGGTCGCGAATCGCTGCCGGAACAGACGGCCTAGCGGCTGCTGTGCTACCGGAACTCGACGCGGGATGCCTGCAGGCCAATACCATGATGGCAACGCACCGCCGACTTTGGACATGATTATGCCTGAAACTCAGCCTTCTCGTAATCGATATTGGTCTGGCGATCCGACTGCGACGGCGCCCAGCTAAACAGCGTGTACTCGAAATGCCGATAGCCACCGGCAAAGTGGAGCCCTTTGGGCGGGCCAGGCATCAGGCCGTCTGCGGGCATGCCGTTGGGATGCTGATACGGCTCCCAGGCATGGTAGATGACCAACTGATCCGGCCGCACGCAGGCGGACAGCTTCGCGCGAGTTATGAAGGAGCCGTAGTCATTGTAAACGCGAATGAAGTCATTGTCCTCGATGGCCTTTTTGCGCGCGGCAGTATTATTGACGAACGCGAACGGCTCGCCGCGATGCAGCTTCATCATTTCGAGCGAAGTATGCCAATTGGCGTGGATGCTCCATCGGACGTGACCGCCGGTTATCCGGCACGGCTGGTGACCGCCGATGTCGGGAGGCCGCTTACAGAGGACGAGGGCCTCGTCCGCCTCGATGAAGTACGGGTGATCGATGTAGAACGCGATGCGCCGGGTGGTGGTCGCGTACGGGACCTTCATTTCCACCTGGTCTCTCATCGGCACATGAACCTGGCGCGGGACCATATCCGTGCTCTGGCACACCATCCCGTGCCAGGGCGGGCGCCCGCTCAGCCAAGCCTTGCCGTTCTTGCGCATGTTGGCGAGGCTAAGGTCCTCGCCATCGAGGGTCGTAAGCCAGCCCATTTCGCCGAGGGCATGCAGGCAGTCATCGACCATGCGCTCTTCGTCGGCGTTGGTGTCGCCGTAGCGGTCGCCGTAAGTGGCCCGCCAGTACAGGTCATCGACGATGACCTCGCGATCGCCCGACGCGTACTTTTCGATGCCACGGGCCTTGAGGTGCTTCGCGACGCTTTTCAACACGCCGAGGGCAATCTGGCGGTCCGATCGGGACTCACCCTGCATCGGCACCGACTGGTCGGTGAAGCACAGCAACCTGGTGTCGGGGGTCGAATACTTGACGTCCGCATACTCGTAGTAGGACGCAGACGGCAATACATAATCCGCGTAAAGACCGGTCGTGCTCCAGCGGGGATCGAAAACCACGATCGTTTCGAGCTTCGGCCACAGAGTCTTGAAATAGGTATTCATGCCGCCGCGATGGCGACGCAGCGGATTCGACCCTGACACGAGCATCGCACGGGGCGTGACTGGCTGATCGAATCCGTCCCACCAGCCCTTGGCGACT
>CALAOW010000082.1 GCA_937889395.1 uncultured Pseudomonadota bacterium | reverse complement strand
CGCGCCGCTCGGCCGCCGCCGCGGCTTCGTCGGCGCTGCGGGCCGGCTCGGGCATTTGGGTTGCGATGCCGATCGCTTCGAGGATCCGCTTGGATTCGATTTCCGAAAGCGCACTGCGGCGTTCGGCCGCGGCGCGCGCGATAGTTTCATCGACAATCTTTGTGTTCACAACTTCCGACTTATAAGCGAGAGTTTGGGTTGATAAGAATTCGTGTAGCCTACCGATCTTTTGTATTAGTTGATTAAATTAGTTCAGGTCGCATTTGCAAGCGCGATCGCCTCACTGCTCGGGGTCGGCGTGATGGTTTCGGGCGCCTTCGCATCCAGTCAAGATTCGCGGCTAATGCGGCTAACCTAGATTTTTCGTCGCCTGGAGCCTTGCTTCGCGCAAGCGCGACAAGTATGGTGCGCCCTTAGTCGACTAAATCAATGGATTTACTTATGTTCGTGAAGGTCCATGGAGGGGACCATGAAATGAAGGCAAGACTCGTGATGTTGGTCGTCGGATTCGCATGCTCACTAATGGCCATTCCTTCGGTCGCTCGGGCGGGTTCGAGCTCGGCGAAGGTGACTGCGACGCAACTCCAGAAAGTGCTCGACCGGCTCGACGCCGTCGAAAAGCAGAATCGCGACCTGCGCACCCAGATGCTGGAGTTACAGCAAAGGGTTCAGCCACTTGCCGCTGCGACGCCATCGGTGAAGGAAGAGGTGAAGGCTCAAGTCCAGCAGCAGGTGGCCCCCCTTGCACAACAGGTCACCGCAATCACGACGGCCCAACAGGAGCTTCCCTTCGGCGTGGGTTTCCGCGTCGGATACTCGGAATCGCCTTACGGGATGCCGGGCGGACTCCGCTACAGCGCCTTTCTCAACTATCGTCTGCTCACTGAGGAGGACGGAATCCCTTTCGGAGACATAAGCGGCGAGCTTGAAGCCGCGCTGGTCAAGGGCGGTGGCGCGACGACGGTGAACAATCTCGGGACCATCTTGAATCCTTCAATTGGCCCGCAAAAGACCTGGGTCGACACGGTCGAGATTCAGCCGACCGTACAATACCATCTGAACCTTGCTTCGGCGGGATTTCCGGCGCTCGCGCAACTCAAGCCTTACGTTCTCGCCGGTCCGGGTATTTGGATCAGCATGCTGAGCACGCCGGTGGTCAACCGCGCAAAGGGAGCGGGTCAGGGCTTCCGCGCTACCGACGCCGACACTCAGGCGGGCGGCGTTTTCGGGTTCGGAGCCAAGTATAGCCTCGCCGGTCTGTCGGTGCCTCCAATCCAGCGCATCCTCAACCGGATTTCGGTTGGCACCGAATATCGTTTCAACCTGCTCGCCAACGGATGGGGGTTCAACCAGTACACGGGCTCTGTCCAGTTCGGGTTCTAGCCAGGAGTAACTGCGATGGACCGTGGCCGCGGAGAGATAAATGACCACATCACGGCGCAAGGGCAGGCCCCCCCGTGCAGGAGCGGAAAACATGAGTACGCAAAGAATCTTTCAAGAGAATTCGTATTCGATCGGACGCACGCCGCTGGTCAAGCTGAACCGCGTTACCGACGGCGCCAAGGCCACAGTGTTGGCGAAGATCGAGGGGCGTAATCCGTCCTATTCGGTCAAGTGCCGCATCGGGGCGGCGATGATCTGGGACGCGGAGCAGAAGGGCTTGCTTAAACCGGGCCAAGTGATCCTCGAACCGACCAGCGGCAACACCGGCATCGCGCTGGCGTTCGTCGGTGCATCGCGCGGATACAAGGTGTTGCTGACGATGCCCGATACGATGAGCGTGGAGCGGCGCCGCGTGCTGTTCGGTCTGGGCGCCGAGTTGGTTCTGACCGAGGGGGCCAAGGGTATGCCAGGTGCGATTGCCAAGGCGCAGCAGCTCCTGGACTCCGACCCGCAGCGGTATTTCATGCCTCAGCAGTTCAAGAATCCCGCCAATCCTGCCATTCATGAGAAGACCACGGGACCGGAAATCTGGGACGACACCGAAGGCGCCGTCGATATTTTTGTCTCGGGTGTCGGCACCGGCGGCACGATTACAGGCGTGTCCCGCTTCATCAAGAAGACCAAGGGCAAGCAAATCATCTCGGTTGCTGTCGAGCCGAAGGAAAGCCCGGTTATCACGCAGAAACTTGCGGGCCAGGAACTCAAGCCTGGTCCGCATAAAATCCAGGGCATCGGCGCCGGCTTCATTCCTGAGACGCTGGATCTGTCGTTGGTTGACCGTGTCGAGCTGGTGGATAGCGAGGAAGCAGTAGCCTTTGCACGGCGCTTGACTCGCGAGGAAGGCATGCTCGTCGGCATTTCGTCCGGCGCAGCGGTAGCAGTGGCCGTACGGCTCGCAAAGCAGCCCGAGTTAGCCGGTAAAACCATCGTCACCCTGCTGCCCGACGCGGGCGAGCGATACCTGTCCACGGTGCTCTACCAGGAGTGGGCCTGAAAATCCGGGAAAATCAAAAAGGGCTGGTGGACACCTGTACGGTGAACCGACGAAGCCCTTGGGACTGACGAACAAGCATAAGCGAAGGAGATCCTGAAGTGTCAGACAACACAGCCGGCTACGGACTCGCCACCCAAGCGTTACGCGCCGGCCAAGTGCCGGACCCCACCACGACGGCCCGCGCCGTCGGCACAACGCAGGCCGCTTGACGCGAGACTATCCAAAAACGTTACTTATCTTATAAAGTCACACAAATGATCGAATCCATCGATTGGGGAAGGTAATGGCAGACAGCAATCCCAACTATCGCCTGGGCACGCTTGCGCTTCACGCCGGACAGCAGAAGGATCCCACCACCAACGCACGCGCCGTGCCGATCTACGCGACCTCGTCGTATTTGTTCAACGACACGGAGCACGCATCGAACCTATTCGCGCTCAAAGAGTTCGGCAACATCTACACGCGCTTGATGAACCCGACCAACGACGTCTTGGAGAAGCGACTGGCGGCGCTGGAGGGCGGCGCCGCAGGACTCGCTTTTGCCTCGGGCCAGGCTGCAATCAACGCCGCCATCCTCACCATCGCCCACAGCGGCCAAAACATCATCTCGGCCACCAGCCTGTATGGCGGTACCTGGACCCTGTTCACGCAGACGTTCAAGCAGCTCGGCATCGAGGTGCGTTTCTTCGATTCCGCCAAGCCGGAGGAAATCAGCCGGCTGGTGGACGACAAGACGCGCCTGGTTTACTTCGAGACGCTGGGTAATCCAAAGAATGACGTCCCGGACTTCCGCAAGCTCTCGGACGTGGCCCACAGTCACGGCCTGCCGGTGGTCATAGACAACACTGTCATGACGCCGTGGCTGTACCGGCCCATCGAAGACGGGGCCGACATCATCGTTCACTCCACCACCAAGTTCATCGGCGGGCACGGGACGCACATCGGCGGGGCGATCGTCGATAGTGCGAAGTTCAAGTGGGGTGACAACCCGAAGAAATGGCCCGAATTCTGCGCGCCCAGCCCGTCGTACCACGGGATGGTGTTCGAGGAGGCGCTGCGGCCCATCGGCAATATCGCCTACATCCTCCACATCCGCACTCACTGGCTGCGCGATACCGGCGCGTGCATGAGCCCGTTCGCGGCGTTTCTTTTCCTCCAGGGGCTCGAGACGCTGCACGTGCGGATGCCCAGGCACTGCGAAAACGCATTGAAGGTCGCCAAGCATCTGGAGCAGCATCGATCCGTGGATTGGGTGAACTATCCCGGTCTGCCAAGCCACAAGGACTACCAGAACGCCCGCAAGTACCTGCCCAAGGGCCAAGGCGCCATCATTGGGTTCGGCATCAAGGGCGGCCGTGAGGCCGGCGTGAAGTTTATCAATAACGTCAAGCTGATGAGCCACCTGGCCAATATCGGCGACGCCAAGACGCTGGTTATTCATCCCGCCTCGACGACGCACTCGCAGCTCACCCGCGAGGAGCAGTTGAAGACCGGGGTGACGCCCGAGTACGTTCGCCTGTCAGTGGGGATCGAGGACATTGAGGACATCATCGAGGATCTCGATCAGGCGCTGGCAGCTTCGCAAGGGTAAACGAGCCGGTGGATAGACGTGCCACGCAGCCGCTCGCCCATCAGGCGAAGGTGGGGCAGGGCGATTTCGATAGCAGCGACGCGGTCCGTTCCGCAGCGCCGCTGCTGCATGCCAGGCAGGTCGCCTTCGACACTCCGCTCAAACTGGAACTCGGCGGCGAACTGCCGTCGGTCACCGTCACTTACGAGACCTACGGGCGGCTAAACGAGGCCGGCGACAACGCCGTCCTGATCTGTCACGCCATCAGCGGCGACTCGCACGTGGCCCGGCACGACGACGCGGATTTTCCCGGATGGTGGGATATCGTCGTGGGACCGGGCCGGTTCATCGATACCGACCGCTATTTCGTCGTCTGCGCCAACATCCTCGGCGGATGCCGCGGCACTACCGGCCCCAACAGCATCAACCCGGCGACCGGCCATCCGTATGCGGCGGACTTTCCCACCGTCACCATTGCGGACACCGTCGAAGTGCAGCGACTGCTGATCGACCACCTCGGCGTGGGCAGGTTGCTGGCGGTGATCGGCGGCTCGATGGGCGGTCATCAGGCGATCACCTGGGCAATCCGCTATCCCGAACGGGTACGCGGATGCGTGGCGATGGCGACCTCGCCCCGGTTAACCAGCCAGGCGCTGGCGTTCGACGTAGTCGCGCGCAATGCGATCATGCACGACCCGCACTATCACGGCGGGCGATATTACGGAGAGCAGGGGCCGGCGGTGGGCCTGGCGTTGGCGCGGATGCTTGGGCACATCACGTACCTGTCGCGCGAATCGATGACCGCGAAATTCGGCCCGAGCCGCCTGCGTCCGCGGCAGGTCGCCACTGCGTTCGAAAAAAAGTTTTCGGTCGGCGCTTACCTGGGTTACCAGGGCGACAGATTTGTCGAGCGGTTTGACGCCAACAGCTACGTCACGCTGTCGATGATGATGGACATGTTTGACGTGGGCGATACCCCTGAGGCGCTGCAGGCGGCGCTCGCGCCATCAAAGTGCCAGTGGCTGGTGGTGAGCTTCAGCAGCGATTGGCTGTTCCCGCCCGAAGAGGGCCGCGAGATCGCCGACGCCGTGCTGGCGCTGGACAAGCCCGTTTCGTATTGCGAGGTTACCAGCCCCAGCGGCCACGACGCGTTCCTCCTCGCCGACAGTGTCGAGACTTACGGCGGGATGGTCCGCGGCTTCTTTGCCAATCTATCCGGGACGCCGAAGGTCGTCGAACCTAATGAGAAGCCGGCGCCACCGCCATCATCCGGCACATTTTTTCAGGGCGACCGCGTGGACCTCCGAATCCTGGTGGACCAGATTCCGCTCGACAGCAGCGTGCTGGACCTGGGATGTGGCAGCGGCCAACTGATGTCCGAACTCGTCGCCAGGGGCCACTCCCGCGTGGTGGGCGTCGAGGTGGACGAGAAGGCCGTTCTCGCGTGCGTATGCCGCGGACTGAACGTCATCCATGCTGACCTCAACCGCGGGTTGACCGGCTTTCGCGATCGGCATTTCGACGTGGTAGTGCTCTCGCAGGCCTTGCAGTGCATCGACGACACCAAAGGCATCCTGCGCGAGATCACCCGCGTCGGTGGGTTTGGCATCGTCAGCTTTCCGAATTTCGCGTATCGCAAGATGCGGGAGATGTATTACGAACTGGGCCGCGCACCGAAGCTACCGGGGCTTTATGGCTACGAATGGTACGACACACCGAATCGTCGATTCGCTTCGATCGTCGATGTTCGGGAGCTCTGCCATGCAATCGGCGTTCGGGTGCTGCGCGAGATCTGCCTGAACAGCGAATCAGGCCAGGAAGTCCACGACGACCCGAACCTGAACGCCGACATCGCAATGTTCTTCATCAGCGGCTGAAGCGCCGAGATGGCGCCCGTTCATATCCCGGCGCCTTCATCGAACTCCTCGCTGCGCACCTGCGCCTGCGTGATGTTGCTTCCGGGCGGCACGCTGCGCGTGAGCCAGACGTTGCCGCCGATGGTCGAGCCGCGGCCGATGGTGACCCGGCCGAGGATGGTCGCGCCGGCATAGATCACGACGTCGTCTTCCACGATGGGATGCCTGGGGATGCCTTTGATCAGCGTGCCGTCTTCGCCAACCGGAAAACTCTTCGCCCCCAGCGTGACGGCCTGATACAAGCGCACCCGCTGGCCGATGATTGCCGTTTCTCCGATGACCACGCCGGTGCCGTGGTCGATGAAAAAACTCGCGCCGATCTTCGCCCCCGGGTGGATATCGATACCGGTTGCCGAGTGCGCAAGCTCTGCGATGATGCGGGCGAGCAGAGGGACACCCAGGAGATAGAGTTGGTGAGCGAGGCGATGGTGGGTGATGGCCCAAATGCCCGGGTAGCAGACCCGTACCTCTTCGACGCTCTTGGCCGCGGGGTCTCCCTGGTAGGCAGCCAAAATATCGTTTTCGAGCAACGCACGCACCTTCGGCAGACATGCGGCAAACTCGCGTGTTATCCGGATCGCCTGCCGCGCTTGATCGCGACTGCTCTGGTCCGGTTGCCGGGATGCAAATTGCAGTTCCAGGCGCACCTGGTTGACCAGCGAACGCAGCGCCGCATCGAGCGTCTGCCCGACAAAGTAATCGATACCCTCGTCGGTAAGATCCGGCAGAACGAAGTGCGTGGGAAAAAGCGCCGCGAACAGTCCGTCGACGATGCGCGCCACTGCCTTCCTCGATGGCAGCGGGGCGGCCTGCTCGCGTTTGCCTCCCGCTTGCGATCCAGCGCGGGAGGCGCGCAGCTCGGCGACGATCCGGTCAAGGTTCCAATCCGAGCCTGCAATCCCGCCGTTACCTTCTTCCTCATCTCGCGAGTTCAATTTCCCGCTCCATCAGCTATCAAAGAGACCCTCAAACAGGGCGGTACTCAGGTACCGCTCGCCGGAGTCGGGCAGTATGACGACGATCGTCTTGCCCGCGTTCTGCGGACGTTTGGCTATCCGCGCGGCCACCGCCACCGCGGCCCCGCTCGAAATACCCGAGATTATCCCCTCCTCGCGTGCGAGGCGCAGCGCGTATTCGATCGATTCCTCGTTGGTAGCCGGTTCAATTTCGTCAACCAGTGATAGATCCAGGACTTCCGGCACGAATCCGGCGCCGAGACCTTGAATCTTATGGGCGGAGGGCTTGAGCGGCTCACCCGCTCGAAACTGCTTGAGCACGGGACTCGCGGACGGCTCGACGGCGACCGAAATAATTGGCTTTCCTTTGGTGCCCTTGATGTAGCGCGAGACTCCGGTGATGGTGCCGCCGGTGCCCACCCCTGACACAAAAATATCCACGGCGCCTTCGGTATCGTCCCATATTTCCGGCCCGGTCGTCTTCTCGTGAATCGCGGGATTGGCGGGGTTCTTAAACTGCTGCATAAGAACGTAGCGATCAGGCGCCGACGCCTTGATTTCCTCGGTCTTCGCGATCGCTCCGGTCATGCCCTTTGCCCCCTCCGTGAGCACCAGCTTCGCGCCGTATGCGATCAGCAATTTGCGGCGCTCGATACTCATCGTTTCGGGCATCGTTAAAATCAGCGGGATATTACGGGCCGCGGCGACGAAGGCGAGCGCAATCCCCGTGTTTCCGCTGGTCGCCTCGACGAGTTCCTTGCCGGGTCCCAGCAGCCCACGACGTTCGGCATCCCAAACCATCGCAGCGCCGATTCGGCATTTGACGGAATAGGCGGGGTTGCGCCCTTCAATCTTCGCAAGCACCGTAGCCGGGGCTCCGTCGATGATACGGTTGAGCCGTACCAGCGGTGTGTGCCCGATGGATTGTGAATTGTCGTCGTACCAACGCGGCATGAGGTCCTCCTTACAGGCTGGGGCCCGCTCAGCGCGCGGCGCCATCCGATAAATCTACCCTTAACATTTATACTTAAACAACTTTGACACAAAAACTAATAGTTATACGCCTGGCAGAGCTGACTCAAGCTGGCCCAGCTAGATAATCTTCCCCCTCCTACTAGGTACTTTTCGCCTGCGATCCGGGTGATTTTCCGATTCACCTCCCCGCTCCTTTGCTTCAACGTGGATAGCAATTGGCACGCATAGCTCGCACAGAAAATTCGCTGCGTAGCGAAGCCAGCCAGGGATCGGAAAGAGGCAGTTGTCGAATCTGTCAAATAATGGTCACGCGCCCGTTGCAACCGTCGAGTCGGCTGCGCACGAGGGAATCCGCTCGAGAATGCAGGCGGTTCAATGGGAGCAGGGACTGCACATGGAGGCGCTGGCCAATCTTGCGCACGAACTTCGCTCGCCGCTGCAGGCGATCCTCGGCTATCTCGACATCCTGCGCGACGAGTTGAGCGAAGAAATCGGCGGCCGCCACCAGCAAATTATCGAGCGCATTAATGCCAACGCGCACGACCTGGCGCAAACGGTCGAAAACGTGATGGACTTTTCAGTCGCGGACGCGATGGCTGAGGCGGCAGACGAAGAGGAAATCCGCCTGCACGATCTGATTGGAGACCTCGCTCCGGCGCTCGAGGCTGCCAACGATTCCAAGGGTTTGGAAATCAGATTCGATCTCGAAGCCGCGCCCACTGTCTTTCGCTCGCGGCGGCGGGCAATTAAGTCGATTTTGGTCAACCTCGCGGTCAACGCGATCAAGTTTACCGATCGAGGCAGCGTCACCATCGCGATTCGCCGGGCTGTAACATCCCAACTCGGCTCCGCAGTCGAACTGGAAGTCCGTGACACGGGACCCGGTATCGAGGCCGAGATGGTCGCGCAGGCATTCAAACGCTGCGCTCAGCTTTCGCACTCGAGTATCCGCAGTCACCGCGGAATGGGCCTGGGCCTCGCCGTTGTTCAGCGCAATGTGGAAGCGCTCGGCGCAAAGATTATCGTCAGGACCGCGCTCCCGCAGGGCTCCGCCTTCGTCGTCACGATTCCGATCGCGCACCCAATTGCCGAAGTTCCTCATCCGATCCACGCCTAAGCGACCGGGCCAAGAGCCTGCGGACGCAGTGCCGACCCACGACGATTTCTGAATGAAAATCTGCGGCGTGCGAGCGAGGCGTGCTTAGCGGTAGTGACGCATCAGGCCGACCACGACGCCGCGAATCGCCAGGTCGCCCTCGCCGACCATGATCGGTTGCATCGCGGAGTTGGCCGGCTGCAGCCGGATCTGTCCGCCCGATTCACGGTAGAACTTCTTGACCGTCGCCTCGTTGCCGATCAGTGCGACCACCGTCTCGCCATTGTCGGCGCTGTCGCGGCCTTCGACGATTATGTAATCGCCGTCGCGGATGCCGTCTTCGATCATCGAGTCGCCCTTCACCCGCAGGCAAAATGTATCGTCGCGCCGGATGAACTCGTCGGGCACGCTGATGGTTTCGTTGTTCTCGACCGCCTCGATCGGCGCGCCCGCCGCAACGGTGCCGAGCAATCGGATCGCCTTGGCCGCTTCATGCTTCTCCGGCGGCGCGACCTCGAGCGCCCGGCTGTGATTATGCTGGCGCTTGATAAACCCCTTCTGCTCGAGGTTGTGCAGATGCTTGTGCACGGTGGCGAGCGACGACAACCCGAAGTATTGGCCGACTTCGGCCAGCGTGGGTGCGTAGCCGTGTTCCCTGATATAGTCGTTCAAGTAGTCGATTAGCTGCTTCTGCCGCTTAGTCAGCGTCGCCATTGAGTCTTCTCCCGCTCCACTTGTGCGATGGCAGATGATGGCGAAAATCAGGCGAAGATGCAAGCGCGGGAGTCTCAATGATGCAGGGACGGTTTCGCCGTCTCGACGCAGCGCATAATCTCAACTACGGCCTGAATCCGATGGCGAAACTGCGAATCCAATTCGAAAACGGCGATCCCGAAAAACTGATCGAGTTCGACCCTGCCAAGGCGCCGTTTCAGCACGACGGCAAGCCGGGCTCGATACTCGACGTGATGCTGGGTCACGGCGTCCATCTCGAGCACGCATGCGGCGGCAATTGCGCGTGCACGACCTGCCACGTGATCGTGAGGCAGGGATTCAACAAGCTCGGCGAGTCCAGCGAGCAGGAGGAGGACTTGCTCGACAAGGCGCCGGGGCTCACTCCGACTTCGCGGCTGGGATGCCAGGCCGTCATCGAGGATCCCGACGTGGAAATCGTCGTCACAATTCCGCGCTACACGATTAACCAGGTCAGCGAGGCGGCCGAGGAATGACGGCCGAGCCGCTTCCCGCCGGTGCAGGCAAGCGCGCGACGCTGAAGGCCCGCGTCGAGAAGATTTTCGATCACGCATCGGACACCCGCTCGCTTTTTCTCTCGCTCGCCAGCGGCAAGCATCTGCGATTTATCCCCGGCCAGTTCATCTCGATAACGATTCCGCTCGGCGACGAAACCCGCTCGCGTCCCTACTCGATCGCGTCGGACCCCGAAGAGCGCGGCGCATTCGAGATTTGCTTCAATCGCGTCGCGGGCGGGCGCGGAGTCGGATGGATGTTCGAGCAGCGCGTCGGCGACACGATCGATTTCAGCGGGCCGTTCGGCGCCTTTACGATCGATCGCGCGCCAGCGGCGGAAGCGGGCTTTATCGCGGAGGGAACAGCGATCGCGCCGATTCGCCCGATGCTGAAGCGGGCGCTCGCCTCATCGTCGCGCGAAGGTGCGCCGCCGAAGATCCATTTGATTTACGCGGCGCCGGATCGCGAGCATCTCCTGTACGCCGGCGAACTCGACGAGTTCGCGCGGACCGCGCCGAATTTTTCGTACGAGACCGTGATCGCGCCTCCCGAAAAAATCTACGATCGTTTGTTCGAGTTGGCGCAAGCTCGATGGGTCATCGGCGACGCCGATCGCACGCGCCAGTTTTATATCTGCGGCGTCGGCAAGGGCGTGATCCGATTGCGCGACCTGATCCGTGGGGCAGGTTACGAGCGCCGCGCCGTGCACTACGAGCAGTGGTGATGCAGGGGTGACCCCTGCACCCAATGTTAAGAAAAGATGCGGGCTTCGCCCTGTTAGGAGGGTTAAGGGGGGAACCGAAGTTTTCAACATCCCGCTAGGGCGCGAACCTGGAAAGCAAACTAACCGCACCTAGGCGCCCGTCGATTCTGACGCCGCGCGCAATCGTCCCCTCGCGCTCGAGCCGGCGCGCCGCCCCTTCGACCAGGGCGGGATCGATTCCGAGCAGCCGCGCGATCGCGCGCTCACTACCAAACGCCGCGGTCTCGAAATATTTGCCGACGATTGCGTACGCCGCCTGCGTCCGCGTGAGCGTCCGGGCCTCGGCAATCGCGTCGGGCCATCGATGCTCCATCGTGTCCCACACGTAGCTGAACGGGTCGGCGCGCTCATCCACTTTGAGCGCGAGAAATTTTTCCTGCAGCTCCGCCATCGCACGGTCGAAAACCGCCCGGCGCGACGGCTGCGCGTATCCGCTCGACAGCTTGAGCACGCGAGTCTCGGCCGCGCCGCGCTTGGACAGAGCGTCCATCACCAGTTTGCCGCAATGCGACAGTCCACCGCGTTCGTACAACTTCCGATAGTCGCCCGGCTCGATGCGAACCTTAAGAAACGCGCCCAGCATCTCGCGCGCGATGAAGCTCGGGCGTCGCGCGATCGCTTTGCCGTAATAAACCGCGCGGCGATCCGGCAACGCTTCCTTAATCCGCCACGTCATCCCGATCGCGTAGTCGTGCTGGATGTGCTCCGGCATCCCGGGTTCGCGCGTTCCAGCGATCGCCTCACGCAGGCACGGCACGCCCATCCCGGCCGTGAAGCCGGTGCAGAAGCCGACCTCGTCGATGAATTTGAGCGCGCTCTTCTCGCCGGTCACGCGCCGCGACGCAGCGCGCCTGAAGTGAAAGTCGCGATGGCGCTCGAGCGCGTCGAGAATCCGCGGATCCTCAACCACCGCAGCAGCGGTCATCGGGGAATTCGCTCGACGCAATCCGCCAAGATTCGGCGGTAGTTGATCTTCACCGCGAGTCCGCGCGTGATTCCTTCCAGCCCGACCAGAGCGCGAATCAGAAAAACGCTGTGGGCGGGTGATTTGTAGAGCCGATTCTCGAGCGCAAGCTCGCCGACCTTGGCGGCCTTGCCGACGGTATCGTATTCGAGCGGATCGACGGCGCGATCCACCCTCATCGGCTCGAACAGGATGTGGATGATTCTCACCATCGGCGCCGCATCCTGATCGCGATCGAGGTAACCCAGCTTGACCATCGCCGCCGCCAGCGATTTGTCGTCGCCGCTGAGAATCGCGCGCGCGACTTGCAGGTGCGCCTTGCGCACCGGTTCCGGGAAACGCCGAATCGAGCCGAAGTCGAGCACGCCCAGGCGCGGATGATGGCTCACCAAATAGTTGCCCGGATGAAAATCCGTGTGCAGCATTCCGAATTCAAGAATCTGGCGCCACGCGAACTGGTGAATCTTGATCGCGACCCATTGACGCAGCTCGAAATCGACCTCGGGCCCCATCACGTCCGCCAGCGGATAGCCCTCGACATACGTCATCGTCAGCACGCGGCGCGAGCTGAGCTCCTTGATGAAGTGCGGAATCATAATTTCGCGGTCCGCGCCGAGGCGCCGGCCGAACTCGACCATGTTGCGCGCTTCGTTCACGTAGTCGAGCTCTTCGCGCAGGCGTTGCTCGAGTTCCTTGTACACGGCGCCGGTGTCGATTTGCTGGCGCATAACGTCATGGCCGAGCGCCTGCAGCGTGCGCAGCAGCAGTTTGAGATTGCCCAGGTCCTGTTCGACGGTATCCTCGACGCCCGGATACTGAATCTTGACCGCGACGTCGATACCGTCGCGCGTGACGGCACGATGCACCTGTCCGAGCGACGCGGCGGCAAACGCGGTCTGGTCGAAACTCCTGAAGAGCGCTTCGGGCCGCTTGCCAATCTCGCTGTGAATCTGTTCCGAGATAGTCGCGTAGCTCATCGGCTGCACGCTCGATTGCGTCACCCGCAGCACGTCGAGCGCCTCGCCCGGCAGCAGGTCCCTGCGAATCGAGAGCATCTGGATGAGCTTCATGAACGCGCCGCGAAGCTGCTGGGAGCTCTCGACAATTCGCTGCGCGTTGCGGATGTGAGTTTCCAGCAGCTCGCGATCGCGCGCGGGCGCGCTCAGAAACGGGCGCCGCAGTTGATTCCACAGGTAGCTGGAGCCGATTTGCGACGCGAGTTCGCCCATCTTGATCGCGCGGCGCGCGCGCCCGCTGGTGATTGACGTGCGTTTCGCCATCAGCGGCCGTCGCGCTCGATTCCCACCCGGTTGATCAGCGTGGCAGCCAGCGCCGCGCCAAACCCATTGTCAATGTTGACGACAGTTACGCCGCTCGCGCACGAATTCAGCATTCCCAGCAGCGCGGCCAGCCCGCCCATCGACGCGCCGTAGCCGACGCTGGTCGGCACGGCGATCACGGGTTTATCCACCAGGCCCGCGACGACCGAGGGCAGGGCGCCTTCCATGCCGGCGACGACAACAAGCACGCTCGCCTCGCGAATCACTTCGAGGTTCGCAGTCAGGCGATGAATTCCCGCGACGCCGACGTCGTAAACCCGCGCGACACGATTTCCGAACAGCTCGGCGCACAGCGCGGCTTCCTCGGCTACCGGAATGTCGGAGGTGCCCGCGCTCAGCACCATCACGATGCCGCGTCCCGACGGCTTGCGGCGCTCCTTCACCACCGCGCCAAGCCGCGCGTCGCGATGGTACACCAGCGCGCGAATTTTGCGCTTGAGGATGCGCGCCTTGTCCGCGGCCAGCCGCGTGATTATGAGATTCGTTCCTGACGCGAGCACGCGCCGTCCGATCGCCGCGAGCTGATCGGCCGTCTTGCCCTCGCCGAAAACTACTTCGGGAATGCCGCGCCGGATGCTCCTGTGGCTGTCGAGCTTGGCAAATCCAAGATCCTCGAACGGCAACTCGCGGAAGCGTTTGAACGCCGCGCCGGGAGTCATGCTGCCCGCGGCAACACCGTCGAGAATTTGGCGGATTCGTTTTTCGGTCATCGCCGCTTGAGAAGTTCGGGGCGGATTGGATGCGCAAGTGTCAGCATCAGTTCGCGCACCGCCCGTGCGTCGCTGCGCGTGACAGTGATCGTCAAGTCGCCCTCGATTAATTTTTCGCCGGGCTTGGGAATATGCCCGAGTCGTTCGACCACCAGCCCGCCGATGGTAGCATACTCATCCGCCTCCGAAAGCTTGAGGCCGAAGCGCTCGTTCAGTTCCGCGATCGGCGCGTGTCCGATCACGGACAGCACCCGCGGACTGACTATTTTGGCCAACTCTTCGCCAAGGTCGTGTTCGTCCTCGATATTGCCGACGATCTCCTCGATCAGATCCTCCAGCGTCAGAATTCCAGCCGAGCCGCCATACTCATCGACGATCACGGCCAGATTTTCCCCGGTGCGTTGCATCGCCACCAGCACCTCGTCGAGCGGCATCGATTCCGGAAAATAACTGACCGGCCGCATCACGTCACTCACCGGGCGGCTGAGATCGGGCGCTTGCAGGAGATCGAAAACATGAACGACGCCAACGATGTCCGTGATTCGACGCCGGAAGACCGGGATGCGGCTGAACCCCTCGCGGCGGACAGTTTCGATCGCCGCCGCAAGCGAGGTTTCCTCCGGGACCGCATCGACACCGACCAGCGGCACCATCGCCTTGCGCGCATCGGCTTGCGAGAAGCGAAAGATTCGGCTGATCATCAGTTGCTCGGCGGGCAGGATGGCGTCGTGCGGCTGCTCGGATGCGTCGCCCAGCCGTCGCCGCATCAAGCGCGCTAAATCCTCGCGGCTCAGGAACACGCTCCCGGCATCGGCCGGCACACCCGCAAGACGGCGTAGCAATCGGCTCAGAACAGTCTCTGCGCCGAGCAGCGGCGCGAGCATGGCCGCAAGGAAACGCAACGGCCGCGTGGCGAACAGCGCAAACGCGTGCGGATTTCCAAGCGTCAGCAGCTTCGGTATCCATTCGCCCAGCACCAGAGTAATCGGCGTCAGAATAAATGGCGCGAGATAAACCAGGTGCGGCCGGATTTGATGCAGGAAGCTGGTGAGCAGGACCGCTGCGACAACCGTAGCGAGGTTGGTGCCGGTCAGCGTGAGCGCCAGCAAACGATCGCGATTGGCCAGCAATTCGCCGAGCATTCGCGAGCGCTCGTGGCCGCCTTCGCTCCCGGCGCGAACTTTCAAATCGTCCGCTGAAACCAATGCGATCTCGGAGGCGGCGAAAAACGCCTGCACCACGAGGCATCCGGCCAGCGCGACGATCAGCTCGACCATTGTCATCGATGCAGCCTCACCAGCTCGACGGCCGCGCCGCGCACGCGCTCGATGGTGGCTTCGAATTCTCCGAGCCTCAGCTTCTCTCCCGCGCGCGGCACGCGCCCGAGCCTGCGCAGGATCAGGCTGCTCAGCGTCTTGCCGCCGCCATAGACTTCGATAACGCGCGCCGGAGCGAGCGCGTCCGCCAGCTTGCCCAGCGCGATTGCGCCCGACGCCGACCATTCGTGGTCGGATATTTTCGTGAGCTCGGGAATTTCGCTTTCGAACTCGTCGCGAATCTCGCCGAATAATTCCTCGAGCAGGTCTTCGAGCGTCACCAAACCCAGCAGGCGGCCGTATTCGTTGACCACCAGCGCGATCTGGAAGCGCCCGCGGCGCATCTCGTCAAATAAATCGGCGAGCAGCTTGCCCGGCGGGACAAAATATGCCGGCCGCACCAGGCGCTCCACGCGCGGCGGCGATGGCTCCAGGCGGCGCGCCGCGAAATCCTTGGCGTGCAGAATTCCGACAATATTGTCCTGGCTGTGGCGATAGACCGGCACGCGCGAGAAATTTTCGTGCGCGATTTCCGCCACCAGCTGCGCCACCGGCATCTCGATGTCGAGCGAGAAGATTCGCTCCCGCGCCGTCATCACCTCAGCCGCGCGCCGCGCGCCGAAGTCGAACACGCGATGAATCATCTCACGCTCGGCCGGTTCAACCTGTCCCTGATTCTCGCCGAGCCTGAGCAGCGTCTTGAACTCCGCCTCGGAGACCGGGCCCGGGCGCGGCGCTTGCTCCAGCGGCGTGAAATGCCGCGCGAACGGATGAACAAAATCGGCGAGCGCCGCCAGCGGCTGCGCCGTGATCCACGTCAGCGCTGCCGGAAAGCCAAGTGCGAATGTCTTCGGCGTAATGTCGCAGAACAAAAGTACGATCGCGAGCATCGCCGGCGCCGCGACGATCGGTCCCCATTTGTCGCCGAGCCACGCCAGCAGAATGATCGTCGCGAGGCAGTCGGCGAAGATGTTGCACGCTTCGTTCAGCCCGATGATGACCATCAACGACTCGAGCGGGCGGCGCATCAGACGGTCGAGCGCGTGCTGCACGGAAAGGCTCATTTGCTCGCGCGTGTGCTCCAACCGCGCCATCGAGAAGAGCGCGGTCTCGGACGCGGCCAGCGTGGCACTCAGCAGGATAAGCGCCAGGACCGCGAGAGGCAGCATGAACATCATCGCTTCTATCTAGCCGCGCGATCGCAGCTGATCCCATCCTGCGATAATCGGCGCGCTATCACCAATCAGGTTCACGCGCTTGCCCCGAACGATCGTGCCGATTCGCCGCACCCCGACGCGCAAGCGGCGCGACAGTTCGGATTCGCTGTGGCCGGGCCTCGCGCAGAAGATCAGTTCGTAATCCTCGCCGCCCGTGAGCGCGTGGACGAGATTGCCGCCCATCAGCGCACGGTAGGCCGGCGAGACCGGGATTCGCGACGCGTCGATCTCGGCGCCGACGCCGCTTCGTTCGAGGATGTGACCCAGGTCCTGCATGAATCCGTCGCTGACGTCGATCGCAGCCGGCGCGGGCTTGAGCGCCGCCAGGCGTTGCCCGGGATACAGCCGCGCTTGCGGACGCAGAAATCGCTCGACGAGATATTTTCTTGCGGCGCGATCTTTTTTCGCATTGCCGCGCGCCTTCAGCTTGCCCGCCAGGATGCGCCAGCCGAGCGCCGCATCGCCGAGCGTGCCGGTCACGAAGATCTCGTCGCCGGGACGCGCCGTATCTCGTCGCATCGCAGCGCGCCCAACCTCGCCGAGCATCGCGATCGTGATCGACAGCTCGCGCGCGCGCGTAATATTGCCGCCCACGATATCTGTGGAGGCTTCGCGCGCCGCATCGCGCAGCCCCGCGTAGATCCGTTCGAGCGTCCGCGCTGCAATTCCGTCGCGCACGGCCAGGTTCACGACGCAAGCAGTCGGACGCCCGCCCATCGCCGCGATGTCGCTCAAGTTGACCGCGAGCGCGCGCGCACCAAGCGCTTGCGCAGTGCCCCATCGCAGATCGAAGTGAACATTCTCGACCAAACTATCGATCGTAAACAGCGTTTGCCCCCGCGGCCGCGAAACGATTGCGCAATCGTCGCCGGCGCCGAGGATCGTGCGGCGGCTGAGGCGGATTCCCGCGCTCAGTCGCGCGATCAGTTCGAATTCGCTGGACAGTTTGCCGGATGCGTCGGGGATTTTGCTCACGGCGTGCGCGCTTTCGGTGGTTGCGCTTCAAGCGGCAATTCCGCGACCAGCGTCAGTCCACGCCGGCCGTCCGCGAACCGGGCCTGGACCCGGCCGCCGGCCGCTTCCGCCATCGCGCGCGCGATATACAGTCCGAGTCCGTGCACCACGCCGCGATCCCCGTTTTTGTCGGGGCGCTCGAACAGCGCTTCCATTTCCGCCGATGAAAGGGCCGCACCGCTGTCGGTGACCTCGACCGCGATCGATTCGTTTCGCATCCGCGCGCGCAACACGACTTCGCCGCTTGCCATCCTTCCGATCGCATACGCGAGCATGTTTCTCACGATCCGCTCGAAATGACGCCGGTCGAGTTTGCACGCCGGCAGCCGCGCGATCTCGATGCGTAATTTCAGGTGCCGGCGCCGCGCCTGCAGGGCGCAATCCTCCGCGACTTCGCTGAGCACCTGGTTTGGATCCAGTTCGGCCGGCGCCGGGATGACGTCGTCTTCCTGCACCTCGTAGTAGTCCAGCACGTTGCTCACCACCAGGTCCATGTTCCACGCGGTCGAGCCGATTCGTTCGAGCAGGTCCGTCCGCTCCTTTGGACCGATGTCCGCCTCCTCGAGCAGATTGACGTAGCCGCTCAGCGCCGCGACCGGACTGCGAATGTCATGCGCCATCGTCGCGATTTGCGTCTGTCGAAACCGCGCGGCTTCCTCCAGGTCCTGCACCTGTTTCCTGAGGCGCTGGCGGAATCGGCCGATGAAAATCGCTGCGTATTGAGCGAGGATCACCGCTGCGATCAGACCCATCCATCGGTATATCCCGTATGGCGTTGCGATAGGCGCCAGGTACTGGGCCGCCGCGTAGCTCAGTAGCGCCATGACTGCAATCGCAAACTGCCAGCGCGTGCCCCAGATCACGAACGCCGCGGTTACCAGCGGACACAACATGATCGTGATAAAGCGCGACTCGGGGTTTCCCGTCACTCGGCTGATCAGGACGAACATCGCGATCACAAACAGGATGAACAGCAGGACCAAGGATTTCCAACGGCGCTTGAACGGGCGCGTCCACGTCATCCCGAAGAACAGGCAGGTCGCGCCCAGGGTCAGCCAGTGCAAGCCTGCCCCCGGCGCATTCCCTCCCCGCACCTGCAGATCGTACGCAAGGTACGCCAGCAGCATGAAGATTCCGACCGCGCCGCCGAGTTTCAGAACTCGCAGCGATTCCTCGTCATCCTCGGTCCAGATGAAATCCGAAGTGGCGCGGCCGAGCTCGGGATATGTCAGCCCGGATCGGCCGTCGTTTTTGATTTGCTCCGCCAATCAGGCTCCCCCAACATTTTTTCTGCGGCCTCTAACTCCTCTCATGATTACAAATAGCCTGACTTCAGCGCCGGATTGCATCAAGCGCCTTTTTCATCGCGCTCAACGCAAAATCGACCTCGTCCCGCATGATCGTCAGCACCGGCGCAAGCCGGACAACGTTGTCCGCATTGAGCGTCCAGTTCAGAACCACCCCGCGCGCTAAAGTCGCCGCCACAAAGCGCCGCGCCAGCGCCGCATCGCGAAACTCGATACCCACCAGCATCCCGAGCCCGCGCACCGCCGCGATTTCCGGCGCGCGCATCGCCAGCAGCCGCCGCACGATCTCCATCCCAATCGTTGCGGCGCGCTCGTACAGACGCTCGCGCACGATCACGTTCAGGGCAGCCAGTCCGGCCGCGCACGAAAGCGGATGGCCGCCGAAGGTCGTTATATGTCCGAGCGGCGGATCGTGCGAGAGCGTGCCAAGAAGCTCGTCGCGGCCGCACAATGCGCCCAGCGGCAGACCGCCACCGAGCGCCTTGGCCATCACGACCATGTCGGGCACGACGCCAAAATGCTCGAGCGCGAACAGCTTGCCGGTGCGGCCAAAGCCCGTCAGCACCTCGTCGAAGATGAGCATCGCACCCGCCCGATCGCATCGCTCACGCAGCGCGCGAATGAATCCGGCCTCCGGTATGCGCACGCCGCCCTCAGCCTGCACCGGCTCGATAACCACCGCCGCGATCGCCGGATCGATTTTTGTAAGCGCCCCCTCGTCACCGAACGGCAGATGCCGCACCGGCCCGGGTAGCGCGCCGAACGGCTCGCGCATCAGGCGATTTCCCGCCAGCGCCAGCGCGCCCATCGTGTCACCGTGATACGCCCCGTCGAACGCGACGAATCCCGCGCGTCCGGTGAACTTGCGCGCGACCTTCAGCGCACATTCGATCGCTTCTGCCCCACTGTTGGTGAAATACACGCGATCGAGCGGCCGCGGGAGAAGCTCGGTGAGCCTTCGCGCCAGCATAACCTGGCTCTCGATCACGTACTCACCGTACACCATGACGTGCAGATGGCGTCGCGCCTGCTCCGCGATCGCGGCGAGCACCTCGGGATGCCCGTGGCCAAGGGCGGACACTCCAATCCCCGCGATGAAGTCGAGATAGCGCCGGCCGTCCGACGCGACCAGCCACGAACCCTCGGCGCGCGATATCTCCAGGCCGATCGGTGCGTCGGAAGTCTGCGCCAGATTTTGGCGGAAGAAATCGCCGATCTCACTCATCGCGCTCCAACCATCATATCGATGAACCCGCCTCCACCGTGGCGCCAATCAAGCGGCGGCGATTGCATCTCACCGGGCGCGCACACGTACGGTATCCCGATCGCCTGGACGGTTGCACCTATGTCGGCGGCTTCCGATTCATCACCAGCGACCGCCATCGCTTCGATCCGTCCCAATACACCCGCGAGGCAATCGCGAAATTCCCCGAGATCGCGCACTCCGGTCACGTGCACCGTCCTGAACCCCGGCGAAACTTCGAATGAGCCTGGCCTGAGCTCGGAAACCACCGTCCATTCAAGCCGGTCTCCCTCAAACAGCTCGACCGGCTCGCCCGCAATCCGCCGCCAGCGCGCGCGCTCCCGCAATCCGCGTATTTCGGCAGCGTCGCGCAATGGGATTTTCGCCGGCGGCATCGATTTCCCCATACGTTCGAGCGCCGCCGACATTCGGATCGCCAGGTCGCGCGCTGCGTCGCCGGTATGACTCACCACGAACACGTGATGGAGCGACAGGCAGCCCAGTTGCTCGAACAACGCGACATCGCGCGCGAGCAGCTCCGCGACCCTGTCGATACGCGGCGGATTGATCGCGCCCGGCGTGACCACGGCGGCGCTGACCCGACTGCCGAATCCGATCATATTGGGTCGGTTGTGAAGCGACTCGATCGTCAGGTCATCGCCGTACGCCACCACCCGCTCGCAATTCGCAATCAACGCCGCGGTCAGATCGGCGCGCGCGCGGCTCCAGTGGAAGACCTCGATGCGCGCGCGGGCGTCGCGATCGATCTCGGCGAGCGTGCGCGCAAACTCCGCGAAAAATATCGGCTCGGCCGAGGCGGTTTTGACCACCACCCCTGCGCCTGCCACCAGCGCGATCGCGATCTCATGCATCCCGGCGCCAGTAACATTGCCCGCGGCGATGAATCCAACCGTTCTTGGCCTGTCGATCCCGCCGCTCGACGAAACCCGCGCGGCGATCGACTTCAACGCGTCGCTTGTGAATGGTTTCAGCAGCGCGTCGATCGAGTTTTCGAGCATCGCGACGGAATACCCCGCCGAGCGCGCGATTGCGGCGATCGCTTCGCGTCGGCGCGCGTAATCCCGGTCGCGCCAGAGTTCGAACGCGCGCGCCAGTGCCTTGGCCATTCGATCCGCGCCGGGGTTGATGTTTTCTGCTCCGCGCACGCGCGCGGCTGCCGATGCTATATCCGATTCGACCAGCCGCGATGAATCGAGTCCGGCCACGCCGTCATCTCGCATACGGGCCTGCGCTTCGCTCGACGCCGTACTCACGCTCATCGCGGAGCCTCCACGCGCTCCGGGGTCACTCCCGGCCTGCGCGCCGCTTCAGTCGCGGAGAATTGCCCAATCGCCAGCGCGCAGCCGCGAGCATCTCGGCCTGTCGCTCTGCCAAGCACGCGAACCCGGCCACGCTCGACCCACCCCAGGTCTTCCGTCATGACGGCGGACACCGAGCCGACGTTGGCCAGATCGAAGAACGTCAGCAGTCCGATCTCCCCGTCCGGCACCGGCCTCAACGTGACGGGATCCCGCGCCGTCACGCGCAGCCATGGCGGCGGAATTTTGAACCGCTCTTGCGTATTCGTATTCGACACGCCGGGGCAGTTGAACGCCGTCGCGTCGTAAAGCTGCGAGCACAATTCCGTCATCCCATATTCGTTGACAACCATCGCGGGCGCGATCCCGAGCAATTCTCCCGCCCGCCCGATCACCTCCGAAGCTTGCATCGGTACGGCCTGCCCTTTCGCCCCGCCGGTGTCCATCATTCGCGAACCCGCAGCGAGCCGAAGCTTCACGCCGCCGCTGCGAAGCTCGGAAAACAGCGCCGCGAATGCCGCCGTGGTGCCCAGGATGCAGACCGGTTCGCGCCGCGCCTCGACGTCGGCAAGAAACCCGGTCGCCGCCTCGACATCGATACGGTCGCGCGATGCGGCCGCCAGATGCGTGCGCGTCCCGAATTCTTCGATACACCAGCCGATCATCGCCGCCAGCGACGACTCCGGCATCACGTCCGCAGTCGGATGCATCGCGAGAATCGCCACTCGACGAGCGTCGGGGAACAGCATCGTGCGCAGATGAGCGATCGCCGACGCGCGATAAATCTCGGGCCGCGCAACGATATGGCGTCCGCGGCGTTCCCGCCCCTGCGTGGTTCCGCTGGTGAGAAAAATCGCTGCTTTTGCTGACCGCACGGCTCCGTCGATCGCAAGGTCGGAGTACTTGAATGCGACATTGCTGACCGCCGGGACATCGTCCACGATCCGCACCGCGCCAGGATCGACGCCGCGATCCTCGCAGTAGCGCCGATACGCGCCAACCGCCTCGAATTGATGGCGAAAAACGTCCAGCGCAAGCCGCTGGAACGATTCATGCTCGGGCCTGTGGATAAACGTGAGAACCTGCTCGTAGATGGACATCGGATTCGCGCCACGGGCCAGCGGGGGATGATCATGGCACTGCCGCGCGCGCCCATTCAATCCTGCGATCCTGCGGCGCCCCCTTTGAGAGTGAAAAATGCCCGTATTTACGCGGCTCTCGAAATGTTCTAGACTCTGGTTTGTTGTGGGTGGCGGGGATGCCTCGGCAAGGCCAAAGGGCCGAGTAGGAGAGGCTTTCGGCAGGTTAGAGCGCTTTACTTAATTAATGTTCCTGCGACGCGCCCCAATTTGGGATGTAACCAATTTTGCGCTTGCGACGTACTTTTGCTAGACAGGATGCCGTCGAATCGGGGGAGAACCATCGCGAAATGAAGAAATTCGCTGCCGGTGTGATGCT
>CALAOW010000081.1 GCA_937889395.1 uncultured Pseudomonadota bacterium | reverse complement strand
GCTATCCCAACTAACACTGGGTGTGATAGCTCGGCAATCGTCACGTCGTTCGCTCCAGAACGGCGATTTGATGGCGCAGGGCGATCGATTCCAACAGCAGCGCGGTGCGGGTTCGGGGTTCGCTTCGGGCCAGCGGGAGCGCTACGCTTGTCGGCATCGCCATAAAGGCAGGCTATCGCCAGATACGTTCGAAGCCACCAACGAATTCGCGCGGATTACGTTTTGAGGAACCACAGGTGGGCCCTGGCTGCCCGGCGGCTATCACGGACCGCGATCAGCCTCCAACACCGGCGATATCGGAGGCCCGAGGCGAACCGCGCACAAGTTAACCTGCAGTGGAAATTCTGATTCTGCTGAAGCGCTGACTGGTTCGCCAAAAGTGAGAGCGTTATGAAGAAAAGCGGGCGCTTCGATCTTGTTGTTACACTTCTGGCGTTGTCCCTGAGTGTGATGACGTCGATCGCGATCGCGGGGCCTGCGTCAGAGAGCGCAACGTCCGCGACGATTCTCCTTTACCATCGGTTCGGCCCGGTGGTTGCCGATAGCATGACGGTCACGACCGCGGTCTTCGCATCGCAGCTCAAGTATCTTCATGACAATCGCTACACTGTCGTTCCGCTTCACGATGTTGTGAATTTCGCCGCAGGCCACGGCGAGTTGCCGCCGCGCGCCGTCGCGATCAGCGCCGACGATGGCCATCGCACCGTGTTCAGCGACATGGCGCCGTTGGTCGAGCGCTATCGAATCCCGGTGACACTGTTCATTTATCCATCTGCGATTTCGAACGCCTCGTATGCGATGACATGGGAACAGCTCGCGGAACTGAAAGCCACCGGACTCTTTTCGGTGGAATCGCACACGTATTGGCATCCCAATTTTCACATCGAGAAACGCCGACTCTCCATCGAGGATTACTGGAAATTCGTGGATAGTCAGCTCAACAAATCGCAACAGGTCCTCGAGCGCCGGCTCGGTGGCCACGTGACGATGCTGAGCTGGCCGTTTGGCATCTACGACGATGAGCTGATTGCCGCCGCCACAAAATCCGGATACGTCGCCGCATTCAGCATCGAACGACGCAAGGTCTCGCGCGGCGACAACGTCATGGCGCTCCCACGCTTCATCGTTACCGATGGCGACGTCGGACAAAGATTCCAGAGCCTGCTCCCCGCTCGGACGCCAATAACCAGTCGGCGATAGTGATGTCAAGATCAATTATTTTCACGCTGTCTTTGTTCATCGTCACATCTTTGTTCAGGCCTCTGCCGACATTGGCTTACACCGGTACCGTCATCGATGGCTTGACCAAAAGGCCGGTGGAGGATGCGATCGTGACACTCGGGGACGTCGTGGTTCGAACCGATCGCGACGGCAAGTTCGAGATCAACGGCCACGGCGACGCGATCGGCTTACGGGGGTACGGCTACAAGCGCGAATCGATATCCGCCGGTGAGTTGAATGATCACTCCGGACCGATTGTGCTCACGCCGATGGTGCCGAAGGCGCTCTATCTTTCATTTTACGGAATCGGCAGCGCCAAATTGCGCGGGGCGGCGCTCGGCCTCATCGACAAAACCGAACTCAATGCTGTGGTGATCGACGTCAAAGGCGATCGCGGGATGATCGCATTCAAAACCTCGCTTGCGCTCGCCGAGCAAGCTCATTCGAACGAGCTCACGACGATGCGCGATGCGAAGGCACTGCTTGACCAACTCCATCACGACAACATTTACGCTATCGCACGAATCGTCGTCTTCAAGGATGATCCGCTGGCGACCGCCCGACCCGATTTGGCGGTGAAGCGCGCCGGCGGCGCAATTTTCAGGGATCGCGAACGCCTCGCGTGGACCGATCCCTTCAACACCGAGGTCTGGGACTACAATATCTCGATCGCGCTCGAGGCGGCGCGCCTTGGCTTCGACGAAATCCAGTTTGACTATGTGCGCTTTCCCGACGCCCCGGGGCTCAAGTTCTCGAAGCCGACCGACATGAAGAGCCGCCTCGCCGCGATCTCCGGCTTTCTGGCCGAGGCGCGCCGCCGCCTCACTCCCTACAATGTGTTTCTCGCCGCCGACATCTTTGGATACGTGACGTGGAACCTCGACGATACCCATATCGGGCAGCGGCTCGAGGAACTCGCGCCCATCGTCGATTACGTCTCGCCGATGTTGTACCCGTCGTGCTTCCAGTTCGGCATTCCCAGCTATCGCAATCCGGTCGCGCATCCGTATGAAATCGTCTTCCTTTCGCTGCAGAACGCGCGCGAGCGCGGAATCCCTTCGATTAGGTTTCGCCCCTGGCTGCAAGCGTTTCGCGATTACGCCTTCGACCATAGAGTTTTCACCGGCACCCAGATCAGGCAGCAAATTTCGGCCGCCGAAAAGTTCGGCTCTGACGGCTGGATGCTATGGAACCCGCGCAACCAGTACACCGCCGACGGGCTGAACGTGGAGGGCGCGGCCTGCAAGCATGACGTTCCGGACGTGGTACAATAGTCGCAATGAGAAGCCCGACGGCGTCTTTCTCGCACCGTCTGATCGCGGCGCTCGCGTTCCAGTTGCTCGCCGCAATCTCCGCAACGTCGGCGTCTGCCGATGCCGCCTCGTCCGCGTTCTTGCGCGAAGCGGACTTGCAACAAATCGACACCATCGTCCGGTCTGAAATCGAAGCGGGAAGAATCCACGGCGCCGTCGTTGAGATCGGGCAGGGCAACCGGGTCGTTTATCGCCACGCTTTCGGATATCGCGCACTTGAGCCCCGGCGGGTTGCGATGACTCCGGACACAATTTTCGATCTCGCCTCGCTGACCAAACCCGTCGCGACCGCGGTCGCGATAATGCAGCTTCGCGAGCGCGGCAGCATCGACCTCGACGCGCCGGTCGCAACTTACTGGCCGGCATTCGCTCGCAACGGCAAGCAACGCATAACGATTCGCCAGTTGATGACGCATTATTCCGGCCTCGCCCCGGATTTGGACCTGCGCCGCAAATGGACCGGCTACTCGACCGCAATGAAGATGACCGAGGATGCGAAGCCGCTTCATCCTCCGGGAACGCACTACGGGTACAGCGACATCAATTTCGAGGCGCTCGGCGAGGTGGTTCGGCGCGTCGCGAAGCTTCCGCTCGACGACTATTGCCGCGTCAACATTTTCACGCCGCTCGGAATGGCTGACACCGGCTTCAGCCCGCCGGCGCGGGAACTCAATCGTATTGCGCCGACCGAATACGTCGACGGCAAATTGCGCATCGGCGAGGTTCACGATCCGACTGCCGCGCGAATGGGAGGCCTCGCGGGTCATGCCGGACTGTTCTCCACCGCCGACGACCTGGCGATCTTCGCAAGGACGCTGCTCGACGGCGGCCGCGCGGGCGCGGTCACAATTCTCTCTGCGCGTTCGATCGACGAAATGACGATTCCCCAATCGCCGGTCGACGCGGTTGATGCGAGCCACCTGCGCGGGCTGGGATGGGATCTCGGCGCGCCGCTGTGTGCGAATCGCGAGCAGCTCTTGCCGGTCGGCTCGTACGGCCATTTCGGATTCACCGGGACGATGCTGTGGATCGATTCCGTTTCTTCCATCTATGCCATCGTCTTGACCAACCGCACGTACCCCGGCGGCGCGGGTGATGCGGGCCCGTTGCGACGCGAAATTCTCGCGCTGATTTCAGATCGCCTCGGCGCCCTGTCCGAGGATCGCATCGTGGAATGTCGGCCATCCTTGAACTCCTTCTGCGCGTTGGCCAAACGCACTTCCGCTCAGACGCGGGTGCTGAGCGGCGCCGACGTATTGGCGGATGACGGATTCGCGCAACTCAAAGGCGCGCGCGTGGGATTGATCACCAATCAGACCGGCGTCACTCATGCCGGCACCGGCGATATCGAAGCGCTTTCACATGCGCGCGGACTGACGCTGCGCGCGATCTTCAGTCCCGAGCACGGCCTGCATGGCGATGTCGATGAGAGCGTCGCGCCGGGCACCGAGCCCGTCACGGGTCTGCAGTTCTTCAGCCTGTACGGAGAGACGCGGCGGCCGAGTGCCACGATGCTCGACGGCGTCGATGCGGTGGTGTTCGACGTTCAGGACTCAGGCGCGCGCTTCTACACCTATGTCACGACGATGGCCTATGCGATGGAAGAAGCGGCCCGCCGGGGCATCGGCTTTTATGTGCTGGATCGTCCGAATCCGATTTCGTGCGCGGTCGTGCAAGGCCCGATCATGGACGCCGATTTGAAATCGTTCACCGGATATTTTCCGCTGCCGACGCGCCACGGCATGACGGTCGGCGAGCTTGCCGAGATGTTCAATCGCGAAAACCACATCGGGGCGCGCCTGCACGTGATCAAGATGCGCGGCTATGCGCGTTCCGAATGGTTCGATCAGACGGGGCTGCGATGGACGCCGCCCTCGCCGAACCTGCGAACGCTTACTGAAGCGACGCTGTATCCGGGCGTTGCGATGATCGAGGGCGCCAATGTGAGCGTCGGGCGCGGGACCGATACTCCATTCGAATTGATCGGCGCGCCGTGGATCGGTTCTGCGGCGCTGCTCTCCTTCCTGGACGAGCGAAAGATTCCCGGCGTTCGCTTTCAGACAGCCGATTTCACGCCATCCGCCGGCGCCTATGCCGGCCGGAGCTGCCACGGAGTACGGATTTTTCTCGACGACCGCCTCGCGCTTGATTCGCCGGCGCTCGGAATCGAGCTGATTGCCGCGCTGCATCGTTTATATACGAATGATTTCAAGATCGACGCGACGCTCGCGATGGTTGGTTCGCGTCGAACGCTGGAGGAAATCAAGTCGGGCGTGGATCCCAGACAGATCGTCGCGGATTGGCAACCGGAGCTGGAGAATTTCCGCATCCTGCGCGCGCGCTATCTGCTCTACTAGTCTTCGCTTTCCTGTTCCCAGTCAAAACCTGAACCCGTACGTATTGATGATGAAGCCCGCCGAGGATTGATAACGCTGCGAGGCGGCCGATCTTCTGCGTCCGCCGAAAATCCGGCGCATCTTTATCCTCGTCCAGGATTTTTCATTCCGGCTGGAAACATCCGCGCTCTGTCCCGCATGATTGCGCATCTACGGGCCGCCCGTCAGGTCCCACCGGCCGCTGCGTCTTGAGGCAGGTGTAGCACGCCGTCGAGACGTCGGGCTTGAAAATCCGCTCGCCGTCGGGCGTGCGGTAGTACGCAGTCTTGGTGCGCAGATGGGCGCAGAATCTGGCGGACGGCGGGGGCACTTCAGGCGGCCTCCAGGCCGGCGGCACTCATGATCGCGCGGCGCACGATCACCTTCGCAATCACCACCTTGTACGCGTTGTCGGACATCGGATGCGCGTCTTTGAGCGCGGCTTCGGCCGCGGCGCGAGCGCGCGACTCGTCGAGCGGTCCGCCTTTGAGCGCGGCTTCCGCTTCGTACGATCGCCACGGCACCGGAGCCACCGCGCCCATGACCACGCGCGCATCGCGGACAGTCCTCGCGCCGGGCGCGCGATCGAGAGCGATCGCAACGCTGACCAGCGGCCAATCGAAACTCTGCTTCTCGCGCGCCTCCAGATAATGGCTGCTCACGCTCGCAGAGGGCGCGGGCACTATCACTTCAGTGATTATCTCGCCGGACTTGAGAGAATTTTCGCGCTTCGGATCGACAGTAGGAAGCGTGAAAAATCTTTCGAGCTCTATCGTGCGCCCGCCGGCCGGGCCAACGATCGTCGCGCTCGCGCGCATCGCGATCAACGCAGGCGCAAGATTCGACGGATGCACGATGTACGCCGGACCGCCGCCCAAAATCGCGTGGTAACGATTGAGGCCGGCGATCGCGTAGCACTTGTCGCCGCCCTTCTTCAGGCAATTCACGTCGGGGTTGCGAAAATACCAGCATCGCGGGCGCTGCAGGAGATTCCCGCCGACCGTGCCAAGATTGCGAATCTGCGGCGTCGCCGCCTCGCTCGCGGCCTCGGCAATCGCGGTGAATCGCGCCCGGATCGCGGGATGCTCGGCGACTTCGCTCAGCTTCGCGGTCGCACCGAGGCGAAGTTCTCCCGACGGCCGCACCTCGATTCCACCGAGTTCCTTCAGGCCTTTCAGATTCACGAGCGCGGTTGGAGATACGATGCCTTGCTTCGACAGATCGACGACATCGACGCCGCCCGCAAATGCGACGTGGCCGTCCTGGGCAAGCAGTTGTGAGGCGCTTGCGAGATCGGCCGGCGTGATCACCTCGAATCGGTTCATCGCAATTCCAAATCCTTCACGCGCGTCCCAGAGCCGCCAGCACGCGATCGGGCGTGATCGGAAGCGAACGCACCGGCACGCCGATCGCGTCGTACACCGCGCACGCGACCGCGGCCGCGCTCGCGACATGCGCCACCTCGCCGAGTCCCATCACGCCGGTGTTGGTGATGCCGTTGGCGACTTCGAAAAACGTCACGTCGATCTGCGGCACGTCGAGCGGGCCGGGCAGTTTGTAGTCGTCCATCGTGGGATTGACCATGATGCCGAGCTGCGGATCCATCCGGCGATCCTCGAACAGCGCGAACCCGATTCCCATCAGGATGCCACCGTTGACCTGACTGCGCGCCGTCAGCGGATCGATAATCCGTCCCGCGTCGTGGACCGCGACGACGTGCGTCACGCGGACGATTCCGGTTTCGGTATCGACTTCGACTTCGGCGAACTGACATCCCGCCTGATCGGTCCGAAAGCCTTGGTAGTTGGGCACGCGCTCGCCCTGCGCGGAAATCGAATCGCCGGGGATTCGCTTGCATACGTCGGCAAACGCGAGCGAGCGCGAGGGGTTGGTGCGCACCCGAATGGATCCGTCGGCGGCCTCGAGGTCGCCGGGTTCGGCGCCGAGTATCGGCGCCGCGATCCGAAACAGCTTGTCCTTGAGATGCGCCGCGGCTTGGCGCACCGCGGGCGTGTTCGAGGGCGCGCTAAGACTGCCGCCGCTCGGGACTGAAAAGAGAAATCGGGTGTCGCCGATTTCGGACTTCACGCGATCCACGGGCAGGCCGAGTTCCTCGGCCGCGACGATCGCGAGAATCGTGCGCGTGCCGGTGCCGATATCCTGGGTGCCGACGCGAACCTCTACGCTGCCGTCGCGATGCGCGATCACCTGCGCCTCCGGGCCCGACACTCCGACCGCGTGCCACTCGGCGGAGGCGACGCCGACTCCGCGCTTGAGGGCGCCGCTGGATTTCGGCGACGAAGTTTTCTCAGTCCATCCGAACGCGCGCGCGCCGATCTCGTATTCGGCGGCGCGGACCGGATTGTCGGTGTTGCGGCGGCGGAACTCGAGCCTGTCGATTCCCGCCTTGCGCGCCATCTCGTCCATCGCGAGTTCCAGCGCGAAGCATCCCTGCGGCCAGCCGGGCGCACGCATCGGAGAGGCGGGACCGGCGTTCGTATAGATGTCGCGTTCCTCGGTGCGGATATTGGTGCATCGATAGACTGATTTGAACGGAGCCGCGCTGCCTGCACCGCCGCCGATTCCGCCGCTTCCGCGTTGCACAAGATCGATCGCGGTCAACTTTCCGTCGCGATCGACCCCCAGCTTGACTCTCTGCTCCGAGTTGGGACGGTTACCCGTCGATCGATGCTCGTCGCCGCGCGGGAGCATCACCTTGACCGGCACTCCGGCCGCCCTGGCCAGCCGCGCGGCAACAATTATTTCGGGGGTTGCGCCGAATTTCGAGCCGAAGCCGCCGCCAAGGAATTCGCAGACTACGCGGACATTGTCGGGCGGCAGACTGAAATACACCGCCAGATCGTCGCGCACGGAAAAAACGCCCTGCGTCGAGCACCAAACCGTGAGCCGGTCTCCCGCCGCGTTGAAGCTCGCAACCGCGCCGTGCGTCTCGAGGCAGACGTGAGTCTGCACGGGCGTCGTGTAGGTAGCCTCGATCGTGTTCGCCGCGACCTGGAGTCCGCGCGGGACGTCGCCGACGCTCGAAGTCGAGGTTCTGCCCACGTTGGATCCGCTACCGAAAACGCGCGGGGCGGAATCCCCCATTGCGCGGTCCATATTAACCACGAACCGCATCGTTTGGTAATCGACTTTGATCAACTTGAGCGCGTCGTCGGCCAGATCGGAACTGATAGCGGCAACAGCTGCGACTTCCTGGCCCGCGAAACGGATTTCGCGATCTTCAAGAGCAAGAACTGCGCGCACGCCGGCAAGATGCTCAGCCGCGGACAGATCGATGTTGCGAATCCGCGCGTGCGGCCACGGACTGCGCAGGATCGCGCCGTAAAGCATCCCGGGCAATTCGATATCGTAAGTGTAATGCGCAGCGCCCGTCGCTTTCAGTGGTCCGTCAACGCGCGCCGTGGGCTTGCCGACCACGGACAGGCGCTCGCCCCATTGCCACGGCGTCGGCTCGTCGTCGGGAATGACGACCGTGACGTCGCGCGTGTTGCCCTCAAAGCCGAGGTTGAGCGTGACGCGCCGCGACATCAGGCGTCCTTCGCCGCGCGGACAGCACGCGCGGATCCGGCAGGTCCAGGCTTAACGGCTCTGAGCGCGGCCGCGAAGACGTGCGGATAAGTGCCGCATCGGCAGATATTTCCGGCGGTTGCGTGTTTGATTTCGTCAGTCGTAGCAGCAGGATTGCGCTCGAGCGCGGCCGCGACCGACATCACCATCCCCGGCGTGCAGAACCCGCATTGCAGCGCGTCGGTTTCGACGAATGCGGCCTGCACGGGATGCATATTCGACGGCGTGCCGAGGCCTTCGATGGTGGTGATTTGGTGTCCACGCGCGTCGATAGCCAGCACCATGCACGACGTCACGGGTTTGCCGTCGAGATGCACGGTGCATGCCCCGCACGCGCCGCGATCGCAGGCGAGCTTGGTGCCTGTCAGTCCAAGATGTTCCCGGATCGCGCTTAGCAGGGTTACGCGCGGCTCGATCTCAAGCGTCGCGGGCTTGCCGTTGATGTTCAGTTCGATCGTCGTAGCTTCGGGCCCGAGCTTTTCTACGACACCGGCGGGCAGCGTCTTTTCATCGGCGGCTGCCGGCCGCACGCGCACCAGGCCTGCCGCAGCAGCGACCGCGCCGGCGCCCTTGATGAACGATCGGCGGCTGATGCCGGGTGGTTTGCGGGGCTTGCGGTCGTCGCGATTCATTTGGAAATTGCGGGATCGGTGTCGCCAACAGGCTTTGCAGTCATGAGGATAGCAATCGCCGCGCCAAAGAGAACCATCCCGACCGGAAGCGCAAATGCCGCGATTTTGATCGAGTAAACGCCCGCTACCAGAAGCTTGTCAGAGAACATTCCCACGTCGTAGCCGAAGCGGTCGATGAGCCATGCGTTGGCGGATGCGCCGCTGGTGAATCCAAGGCGGGCAATTTCGGCGCTGACCCGCCCGACGATCGGCAGCACGAGCGCGCAAACAATTACCGCGGCTATCATCGAGCGGTTCCTGAGCGCGCCGCCATTTACCAGTCGCGCGCCGATGCGAATTCCGATCAACATTCCGACCGCGGCCGCGGCGCACTCGACGATTGCAAACTCGTTGGAATTCCACCACGCGCCCAGCGGCGGATTGAGGTATCGCACGGCGATATGCGCGCCCGTGCCGTAGCTGAGCGTCGCGATAACGCCGAGCGCGATTGCGAGCGCGGTAAGCCGCCGCATCCAGGCGGGCGTTCGGCGCGGCGATTTTTTTCGTGGCATCTGTGGACCCTCAGCGAATGGACGTGACAATCGCGCCTGAGCCGCGCGTGAGTCCGATCGAGAGATAGACAATCAGCAACACGATCGAGCCGACCGTCAGACCGACGCGGCGAAAGCGCGCCTGGAGGTCTGCGACTTCCGGACTCGGACCCGCAGCCGAAATCCTCCAGATTTGCACGCCGATGCTTCCATATTGATAAAGCGCGAGGGCGATAACGACAACGACCAGGATCAATTTGATCGCAAGCAGAATCGAAACGCCGCCGATGAACAGCACGTTGAAGATTCCCGTCACCACCAGCACGGCCAGCGAGGTAAGCACGATCGCGCCCAGGCGGCGAACGATTCGGCGGGCGACGCGGATCCGCGCGGGCGGATCGAGTTCCGCGGCCAAAACGGGAGCGAGTGCGAAAGTGCTGAACAGCGAGCCGCCCAGCGCGACGATCACGGCGACGATATGGATGAACAGCCCGGCGAAGCGGAGACTAAGCATCAAGCACCGCTTGTAGCGCTCGCGGCCGCGTCGGGGCAAGCGCAATTTTTCGGCGTGCGGATCGAGAATCCTACAAATCGCGGCGGTAGGTGACGAAGTTGCCGGTGACGTGGGCGCCCAGGCTGAGCGCGGTGCTGAAATCGGGCACCGAGAAGACGGCGCCGACGCAGTCTCGTAAGGTCTGGGTCTCGCTTGCGAATCGGGAAAGATCGATAATCACGACCATGACGGCCACAGCTGTACAGCAGTTCCCGCAATCGAATGGCGCAGGCGATCTCGGCGCGATCCTTGCGAGCCAGCGCGAGGCGTTTTTTCGCAACGCAGCGCCGTCGCTGCAAGCGCGGCGCGCGGACCTCGCCAGGCTCAAACAAGCGATTAAGGAAAATACGGGACGGATCGCCGAGGTAATCTCGTCGGATTTCGGCAATCGCTCGACGCATGAGAGCCGGTTTGCCGAGATCTGGACTACGCTGGCAGGAATCCGCCATACCAGCAGTCATCTGGGCAAGTGGATGAAGCCAAAGCAGGTTTCGGTCAGCCTGGAACTGATGCCGGGACAGGCGCGCATCATTTATCAGCCGGTCGGCGTCGTCGGCATCATCAGCCCGTGGAATTACCCGTTTCAGCTTTCAATTTTGCCGCTGATGGCGGCGATTGCGGCCGGCGATTGCGTGATGCTGAAGCCGTCGGAATTGACGCCGCGCACCTCGGCGTTCCTGGCCGAGCTTCTTTCCGGTATCTTTCCCGCCGATAAGGTCGCGGTGGTGCAAGGGGGGCCGGAGGTCGGCGAGGCGTTTTCCCGGCTGCCGTTCGATCATCTTTTCTATACCGGCTCGACCGCCGTGGGCCGCAACGTGATGCGCGCGGCCGCGGAGAACCTGACGCCGGTCACGCTGGAGCTTGGCGGCAAATCGCCGTGCATCGTCGGCGACGACGCATCGATGCCCGCCGCGGTTGAGAGCATCATCTTCGGCAAATTGATGAACGCCGGACAGACGTGCGTCGCACCGGATTACGTTCTCGTGCCCAGGGCGCGGCGGGAGGAATTCGTCCGGCAGGCCGAGGCCGCGGTCCGTAAGTTCTATCCAACCCTCAAGTCAAATCCCGACTACACCAGTATCGTCAACGAACGCCATTACCGCCGCCTCTCAAACTATATCGAGGAGGCCAAGGCGAAAGGCGCCGCGGTCGTCGAAATTAATCCGGCCGGCGAGGCGCTGGAGCCGGGCGCGCGCAAGTTCACTCCATCGCTTGTGCTCGATCCGGAAGACGGACTCGGCGTGATGCGCGACGAGATTTTCGGCCCGATCCTGCCGATCAAAAGCTACGACCGGCTTGACGATGCGATCGAGTACGTCAATCGCCGGCCGCGTCCGCTGGCGCTCTACTATTTCGGGCTGGACCCCAAGCAGCGCGATGAAGTTCTGCGCAGGACGATTTCAGGCGGCGTGGGGGTCAACGAGACGCTGATGCATCTGGCAGTCGATGATTTGCCGTTCGGCGGCATCGGCGCGTCGGGCATCGGCGCCTATCACGGCGAGTTCGGCTTCCAGACCTTTTCGCACCGCAAGGGCGTGTTTTTGCAGAGCCGCTTCAACAGCGCGTGGATGCTGCGTCCGCCCTTCGGCAAACTCGCCGATTTCATGCTGAAGCTTATGATGCTGCGGTAGCGCGGGGCTGAACCGGCAAATTTGCGTCTGCGTCGATCGCCAGATCGTCGCGTTCGCCGCGCAGCAGGCGCAGTTGGTCTGCAGCTGTCCGCGAGCGAACGCGTGACCAGGCTCGAAGTCGGCAAATAGGCGAAGCGATGATCTACTTGGCGTGAATGACTTTCGACGTTCACCGCCTTGGTTGGGCCTATCGAAGGAGGCTGAAAGCGGTTTCCCTGTTATTCGAAGCAAATCCCCCTGTTCCGGTTGAAGACCGTGACCTCAGCCGTTAGAACATCGAGGGCTGAAAACGGCTCATCGATGAGAAGCAAAACCGGCTCGATTATGATTGCCCGTGCGAAGCCGACCCGTTGGCGCATTCCCCCTGATAGCTCGCGAGGATAAGCGGATTGGAACCCGTCGAGACCTATCAAATCGATCGCCGGCATTGCCCGGCGGCGAACCTCGTCATGAGCCAACCCGAGCGCATCGAGGCCGGCCTCGACGTTCTCGAGTACGGTAAGCCAGGGAAATAGAGCAAAGCTCTGAAATACAACTGCTATACCTTCGGCCGGCTCAGATAACGGCTGCCCGCGATAGAGCACCTCACCGGAAGTCGGCCTGACAAGGCCTCCAGCAATGCCTGGTGAGCGCCGGATCCGAGGAGGATCACAATCGCCAGCATCAGCAGCGTCGCTACGGTGTCCCGCCAGGTCGGGACGCGTTGATGCCACGATCCGCCGATCAGTACCTCGGCATGCTGCTCCACAATGCCTCACCTTTCGGCATTCGCCGACAGATCGTATGCTCTCTAGCTAATCGGGTGATAGACATCTGCTCCCTTTTGCTATACGCCCGTTCAGGGTGCTGGAAAATCGATAGCGAGGTCAAGGTTTAGCCACAAGCCGATGCCAAAATCCGCGTGTACAACCGCCAGTCCGTCTTCCCGGCTCGCGCCTGACGCTGATACAGGCGCTGTGCCTTCTCGCGCAACCCTAACTCCATCCTCCGACACTGACTCTGCTATCAGCACCTCTGCTTTGAGTCGCCACTTCGGCGATCTCGTTGCCGTAGACAAGGTGTCGCTAAGTGTCTTGTCCGGCGAAATCTTCGGCCTCATCGGCTCGAACGGCGCCGGCAAAAGTACCCTCATCAAGATGTTGACGACGCTCTTGCCGCCTTCGTCGGGGGCCGCGCGGGTAGCAGGCTTCGACATCATCGCACAGGCGGGCGAGGTGCGCCGAAGCATCGGTTACGTGCCGCAGATGCTGTCCGCAGACGGCGCACTCACGGGCTACGAGAATCTGCTGCTTTCAGCCCGCCTCTACGTAATCCCTCGCCGGGAGCGCGCACAGCGAATCGCCGAGGCGCTCGCCATGACGAATCTGACCCGCGATGCAGACCGTTTGGTGCAGCATTACTCGGGCGGAATGATCCGACGCCTCGAAATCGCCCAGAGCATGCTGCATCGGCCAAAGGTCCTGGTGATGGACGAGCCCACGGTGGGGCTTGATCCTCTCGCCCGGCACGCTGTCTGGGGTGATATCCGCGCGCTGCGCGAAACCCGTCATATGACAATCCTTATAACGACTCACGACATGGAAGAGGCGGACCACCTTTGTGACCGCCTTGCACTCATGCACCACGGACGAATCGAGATCGTCGGCGCCCCGGCAGAACTCAAGAGGCAGGTTGGACCGGAGGCCACGCTCGACGATGTCTTCGCTCACTACACCGGGTTGGACATCGAGCCCGAGGGCGGATATCGGCAGGCGCGACAGGCGCGGCGGAGCGCGCGTGAACATGGCTAAGTACTCTGGCATCTTCCCGGTCACCGACTACGCCACGCAGGTGCTGGCTGTGGCGGATGCAGAGCTGCGCAAGCTCCGCCACGATCCGATGGAACTCCTGTCTCGGGCCGTCCAGCCGGCCCTTTGGCTTCTTCTGTTTGGGCAGGTGATGGCTCAGGTCCGGGGGCTCAGTGCGGGCATAAATTATCTCGACTTTCTAGCGCCCGGCATCCTCGCGCAAAGCGTGCTCTTCGTCGCCATCTTCTATGGCATCGCCGCCATCTGGGAACGTGACCTTGGTGTCCTCCACCGCTATCTCGTCAGTCCGGCGCCCCGGACCGCGCTTGTTCTGGGCAAGGCGCTCTCATCGGGAGCGCGAGGTCTGTCACAGGCGGTTGTGGTTTATGGGCTCGCCTTTGTACTCGGCATCCAGGTCAGCCTGGAACCACGCCATGTGCTCGGCGTGATCGCCTTCATCGCACTTGGCTCAGCGCTCTTCTGTACCTTGTCACTCATCGTCGCCTGCCTGGTGAAAACCCGTGAGCGTTTCATGGGTATCGGCCAGATGCTGACGATGCCGATCTTCTTCGCCAGCAACGCGATCTATCCGATACGCTTGATGCCGTTGTGGCTGCAGGCTATCTCCCGCCTCAATCCTTTGACCTACGAGGTTGACGGACTCCGCGCCTTCATGCTGCGCAACGGCGTCAGCACCATTGGGATCGGGCTCGATTTTCTGGTTCTGATTACGACCTTTACCGGCCTGGTTGCGATCGCGGCGCGTGTTTATCCGAGGATGGGCGAATGAACTTCCCGCGCGAGGGACTTTCGGCATCGGCGCGGGTACTTACCTCTGTGGGTTTCGTTAGGGCTATTAGCCCAGGGAAAGTGCTTATCTCTTGCGCCGAGGCGTCCGCTTATTGCGCGACGGCTGGCGCTGCGCTGGTTTCCCAGGCTCCCCCGATGCGAGTGGTTGACGAGAATAGATCGTCAACTGTTCCTCGGGATCGGTGCTCTGATATTCGCGTTCCGTCGGGGCCTCCATTTCCTCAGGCAGGGTCCATTGGTGATCGAACGGCGCAATGGTGGTTCCTTCACCCCAGCCTCCTCTGGCGCGATAGAGCTCTTGCTGGCAGTTGACGCAGTACGAGGCGAAGGGAATCGCCATCAGACGCTCGATCGGAATTGCACCGCCGCATTTGAGGCATCGGCCGTACTTGCCCGCGTCAAGCCGTGCAAACGCCTCATCGAGGTACCTGAGTTTCTCTTCCGCGCGCGCGATCAGTCCGGCGTGAGTTTCGATCTCCTCGGTCGTGCTCGCCGAATCCATCTCGTCGGCCGGCCCCGAGTCGGACTCTTGCTCCTGATCTTTTCGGAGGTCTTTTATTCTCTGCTGGGCTTCCTTCCGGAGCCGGGTCAGCAATTCCCGAAGCATCTCGCGACCCTCCGTCCGGTCGGTCTTTAATTCGCCACTCATATTCTCACTCTCCGATGCCGGCTTTCTCTCACTCCGGAAGCGCCGGAGCGTGCTGCTCTTTTTCTTCTCGCACTTCCGTCAGGGTCGCTTCGCTGAGCAACAGAAGCGTCGCGGCCGACGCTGCATTCTCGAGCGCGAGCCGAACCACCTTGGTGGGATCGATGATGCCGGCTTCGACCAGATCGACGTACCTTCTCTCGGCGGCGTCGTAACCCCAGTTTCCCTGGTGGGCGCGCATCTCGTGGATAACTACGCCGCCGTCTTCGCCTGAATTCTCGGCGAGCTGACGCGCGGGCTCCCTCAGGGCATGCTTGAGGATTTGCAAGCCGGTGCGTTCGTCGCCTGCGCACTTGTTCTCCTCGCGCTCGACCGCATCGATTGCTCTGAGCAGGGCGAGCCCGCCGCCGGGAACGATCCCTTCGGCGATGGCGGCGCGGGTAGAGCTGATAGCGTCGTCCAGCGCCTCCTTGCGGCTCTTCATCTCGGATTCGGAGGGCGCGCCAACCCGGATGACCGCGACCCCGCCGGCCAGCTTCCCGAGCCGCTCTTTCAGTTTGTCGCGATCGTAATCGCTGGTGGTCTTGTCGATCTGCTGGCGAAGCTGCTTCTTTCGTGCCTCGATCAATTCCTTGGCGCCGAGACCGCCGATGATCTTGGTGTTGTCGCGATCGGCGACCACCCTCTGCGCGCGCCCGAGTTCCGTCATCTCCACCTTCTCAAGCTTTATCCCGACATCCTCAGAGATCACGCGTCCGCCGGTCAGAATCGCGATGTCTTCGAGCATCTCCTTGCGGCGGTCCCCAAACCCCGGCGCCTTGACCGCGACACACTTAAGGGCGCCGCGGAGCTTGTTTACCACCAGCGTGGCCAACGCCTCGCCATCGAGGTCGTCAGCGATAATCATCAAGGCCTGTCCGGCACGAACGATCTGTTCCAGCAGCGGAACGAGATCCTTCATCACGCTGATCTTCTTGTCGGTGATGAGGATCACCGCGTCTTCCAGTACCGCCTCCATCTTTTCGGGATCGGTGACGAAATAAGGCGATAAATAACCGCGGTCGAAGGCAAGGCCCTCGACGATCTCGAGCTGTGTTTCGGTGGTCTTGGATTCTTCGAGCGAGACGACGCCTTCCGCGCCTACCTTTTCGAACGCATCCGCGACCAGTTCGCCGATCGTTAAATCATTGTGCGCGGAAATGGCCGCTATCTGAGCCTTCTCCCGACGGCTCTGTACGGCCCTCGACAAGCCTCGCAAAGACTCGACGGCGATCTTGATTCCGCGGTCGATACCGCGCTTCAAATCGATTGCGCTGGCGCCGGCAGCCACGTTGCGAACGCCCTCGGCAAAAATCGCATAAGCGAGAATCGTGGCGGTGCTGGTGCCATCACCAACCGCATCGCCGGTGCGCTCAGCGGCTTGTCGGATCATTTGAGCGCCGAGATTCTCACAAGCATCCTTGAGCTCGATTTCCCTGGCGATCGTGACGCCGTCGTTGCAGACCACCGGCACGCCGAAGCTCTTCTGGATCAGGACGCATTTGGACTTGGGACCGAGCGTGATCCTGACGGCGTCTGTCAGCGCCTTCGCGCCGCGAAGGAGCCTTTCCCGAGCCTCCGACTGGAAATGCAGTTCCTTGTACGCCATTTGCCGTCCTCGCAGCTCAACCAATGGGCCGCGGTAATTACGCGGCCTGTGCCGCAATGATGCGGTGGCGCGGAGCGCAGACCGATGCCAGCAGGCCTGTGATTTCGGCGTCGCTGACTTGCCGCGCCGTTCTCATCTCCGCCTCGCGCGCGCCTTCATGTGCGATATCGTTGAGCGAAATCATGCCAACCGGGTGTCCCCCGGCATCGAGCACTAGCAAGCGGTGGACTTGATTTTGCTTCATCAACTTTTCTGCCGCCGCAACATCGTCCTGGGGCGCGCAGGAAAAAACCTCTTTCGACATCGCGCTGGTGACCAGCGCGCCGGTCAGTGGTACTCCCTGGATATACGCGCCCATGCAAATGTCGCGATCGGTCAGCACCCCGATGGCGCGACCTTCCTTGTCCACTACTGGAACGCATCCGATGTCGTGTTCCCACATCATCTGCGCGGCTGTGTTGAGGGTGTTGTACTCTGCGCAGCACTTGACGTCCGTAGTCATTAAATCCTTCGCTTTCATTATTTCCGCCTCCGTCATGAGGCCACAGAGCCCGGCGATTGAGAATCGCCAGGCTCGCCGCCGGCCGCTACTTCTTGGAAATCTCGACCTTCTCTTCCGTTTCGGCCTTGATCGGCACCTTTTTGGCCACCGTCTCCTTCGCCAGCGGAACAGTAATCTCGATCACCCCGTTCTTGAAGCTGGCTTTGATCTTGTCGGTGGCTGCTCCTTCCGGCAGACTCATCCGCCGCTCAAAGGCCCCGTAAGAGACCTCGCGGTGCAAGTAGTCCTCTTTCTTCACTTCTTGCTCGCTCTTGCGTTCGCCTTTGACGCTGAGGACGTTGCCGAGAATGGTGACCTCGAGGTCTTTGAGCTCAAGGCCCGGCACGTCTGCGCGCACGACCAGATTGCCATCCTTCACGTAGCTCTCGACCGCCGGCGTGAACAGCTCGTCGTAGTTATCCTCGAAGTCCTCGAAAAGGCGCGGGGACGGCGATTCCCAGCGTCGCGCCATCCGTTCGAGCTCCCGAAAGGGCCGCCATGGTAAAAGTGCTCCCATTTTTCTGTCCTCCGTTTTGACTAGAGTGTGTGACGGGATTTGTGTGACGGGAATGGATGTGTCGTCACTGGGTTTAGCAACCAACAGCCATCCCTCAACGCATTATACTCCCTTATCCAAGCGAGGTTTCCGAACGATCGTTTTCTAATGTCACCCGCGGCACAATTGCCGCGGCAGTTGTCCCAAAAGCGATACTGCGGCCACCCCCGAATCGGACACCGGTGGTATAATTCATCGAGGAAACCTGTCGTATTCTACCGAATTACAAAAACACTCAAGGGAGATATTGATCATGCAAGATCAGGCATTCTTCAAAGATGTGATGGGGCGCATCGGATGTGACCTGCGTCGCGCGGAGGGGCTGACCTTCGCGGTCTTCCAGGAACTGCGCGATCGGATCACGCCGAATGAAGCGCTGCATGTCGCCGCGCAACTCCCCAAGCGCCTCAAGATGATGTGGATGTCTCTGGAGCACCCCGATCGCAAGGTCCGTCGCGTCAGCGGGGACCAGTTTATATGGGAAGTGCGCCGGATGGCCGGACTCACCGATGATGAGGAAGCGGAACGTGCGGTATCGGCCGTTTTCGCGGGATTGCAGAGGTTGCTCAGCAGCCCGACAGGCCAGGAAGGCGAGGCGTGGGACGTGATGAGCCAGCTTCCCAAGGATCTGAAGAAGCTGTGGGCGCAAGCGCAGCGCCAGCATCAGACGGTCAATCCATCCGGGGTCTAGGCGCATTTCAATGCTTGAATCAGCGGAAATCGTACGCGAGGTTCATGCGGCTCTGGAACGCGATCCGCGCGTCGACCTTCGTCGGCACCCGATTGTTATCGAATACCAACCCGACGGAAGCCTTGTCCTTCAAGGCGAAACCGAAAGTCTTGCCGCCAAGAAGATCGCGCTGGAACTGGCGGCTTCGATTCGTGGCTCGAGAGGAATCGTCGACAGGCTCCGCGTCGCTCCGGCGCAACCGATGGGTGATGGCGCGATTCGGGATCACCTGCGCGCTGCGATGTTGCAGGAAGGAGCTTTCATTCACTGCAGGATTCAAACTGCCGAAGAGCGCCGCATGAGCGCCGCCGCCGAGGCCGCCGCTGACCGAGGCAACTATCTCGAGATCGCAGTCGCGGACGGAGTCGTGACGCTCAATGGCCAGGTCGAAAGCCTGTCGCACAAGCGTGTCGCGGGACTGCTCGCATGGTGGGTCCCGGGCACTCGCGACGTTGTAAACGGGATCGAGGTTAAGCCCTTCGAGGACGACAACGACGACGAGATCACCGCCGCCGTCACGATAGCTTTGGAAAAGGATCGCCTCGTCAGCGCCGACTCGATCAAGGTCAGCACGCGCAACTCAGTGGTGACTCTCGAGGGCGCGGCGCCCAACCGCCGCCAGGCGGAGATGGCCGAAGCGGACGCCTGGTACATCTTCGGCGTCGATGGCGTCATCAACCATCTGCGCGCCGCTCAAGAGTAGCCGCATACAGGAAGACAACCATGGAGCGACAACATCCAGATGAGCACGCAAGGATTCCCTCCGATTCGATCCTGCTCGAAGGCACGCTGACTGTACCCCGAGGCGCTAAAGGCATCGTGCTCTTCGCGCATGGGAGCGGCAGCAGCAGGCTGAGCCCGCGCAATACTTATGTCGCCAACGCGCTGCAGAAAGCGGGCATCGGCACTCTGCTCTTCGATCTTCTCACTGAGGATGAGGCGGTAGATCGCGAGAATGTTTTCGATATCGATTTTCTCGGCCATCGGCTCGTCGACGCGACCAGATGGCTCCGCTCGCAAGCGAAATTCGCGAAATATCCGATCGGATATTTCGGCGCGAGCACCGGCGCCGCCGCCGCGCTGGTCGCCGCAGCACGCGATCGGTCGATCAGGGCGGTCGTTTCGCGAGGAGGCCGCCCGGACCTGGCGATGAAATGCCTTCATCGGGTGAAGGCCCCCACTCTTCTCATCGTTGGCGGCGACGATAGCGCAGTTATCGAAATGAACCAGGAGGCGTTCGAACAACTCAGATGCGAGAAGGCGATGAAGATTGTTCCAGGCGCGACTCATCTGTTCGAAGAGCCGGGAACTCTCGAGGAGGTTGTGAGGTTGGCGCGCGATTGGTTTGCGAAATATCTGACAGCTGACGCGGCGGAGCAGGAGGCGCCGTCTGATTGTCCCAGCGACGATGAGGGCATCGTGTTCGCTGACCGCGTCGAGGCCGGCCGCAAACTCGCCGCGCACCTGCTGAAATACAAGGATCGGCAGCCGGTTGTTTTGGGTGTGCCGCGCGGCGGCGTACCGGTCGCCTTCGAAGTCGCGCGCGCGCTCGACGCACCGCTCGACGTAATAATCGTTCGCAAGCTCGGTGCGCCCGGGCAGCCGGAGTTGGGCGTCGGCGCGGTGGTGGACGGCGAACATCCCCAGACGGTTCTCAATCGCGAAATAACCGCCGCGCTGCGAGTTTCGCGCGCCTATCTTGAACGCGAGATTCGCAACCAACTGAAGGAAATCGAGCGGAGAAATATCCTGTACCGTGCTGGACGTGCGCGCATCGAACTGAAGAATCGCACCGTGATCGTCGTTGACGATGGAATCGCGACCGGCGGATCGATACGCGCTGCGCTGCGCGGAGTCCGGCAACAGGCGCCCAGGAAAGTCATCCTCGCGGTTCCGGTCGGACCCGCCAATACCATCGCGTCGCTGCGCGGCGAAGTGGACGAAATCGTATGCTTGAGTACGCCGGCGACATTCTTTGGAATCGGCGAATTCTACAGGGATTTCCATCAGTTGGCGGACGGCGAAGTTATCCGCCTGCTGGAACTCGCACGGCCAGAGCAACCATCCGCCCAGGCGCAGCACTAAGCGAGTGCGCCCGCAGGAGAGGAAGTCATGCTTCATCGAAAAAATCTTTGGCTCGCAATCGTGCTGCTGACAGCCGGCTTTGCTGCCGCATCAGCCAGGGCTCAACCAGTAACAAAAACGAATTACGCCAGCGCGCAGCAGGTAGAGTCCGCATTTCGCGGGCATAGTTTCATTCTCGGCGATGACAATCAGATCGCCGACGTGAGGGCGCCGGATTGGAGCGCGGATCGCTCCGTCAAGCTTCCCTTCTGGTTTGGAACGGGACAAATGGTGCCGCCTGAATATCAGCCGGCGAAAGGCGACTACTACGTAATCAGCGAGTCATGGATCGTTCGCAAACTCGCCGACAAGGAGTTGCTGATTCGGGCCGGCAGCAAACTTCAGAAACCCGATGCCGTGCTCGTCACCACCAAGACTAGCTACAAAGGGTTCGGTATGATTCTGCCGACGATAGTGCAGTACTCCGGCACGCGGAGCTTCACGCGTGAGGACGGCACCAAGGTCGATATCGCGGTGCTCGACGAAGTATCGCTTCCCGCGCAGTGGACCAAGGGGGGCCGGATACCGCCGAAGTATGCGCGATTCATGGTGAGTCTGGCGGAGAATCGGCAGTGGAAATTCTGATTGCGCCGAAGCGCTGACTGGTTCGCCAAAAGAACGCGTTTTAACGGCTAAGCGGCGCGGTTGCCGGGCGGATTCGAGCCACGGCGATGATCAAGAGAGGTGCAATCGATGATCCGATGTCTCATGGTGTATCAGCGAGATGGCCGCTACCACAGAAATGCGGAGGCTGAAGTTGAAGATTGGGAGGAAATCCTGGACGCGGTCGAAGGAGAGCCCCAATTAATCGAAAGCATCGAAGGATGGCCTCCCTATACCCACGTGTATCGCATCCCCGATGGTTCGGTCTATCTGGTCGCTTCCGGAACTCAAGACGGACGATAGTTTCACAACCGTGCTGAATGCTCCTGTCCCGTTTCAGACATCGAAAATTATGCGTGAACGCCATCCGCCGGGTGAGCCTTCAACCATCAGTTGATGGTAGGTGACAGCTTTGATTTCACCGCGAAACGCATGGCGGGCCGGGTCGAAAGGTTCGCCTCGAAGCGTCACGCGGATTGATCGGCCGGCCTCCTTGACCCAAGCGCCGCGCCAGATGAACCCCTCCACCGTGAAAAGAGCAAGCAGTTCCGTGAGCAGGTCATGCATAAGATCGAGATCGGCTTCGGCCTCAACTGCGATCTCACGCTGCTCGATCTCCGCGACGCCTGCCGTCTCGACCAACAGCGCAGCCAGGGCAATGGCGGCGCGGCGGAACAACTCGCCGCGAGTGGGAGCATCCAACTCGATACCGAGGTCGCCGGTGTGCTCGAACTCGCGAAATAGAGCGGCGTCCTCGGTCTGTGGCGCAGTCGGTTTCGTCGGCATCAGCCCTTGATGACGGCAAACGGCTTGAGTCTGGCGACCCGCCGAGTTATGCGTGCGGCTTCCATGACCTCAACCACCTCGGCGACGTCCTTGTAGGCGTGCGGCATCTCCTCGGCAATGCCGGCGCGGCTGTGGGCTCGGACGGTAACACCCAGCGCCTTTAATTCGGCGTGCAGGTCGCGCCCGCCGGCCTCTCTCTTTGCTTTCATTCTGCTCATCAACCGCCCCGCGCCGTGGCACGATGAGCCGAAGGTCTCGCGCATGGCAGTTTCAAGGCCCACCAGCACGAACGAATAGCGGCCCATATCTCCAGGCACCAGCACGGGCTGTCCCAACGGACGCAGCGCCGCAGGCAACGCGGGATGGCCGGGGCCGAAGGCGCGGGTGGCGCCCTTGCGATGCACGCAGACGAGTCGCATCCGGCCATCCACAATGTGCTCTTCGAATTTAGCGATATTGTGGCAGACGTCGTACACCAGCTCGAAGCCCAGTTCTCTGGGCGCGATCGAGAGCGCTTCCAGGAAAGCCTGCTCGGCGAGGTGCATCATTACCTGCCGATTGCACCAGGCAAAGTTCGCGGCGGCGGCCATGGCGCCGAGATAGGCTTGCCCTTCCGGCGAGCTGATTGGAACGGCGGCGAGCTGGCGATCGGGCAGGTTGATTCCGTAACGGGCCATCGCGCCACCGATAAGTTTGAGATAGTCATCGCAGGTTTGGTGGCCCAGGCCGCGCGAGCCCGAATGGATCATAACCGTGACCTGACCGAGTTCGAGTCCCAACGCATCGGCAAGCTTCGAGTCATAGATCTCGTCGATCCGGCTGATTTCGAGAAAGTGATTGCCCGAACCGAGCGTGCCCAGTTGCTTCGCACCGCGCTTGTAAGCGCGCTCGCTTATGCGGTCGGGGTCGGCGCCCGCGAGCATTCCGCCTTCTTCGGTATGTTCGAGGTCGCGCTCGGTAGCGTATCCATTGCGCAGCGCCCACTTCGCACCTTCGCTGACCACTTCCTTGAGTTGCTCAATCGACAGTCCCGGTATCGCACCCCAAGAGCCGACTCCGGCCGGAATCCTGGCGAAGAGCGCGTCGGCCAGCTGATCTATTCGCGGTTCGACGAAGTTGAAATCGAGGCGGGTGCGCGCCAGGCGCACGCCACAATTGATGTCGTAGCCGACTCCTCCCGGAGATATGACACCTCCGCGGGCATCGACAGCCGCCACGCCGCCAATGGGGAAGCCGTAGCCCCAATGGATGTCGGGCATCGCCAGCGAGTAGCCGACGATCCCCGGCAGACAGGCAACGTTGGCAACCTGCGTGAGGGCCGGGTCTTCGCGCATTCCCTCGATCATCTTCGCGCTGGCATAGACTCGTCCGGGTACCCGCATTGCGCCTGTTTTCGGAATTTCCCACAGATGGTCGCTGAGTTTGATCAGATCCATACTTCTGTCTCAGACAAATCATCCGTTCATGATTTGTTCGCGATCATCGGTGGCTCAGAAGTTCGGTCATCGACTCGCCAACGTTCAGGCGACTCACTGTCTCGGCGAGCATGGGCGCCAGGCTCACCACCTGCAGCGTTAGCGAACCGTGCTCCGGAGTTGGCAGACTGTCGGTCACCACGATTCGTTTCAGCGGCAAAGCTGAAAGCCGGCGGATCGCGGGGCCCACCAGCAAGGCATGGCTGGCAACGACCGTGATCTCGGGAATGCAACCGGCGGCGATCATGGCGGCCGCGGCAGCCTCGATGGTGCCGCCGGTTGATATCATGTCGTCCACGATGATCGGCGCACGTCCGGCGACCTCGCCAACTATTCCACGCACTCTTACTTCTTCGCCGCTGAGGCGGGTCTTGTGGGCGATCGCGATAGGCCGCCCCAGCAGGTCCCCGTAGCGTTCGGCGAGCTTGACGGCGCCCAGGTCCGGCGCGACGATCACACTCTTGTCAGTGACCAATTCCTCGATCGCATTTGCAAAGAGCGATACCGCGCTCAGGTGCTCGAGCGGGACGCTGAAGAATCCCTCGAGCGAAACGGTATGAAGATCGAGGGCTACAATTCGCCCGAAGCCTGCACCCACCACCAGGTCCGCGATCAGGCGCCCGCCAACCGCCTCCCGCCCGTTTGCCCGGCGATCCTGACGCGCATATCCGAAGTACGGAACTATGGCAGTGAGACGGGATGCACCTGCCCGCCGGCAGGCGTCAGCGAGGAAGAACAATTCCATCAAGTTACGGTCCACGGGAGGACCGGTCGGTTGAACCACGTAGACGTCGCAGCCGCGCACGCTTTCTTCTATCTCTGCGTGCAACTCGGTGTCGGGGAAACGGTTCAGAACCGAGCGGCAGACCCGGGTTCCGAGCCTTTCGGCAATAGAGTCGGCAAGCGACGGGTTTCCGGAGCCGGCTACAACAATGAGATTCATGTCAGTTCATCCGCAAATCTAAATTATTCATTTGCTATCAGCATCAGCCGTGCCAATCTGGCGAGCAGCGCCGGAGACTTCACGTCGAGTGCTGAAGTTTGGCATAGGTGATGCCGCTGGATACAGCAACGATCCCGATGGAAACAAAGCTTAACGGACGCAGGCGGCGGACGCTCATGCCGAAACATGCCGGTCGATTGAATCCCAGAGCAAAATAGCTTGCCGCCATGGTAAGCTCGTAGAGATCGGTGAGCAGAGGGATCTCGTTTGGATCGAATCGCAGGTCGATTGGCATATCGGTCCTCCATCAGATCTCCCAAGAGAGTCAATCGTTAATGATTTCCAGGACTATCGAAAAGACGAAGCGCGGATGGGCGGAGCGTGTTCGGAGTCATCTATCCGCCGCAGGTTGCGCTGGTCGGTTTCGGCAAGATCGTCGAGCGCCCGTTACCTGCATTCGCGCACCAGGTAGAGAGAAAGGGAAGACGGGAGGAACCGCTTTAAATTGGCGCATCCGATGCAACTTCAGCGGACTGTGTCTCAAAACTCGACGCCCAGGATGGTGAATTCAAATGCAGCGCCCCGTTCAAATTACCTCACGTGATTTTCAATTAACCCCAGCCATGGAGGCGCAGATCCGCGAACGCGCCGACGACCTTCAGCTCTACTTCCCGCGGCTCACCGGATGCCACGTCGTGGTCGAGGCGCCGGTTCATCACCACCGCAAAGGAGGCCCGTTCAACGTTCGGATCGATCTCCGCGTGCCGCGTGCGGAGCTCTCCGTCAACCGGCAGTCGGGCGATGATTTGGCGGTCGCGATCAGAGATGCATTCGATGCCGCCCGGCGTCGCCTCGAGGATCATCTTCGCGAGCTCAGGCGCGACGTCAAAGTACACGAGCTACCGTCGGTTGGCCGCGTTGCCCGCATTTTCGCGAAAGAGGGCTACGGCTTCCTCGAAACGCCGGACAACCGCGAGATCTATTTCCATCGCCACAGCGTCCTCGACGAGCATTTCGACGATCTGGCGCCCGGAACCGCGGTGCGCTTTGTCGAGGAGGAGGGTGAAAAAGGTCCGCAGGCGAGCACCGTCGCGATCGCCGGAGGCAAGCGACCCGGTCCCTCCTGAAAATTCCATCGCAACCGGAATATCAGCAGATGCGGTAATAGCTATCGAATTGTATCCTTGTCCCGGGTTCGTTCGGATCAGCGGTAATGGGAAACCTTCTTCAAGATTCAATGGCGGCTGCGAAGGAATCGCGAGGAGCCGTTACTCGAATTCGCGGTTCGGTGGTTGATGTTGAGTTTCCAGCGGAGGGACTGCCGCCGATAAACGATGCGCTCATCGTCGAGTCCGATCCTGATGCTCGACTTGTGGTCGAGGTGCAGGAGCACCTCGACCGACGCACGGTTCGCGGCGTCGCGATGCAAAACACGGCGGGTCTGCGCCGCGGCGCGGTGGTCCGGCAGACAGGCGCTCCGATTCAAGTGCCGGTCGGGGAAAAGGTGCTCGGCCGCCTGATCAACGTGATTGGATTTCCCATCGATAATCTTGGAGCCTTCGAGTCCGACGTTAAGCGCTGGCCGATTCATAGAGAGTCGCCGTCTATAAACCGTCAAGATCACAAGCGCGCAGTCTTCCGCACCGGCATTAAGGTCGTTGACCTTCTCGCTCCTCTGGCCAGGGGAGGCAAAGCCGGGATGTTCGGCGGCGCGGGCGTTGGCAAGACCGTGCTGATCATGGAACTTATCCGCAGCACGGTCGAAGAGTACTCCGGCATTTCAGTGTTTGCGGGAATCGGCGAGCGTTCACGCGAAGGCCACGAACTACTCGCCGAGCTGCGCAAATCGGGAGTCCTCAACCGAACCGCCCTGATCTTTGGTCAGATGAATGAGCCGCCCGGCGCACGCTGGCGCGTGGGCATGACGGCATTGACCGTCGCCGAGTATTTCCGCGACGTAATGCGCCGCGACGTTCTGCTCCTGATGGACAATGTGTTTCGCTTCGTACAGGCGGGATCGGAAGTGTCCGGCATGCTCGGCCGGCTTCCTTCGAGGGTCGGGTATCAGCCTACGCTTGCGACCGAAATCGCTGAGCTGGAGGAGCGAATCGCATCCGTCGCGGGTGCGTCGGTGACGGCCGTGCAGGCGGTTTACGTATCCGCCGATGATTTTACCGATCCGGCCGTGGTCGAAACCTTTCGTCACTTGGACTCTTCGGTCGTGCTGTCGCGCGATATGGCTGCGGAAGGACTTTACCCGGCGATCGACCCCTTGGCTTCGACCTCGGTGCTGCTCGACCCACTGGTTGTGGGCGCGGAGCATTACTCAGTCGCTGAGGAGGTGCGTCGAACGATTGCACGCTACAAGGAACTCCAGGAAATCATCGCGCTCCTCGGCGTCGAAGAGTTGAGCGCGGAAGACCGCAGAATCGTGGCACGCGCGAGGCGGCTGGAGCGGTTCCTCACGCAGCCCTTCATGGCCACCGAGCAATTCACCGGAATCGCGGGGAAGTCAATCGCTATCGAGGACACGATCAAGGGCTGCGGCGCGATATTGTCGGGTGAAGGCGACGAATGGGCGGAAGGCTCATTCTACATGGTTGGCACTTTCGAGGACGCGCGTCAGAAGGAGCTCGCTATGGGCAAGGCGCAGCCATGAGCCGATGCCAATGAAGCTGGTAGTCACCACGCCCACCGAGATCGCGGTCGATGAAGAGCCGGTGCGCTATGTTCGCGCCGAGGACTCCAGCGGTGCGTTCGGAATCGAGCCTCGCCACGCGGACTTACTGACCACGCTCGCGATCTGCGTTGTGAGATGGCGTGACGACCGGAACGTCGAGCATTATGTTGCGGTTCGCGGCGGCGTGCTTCGCGTTCGAGAGGGGAAAGTTGTCGAGATCGCGACGCGCGAGGCAGTTGTCAACGACGACCTGCTGCATCTGCACAGTCAGGTCCTTTCGGCGATGGTGAAGAACGTGGAGGCGGAGCAGTCTGCCAGGTCCGGGGCGCTGAGGCTGGAACACGCGGCGATTCGTCAGATCTATCGCTATCTGCGGCCCTTGGACCGCCCGGTCAAGACGAAGCCGCAAGAGTAACCGCTGGACTCTCGCGTGGTGAACGGAAAAGAACCCGACGATCGCAAGCGCAAGCGCGAGGAGCAGCAGTTGGAAGAAGCCGTCGAGCGCGCGCAGCGCAGACGCGAGCACTGGTTGCGGACCGGCGAATGGCCGCTCGGGCGGGCGCTTGCGATGATGGGCCGGTTCGGCTGGACCATGGTCGTACCGATTCTGCTGGGCGCTTTTGCCGGCCGGTGGCTTGACCGGACTTTCAACACCGGAGTGATGTGGAGCGCAGCCTTGGTCTTCGCAGGAGCCGCGCTGGGGTTCTGGGCAGTCTGGAAGGCGATGAATAGCGAATGATTGATCTGATTTTTCTGCGAGTTCTGCCGTACTGTGCGTTGGGCGCTTTGCTCGGGGCCGCTTACTTTTCTGCGCTCGGTTTGAACGTGCGCCTTTATGCGGGCTCCGGGCCCGCATGGAGTGCGCCGCTCCTGCATCTGGCGCGGCTGCTCCTGATCGGCGCGGTCTTCACTCTCTGCGCCCGCCAAAGCGCGTCCTCGTTACTGTCGAGCGTGGCCGGCTTTGAGCTGACGCGGAAGATCGCAGTCAATCGGCAGGTACTCGCGCTTGGTGAGAAGTCATGAACCAATCGCCACTGGAGACCGCCGTAGTCTTCCATGCCGGTTTCGTCCCGATCACCAGCGCGGTTGTGACGACGTGGGGATTGATGGCCGTGCTGACGCTCGGATGCTGGGTTGCGACGCGCGCCCTTCGGGTCGAAGCGGGTGGCTGGCAGACGGTGATCGAAACAGTCGTGTCGGGAATCGATGAACAGATTGCGGCGTTACTAGGTCGCGACGCAGCCCCGTTCCTGCCGTTGCTGGGAACTCTCTTCATCTTCCTGGTGGTCGCGAATCTGTCCGGGATCGTCCCCGGGCTCAAGGCGCCGACCGCGTCGATAGAGACCCCGGCAGCGCTTGCCTCGGTCGTTTTCCTGTCGGTGCATTTTTACGGTGTGCGGTTCCAGGGCCTCGTTCCGTATCTGAGGGGCTACCTCAAGCCGAATCCGGCTTTGCTGCCGCTCAACGTCCTGTCCGAGATTACCCGGTCCTTTTCCCTGGCGGTACGTCTGTTCGGCAACATCATGAGCGGCGAACTTGTGATCGCAATCGTTGTGACGCTGGCGGGGCTGCTGGTGCCGATCCCATTTATGGCGCTGGCGATGCTGGTCGGGCTGGTGCAGGCATATATCTTCAGTGTTCTGGCTGCCGTCTATATCGGCGGCGGCATCGGCGTAATTGCGAAGTGACGGAGGTTGAATGATGACGGTTCAGATGCTGAGCATAATTGGCGCGGTGATTGCCGTTACGGTCGGCTCGATCACGCCGGCGCTTTCCGAAGGCCGCGCAATCGTGGCCGCGATCGAAGGTATCGCGCGTCAGCCCGAGGCCGCAGGCTCGTTGGCGCGCACCTTGTTCGTCGGCTTGGCGATGATCGAAACGATGGCGATCTACTGCCTCGTGGTTGCGCTGCTGCTTTTGTTCGCAAACCCGTTTGCGGTGCGATGAATTTCAGTTGGTGGACGTTCGCGCTGCAAGCGGCCAACTTCCTGATTCTGGTCTGGCTGCTCCAGCACTTCCTGTTCAAGCCGGTCAAGGCGATAGTTGCCCGGCGCAAGGAGGAAATTTCGCGTGCTTTGGCCGAAGCGTCGGCGGAAAAGGAAGATGCCGAACGGCTGAAGCGAGAGCTCGAGGCAAACAGATCCCAGATCGTGGCCGAGCGTCAAACGATGCTCGACGAGGCGCGGGCACAACTATCAACCGAACGCCAAAGGATAGTCGAGGAGACCCGCAGCGAAACGGAAAAGATCAGGGGCCAGGCCGTGAAACGGCTCGATGAGGAGCGCATCGCCGCCGGCAACGAGCTGCTCGAACGGACCATCGCGTTGGCGGCGAACCTTGCCGAGCGGCTCTTGCGCGAACTGGCCGTCCCATCAATGGAGCAGCCGTTTCTTGGACGAGTGATCGATTATCTCGATCGGCTGACGGCGCAAGAGCGCGCCACGCTGCTCTCGCAATCGAGTGCGGGCGCCCTGTTGGTAGCAACCGCCCATCCGCTCGGCGTTCAGGATCAATCGCAGTGGCATGAGCAACTTGCCAAGCGGCTCGGCGCAGACTTTAGCCTCAAGTTCAGCGCCGACCCGACCCTTATCGCCGGTGTCGAAATCACATTCCCGAACGCGATCCTGCGTTTCAACTGGCGCGATAGCCTGTCAGCCGCACTGAAAGAGCTCCACGCGAATGAACAGCCTCGCTGAATCGGTAACAGCTCGCCTGTTGAGTGCGCGCCGCGCGCTGAGCGAGCTCAAGGTCGAGCCTCGGCTGGACATGATTGGGCGGGTAGAGCGAGTCGGCGACGATGTCGCCAGTGTCCGCGGACTGCCGGAGGCACGACTGGGTGAACTGCTGCTCTTCGAGCGCTCCAACGGAGGCGAGCCGGTCGCGGGCATTGTGCTTACGCTCGATCCTGACTTGATCGGATGCGCGATGCTTGGGACGCCGAGCGGAGTCGGAGCCGGCAATCTGGTACGCGGGACCGGAGCGGTGGCGAGCGTGCCGGTTGGAGAGAAGCTCCTGGGGCGTACCGTAAGCGCGCTCGGAATTCCCCTTGACGGGGGACCACAAATCGATGCGGCGAGCGTCGAGCCCGTGGAGAGACCAGCGCCTGCTATCATCGATCGCGACTTCGTTGACACTGCGCTTAACACCGGCCTGCTGGTGATCGACGCGATGTTGCCGCTGGGCCGCGGGCAGCGCGAACTGATCATCGGCGATCGCGAAACCGGGAAAACCGCCATCGCGATCGACACAATCATCAATCAGCGCGATACCGGCGTTATCTGTATCTACTGCGCGGTGGGACAGAAGACTTCGTCTGTCAACCAGGTGATCGATGCGGTGCAACGCTACGGCGCTCCGCAGCGTTGCATCTTTGTCTTCGCACCAGCCGACGACCCTCCCGGCGTCCAGTGGCTAGCGCCATATGCAGCGTGCACAATGGCAGAGTATTTCTCGGAAAGAGGCGGCGACGCGCTGCTGATTATCGACGACCTCAGCAAGCACGCAGTGATCTACCGGCAGTTATCGCTCCTGCTGCGCAATCCGCCGGCACGTGAGGCTTATCCTGGAGATATCTTTTACATCCATTCCCGGCTTCTGGAGCGCGCGGCAAAGCTAAGTCACGAGCGCGGAGGAGGATCTCTCACCGCGCTGCCCATCGCGGCGACCGAGGAAGGCAATCTCTCCGCATACATACCGACGAATCTCATCTCGATCACCGACGGGCAGATCGTTCTCGATCCGCGCCTGTTCCACGAAGGACAAAAGCCTGCTGTCAATGTCGGCAAGAGCGTGTCCCGCGTCGGCGGCAAGACGCAATCGCCTGCCATGCGCAAGCTCGCTGAGACCCTGAGGCTCGAGTACGCGCAATTCCTCGAACTTGAGATTTTCACCCGGTTCGGAGGCATGGTGGACGAGCGTACGCACAATACAATCGAGCACGGTCGAAGAATTCGGGCCGTTCTGACGCAGCCGCAATACGTGCCGCTCTCATTAGCCCATCAGGTGGCTTTGCTGGTGGCGATTGACGAAAAGCTGATCGACCGGCTTCCCGTCGACAAGCTCGCCGAGTTGCGCACGGCGATCGGCGAGTGGCTCAATGCACAAGGCGGCGAATTTGATCGCCGACTCAACGCAACCGGCAACCTCGACACCGATGGGCGCGCGGCGCTGGTGGCGGCCATTACAGAGTTCGTCGAACGACTGACTGTCCACGCGACTGCGTCAGGCCAATAGAGGATGGCGCAGGAAAGGGAAATCGCAACCCGCATCGCGTCGCTCGATGAATTGCAGGACATTGTCTCGGCAATCCGCGCGATCGCCGCATCGCAGATGCAACAGGCGTTGCGGTCGCTGGAAGCAATTCGCCGTTACTCCGAGATGGTGCGTGAGGCATTGTCCGATGCCGCAAGGTTGGCGCCCTCTGACAATACGGTCGCCTCCACCTCGGTACTTTCGAGCTCCGCGTTGATCGTATTTTGCGCTGAGCACGGCTTGTGCGGCGGCTTCAATGAACACCCGCTGCATGTCGCGGAAAGTGCCCTGGCGGATCGCGCAGCCAGGTCTGTGCTGATCGTAGTCGGATCGCGCGGGGGCCAAATTTGCCGTGAACGCGGATTAACGCCCGATCTGGTGCTGCCGATGGCAACTCATTGCGCGGGCGTCACGGGCGCGGCTCGGCGCGTTGCGACGGAGGTCTACCGTATGTTCAGTGATGGTCGAATTGCAGGGCTTGAAGTCGTCCACGCGCAGCAGGCAGGAAGTCAGTTCCCGCGCATCGAGCGGCATCGACTTCTGCCGCTCGAGATGCCGGTTGTCGAAAGGCGCGCGTTGGCAATGCCGCCTCTGATCAACCTGAGCCCACGCCGTCTTTTCGACGATATCGCCGGCGAGTACTTCTTCGCAGCGTTGGAGAACGCCGCAATGCAATCCTTCTTCAGCGAGAACGCAACTCGTTTCCGCACGATGGAAGCCGCGCATCAAAACATTAGAAACAAATCCCAGGAGCTTACAAAACTTGCGCGACGCGTCCGGCAGGAGGCGGTGACGGCGGAGATTCTCGACCTGATCAGCGGCACTGAAGCATCTTCATCCGTCTGAACGCCAAGTCGGCGCGGATGCCGGCGAAGCCGCTGCTACATCGTGAGAACCAATGGTGCGGGAATAAAAATTATAGAGCGATGAAGAAAGCACTTATTGTTGTCTTGATTGTGGTCCTGAGGGGCGGGGCATGGGCGGCGGCCTCCTCGTCGGGGGACGCGCCGGCGCTGAGAGTGGTCGTTTACGTCGACCCGCCGTTCGTCGCCAGAACCTCGACTGGTTTTGGCGGCTTTGCAATCGAGCTATGGGAAACGATTGCGGCGGCGAAAGGCTGGAAGATCGAATACGTGGAAGCCAAGACGCTGCCGGAACTAATCGACATGGTGAGCGAAGGTCAGGCGCAGGTGGGGGTGACCGATCTTTTTATCACCAGCAGTCGTCTCAAGAAAATAGATTTTTCCCAGCCCTACTTTGAATCCGGCCTTCAGGTGATGGTCAACTCCAACCGCAGAGCCGGCCTTGCTGATCTTTTCAGTGGCCTATATGCATGGGGCCACCTGCGAATCTTCGCCATCGCGTTCGGCGTCATGATTGTAGCGACACTTGTACTGGCGATTTTCGACCGCAGACTGGACCCCGAATTTCCCCGTGACTGGCTGAGCGGATTGGCCGAATCATTCTATCACGTCATGTCGACGTCCGCGGCCGGCAGTTCATCTCACAAGCGTTTGATAGCCGGACCTATCGGCCACTTGCTGGCAGGGATCTTTCTGGCGTCCGGCGTGATCGCGATCGCTTACCTCACATCGAGTATGACCAGTGTGATGACGGTCGACAAAATCCGTGGTCAGGTAGTCAGCTTTCAGGATTTGGCGGGGAAAAAGGTGGGTAGCATCGCGGGCAGCACCGGCGAGGCCTACTGCGAATCCGCAGGGTTTGACACGCAGACTTTTGACGGCCTTCAGGGCGCCGTTGGGGCGCTCACGAAGCGCCGGGTTGATGCGATCGTGTACGATTCGCCAAGCTTGCGATATTACAGCAAACAGCATCCCGACCTGCAGCTCAACGAGGTTGGTGCTGTGTTCGAGCCCCAGCAATACGGATTTGCTCTGCCGTTGAACAGCCCGATTCGCAGGGCGATCGATGAAGAACTGCTCAAACTAAGCGAAGATGGGTACACGAACAGCCTCAATCGGAAGTATTTCGCTGATACCAGATAGACTACTCAAAAATAGTCCGCACGTTGCAGCGGACCTACGATGGTCCTTGAATCGTTCCTATAATAGTGATTGTAACTATTCTGCGCTGCACAGTCCTTCACCCCGGGCGGCGCAAGCCGCTGGCCGGGCCCGAGTGAATGGGCCGGGAGGAAGAACAACGGATGGACGCACTTACGGTTCATCGTCTGCATTTCGCGTTCACCGCGGTATTCCACTACCTGTTTCCCCAGCTCACGATGGGCCTGGCGCTGCTGCTGGTCATCCTGAAGACTCAAGCGCTGAGGACGGGGCAGGACTGCTACAACCGCGCCGCCCGGTTCTGGGGCCGTATCTTCGGGATCAATTTCGTGATGGGAGTGGTCACCGGGATCCCGATGGAGTTTCAGTTCGGGACCAACTGGGCGCTTTTTTCGCGCGCAAGCGGCGCCGTCATCGGCCAGATGCTCGCGATGGAGGGGATGTTTTCATTCTTCCTTGAATCGAGCTTTCTCGGCGCCTTCCTGTTCGGGGAAAGGCGCCTTGGACCCCGCCTGCACTGGCTCAGCGCCTTCATGGTGTTCCTCGGCGCATGGCTTTCCGGCTTCTTCATCGTCGCGACCAACGCCTGGATGCAGCATCCGGTCGGCTACCAGCTTTTGCCCGACGGCCACTTCGCGCTGGCGAGCTTCTCGGCGTTGCTCCTGAATCAATGGGCCTGGTGGCAGTATATGCACACCATGACCGCCTCGGTGGTGACGGCCAGCGTGGTGATGGCGGCGCTCGGCGCCTTCTACCTGCTTACCCGCCAGCACCTCGAGTACGGACGGATGTTCGTCGCGATGGGGGTGACTGCCGGCCTGCTCGCCTCCTGCATCCTGATTTTCCCGACCGGAGACGTCCAGGGCAGGAACATCGCCTATGACCAGCCCGTCACGCTGGCGGCGATGGAGGGACTGTTCACCAACGAACGCGGCGCGCCGCTCATGCTGGTAGGGCAGCCCAACATGAGCGAGAAAAAGCTCGACAATCCCATCTACCTGCCGCGGATGCTGAGCTTTCTTACCTACCGGCGATGGAAGGCCGAGGTGAAAGGCCTCGACGCCTTTCCCCAGGATACTTGGCCCGACAACATCCCGCTGCTCTACTTCGCCTACCACATCATGGCGGGCCTCGGCACAATCTTCGTCGCGGTGCTCGCGCTTGCGGCCTTCATGCTCTGGCGCGGGCGGCTTTACGATACTCCCCTGCTGCTGTGGGCGCTGATGCTGCTCGCGCCGTTTCCCTATATTGCGACCACCGCCGGATGGTTAACCGCGGAGGTCGGCCGCCAACCGTGGGTGGTCTTCGGCCTGATGCGGACGGCCGTCGGCAGCTCGGTCGAAGTTTCCGCGGGCAACGCAATGTTCACCCTGATTGGCTTTGCCGGGATGTACAGCCTGCTCGCGGTGCTGTTCCTGTTCCTGCTCTACCTCGAAGTGGATCGGGGACCCGAGGCGGCGGCCGAAGAGCACGGTGCGGCCAACGAAAGCGGGATCGGGTCCGCACTTGCGGACGATTGAAGGAGGCGCATACGGAAACGCTCTGGTTCTGCCTGGTGGCGATAATGATCGCCGGGTACGCCGTGCTCGACGGCTTCGATCTCGGCGCCGGCATCGTCCATCTCTTCGTCGCGCGCTCCGACGCCGAACGCCGCTCGGTGCTGGCCTCGGTCGGCCCCGTATGGGACGGCAACGAGGTCTGGCTGGTGGCCGGCGGCGGCCTTCTGTTTTTCGCCTTTCCCGCGGTGTATGCCTCGGGGTTCCAGGGATTTTATCTGCCGCTCATAATCGTGCTCTGGCTCCTCATCCTGCGCGGCATCGCGATCGAGTTCCGCGACAAGGTCTCGAGCCTGGTGTGGCAACCGTTCTGGGACGTCGTGTTCGCCGGCGCCAGCGCGATGCTCGCGATCTTCTTCGGCGCCGCGATCGGCAACCTCGTGCGCGGCGTTCCGCTTGACCGCTCGGGCTTCTTCTTCCTGCCGCTGTGGGCCAATCTGCGTCTGATGCCCGCGGCCGGAATCCTCGACTGGTTCACGATAATCGTCGCACTCGGAAGCCTCGCCGCGCTCACCGTGCATGGTGCCCTGTGGGTCGCGATGAAGACTGCGGGTGCTGTCGCGGCGCGCGCCCACCAAGCCGCCGAGATGGTGTGGTGGGCGGTGCTGGTCATCACCGCGCTCCTGGTGATCATCGTTCCCGTGGTCCAGCCGCACGTCAGCCACCGCTTCGCGGACGCCCCTTGGGGATTGGTCTTTCCGCTCGCTGCGGCAACCGGGATGTTCGGGATGAAGCTGTTGAACGGCGCCGGGCGCGCGACGGGCGCCTTCCTCGCCTCCTGCCTGTACATCGTCGGGATGCTGACGAGCGCGGCGTTCGGCCTCTATCCGTACCTTTTGCCGTCGAGCACCGATCCGGCCGCAGGGCTTTCGGTTTACAACAGCGCCGCCGCAACCTACGGCCTCACCGTAGGCCTTTACTGGTTCATCCCCGCCATAGCGCTGGTCACAGTCTATTCCGTCTTCGTGTACCGCCGCATGGTGTAGGCGGTTGACAGGTTGACGCAGAGCGGTTCGCGTCAGACTGCGTCATCCGCCAACCAGTCAGAGCAAAACGCGTTATCTCCGAAGGCGGGTGCACTCGCCGCTGCAGCTCCACGCCGGCTTTTGTCGCGCAATCGTGGAGATCGAGATGGCGGAGGATCGCGAGCATCGTCGGTTCTTGCTCAACCAGCACCTGCAGATGATCGAGCACCTGGAGCAAACGGTCACCCAATTCGAGGCGCAGATCGAGGCTGCGCTAAACCCCTTTCGCGCTGCGGTCGAGCGACTGACCATCCCGGGGGTGAGCACCACGGCGGCGCACGTGATCATCGCGGAGATTGGAGTCGATATGAGCCGGTTTCCGACCGTGGGACACTTGCGGTCGTGGGCGGACTGTGTCCGCAACTCAACGAGAGCGCGGGTAACATCATGTCGCGGCGGCTACGCAAGGGTGCCCTCTGGCTTAAGCCGGTGCTGGTTCAGTGCGCGTGGGCCGCGACCCGCAGCAAGAACAGCTACCTCCACGGGCAATTCTTGAGGTTTAAGGCCCGGCGCGGCCCCAAAAAAGCGGTGCTCGCGGTCGCAGCTTCGATCCTCACCGCCGCCTACTATCTGCTTCGCAACCAGCAGCCCTATCGCGATCTCGGACCTCTATATCTCGCGCGCCTTGACCAGGATCGAACCGCCCAACGGCTGGTCCGCCGCATCAAAGAACTTGGCTATGAGGTGCAGCTTCGCAAAGCAGCAGCTTAATCAAGATCTGTTTCTTGGTAGGTTTTTGGTATCGACAGCACGGAAACGCGGGAGGGCATTTTTTTTGTCACTGGCGCGACGTTGATCCAGCGCATGTCGCTTGACAGTTCGGTGAGCGGATGCTATTAGCATCGCTTAAGACCAAAGAGTTAAGATATAAACTATGCTAACCCGCTAGGGTACCCGGTTCATCACCGAACGAAAAAGCAGGGCGTTCTCTTTACGAAGGAGGAGAAG
>CALAOW010000080.1 GCA_937889395.1 uncultured Pseudomonadota bacterium | reverse complement strand
AACTGTCCCCCAGCGCCCACGCCGGCGCCGCGAGCAGCAGCACTACCAGTGCACCCGAGATCAATGAACGCATTCGCCCACCCCATCTGCGGTCGGTTTCGTCTGGCTAATATCCGTTCCGTCCGTTTGTCAGGTTAGCTAATATCATTAGTGGATTTAATTGTCAAGCTGTTTGTTTCGCCGCCGGTCCCCCGGCTCCACGCATCATTTGCGCGATCTCGGCTCAAAATTTGTATTTCAGGGTTATGAATCCGACGTTGGCGTCGTAGGGATACATGTCGGTGTTGCCGAGAAATGTCGAGGCTGTGTTGCTGGCTTTCGGCATGTAGTTCCCCATGTTGTCCACCATAAAATTGGATTCGCCGGAGTGGGTGAAGTAGTAGCCGACGTTGATCGCCAGGTTGTCAAGCAAATCGTACTCGTACTGAATCATCAACTCGTGGAACTGGCTGCCGATATTGGGATAGTTGATCGCCTCCGACGCCGCCCCGGCCGCGGTAGCCCCCGCTTGGTGGGTGCTGTTGTTGCCATCCGTATACGTGTACTGGACTTTCAGGTGCGACGGCCGCCGCAGGATGCGATTCTGCGGTATCGCGATGTCCACGCCGAGATCGATATTGTTGCCCTGGTTGCGGCCCTTGGCCGTCCAAACGTACGTTGTTCCCGGCGGAGGGATCGGCGTGGGGATCTTACTCTCGTCAAGTGACCGTAGGTTCCAATCGTACGCCTGCCATCCGTAGTCGCCAAAAAGGTGCACGCCTTCCAGCGGATCCCAACTGGCCCCCACCGACGGCGAATAGCTCGAAGTGTGCTGCAGGCCGAAGTCGGTCGAGGGGTAGTTATAGTCGTCGTAATTGAAGGCGGCGAACAGCGTGAGTTTTTCGATCGGCTGCGCGGAAACATAGAGCGAAGTCTGGTTCACATCGAGCGTGGCCTCGTCGAACCGCCGGAGGTCCTGAAGCTCCGCGATCTCTCCCGGGGTTCCGCCAAGTATCTGGACCAGGTCAGTGCGGTTGTTGTTGTATCCCGGCGAGTCGCGGTGCGCGTGCTGGTAATCCGCCCGAAAAGTCAGCCACGAATATGGGTTCCAATCGAGCGCGGGTCCGTAGCTGAGTTGATCCTGCTGCAGCACCTCCAGCCCGTCGTTGTGGTTGGTCTGCCACTTCATAGTAAAGTGCGCGGCCAAAGTATCAGTCACGCGGTAGGTTGGCTCGAGGGTGACGTCCTGGTTCGCGAATGAAAAGGGATAAGCGGCGAAAGGCATCTGCGGGTCCGCTATGTCATTCAGCGACTTAACGCCTGTGAAGCTGATCGCCGGCGTCTGGTTGTCGTAATCGAAATAGGAATAGGTCGCCTTTAGATCCAGCCGTTCGATCGGATTGCTGTCGATCGTGAGGTTGGCAAAGAACGGGCGCACGTCGCCGCCGAGGCTATTGGGCACTCCGGCCGAACTTAATGACTGCTGCAGCTTGCTGTTGCTCGTAAGCGGGATGAAGGGAGCGTTCTGGAGCCAGAATCCGTACTCGAGGCTGCCCATCACGTGCGTGTTGAACGGAAGCTGACCTGCTCCGTTCACGATGAAGTTGTGAGCTTGGTTGTTCGGGTACATGGCTGCCCGTCCCTGGCAGGGGCCGGTAAGCGACGTGGGAGTGAAAATGGTGGAATCAACGCATTTGCTTCCTACTCCGCTAGTATTGAGGGGATTGTCCCAAGTCAGGGTGGAGTAGTCGTCGACGAAGAAGGACCCCTGGTACTGGAAACCGAGCAGCCATCCATTTTTCGCGTATTCCACGCCGGTGCCGAAGTTATAGGTGTAGTACTGCGTTGGCACCCAGAGTTCGTTCACTTTGAAAGAACCCGGGCTGGTGCCAAACATAAAGCTGCCGCCGAACGGCTGTTGGCCGGTCGGGTTCTGGTAATTCATGTTCGCACTGAAGGTCAGCGACGGCGTCGGCGTATAGCGCACGTTGATGTCCGCGACACCTTCGAGCAGGCTCATGTCGAACGGTTTGTCGTTCGCTTTCAGCCAGGAATGGAGGGCGGGGCCGGTACCGGTGGGCTTCGAGGATAGAGTGAAGCTGCCGCCGTTTTCGTCGTACGGCGTGCTCGCGACGTGGTCGCTGAAGAAGTGCGGAATCTCGAAGAATTTCGCTTGAACATCGAGCAGGCCGTATTCGCCGAAGCGCAGCGAATACATCTGGTTTTTTTGTGCGACGTTGACGGCGTCGAACTGGACGTAGTAGTTCTCCGCCTTGTCGCCCAGGATCAACTGGAGTTTCGGGACGATGAACTGCTGCGCCAGATCGCGGTACTGCTGATACTCCGCGACGTTGTTATAGGGGACAGGCTGGGGAATGGCGCCCGCCTCGACCGAACCATCCGCCGTGAATTGCCCGAGATCGACCTGTGCCAGTGCCGGCGAGACCATCGACAACACGAGCGCCATCGTTCCACATCCGGCTAACAACCGCTTCAGGTTCATGACGTTTCCTCCCGGGCCGGCTGCAAAACGCGGTGCGGCCCAGCGATGCCGTGCCTTCCTCTGCCTCCCGCTTCAGCGCGTGAAATATCTCCCGCCCGGCGAGTTCGAGCCGTGTATCTGCGAATGGCAATTGGCGCATTGCTGGTTGATCACGAAAATTTGTCCCCTCCTATGGGGCTGGCTCGGATGACGTGTGCCGATGTGGCAGCGCTGGCAGAGCACCGGCATGTTGATCACCAGCATGTGCTGGTTAACGCTGCCGTGCGGGACATGGCAATTGAGGCAGTTCATCGCCACCGGCGCGTGCATCCACAGGAACGGCCCGCGCTTTTCGGCATGACAGCGGTAGCAGACCTCATTGACCATCGCCGCCCGCAATTGCTTCTGATACGGTCCGCCATGCGGATTGTGGCAGTCGGTGCACGTCATCGACCCCTCGCGCAGCGGCATGTGCGACGGCAAATTGATTTCCATCTTTTTGTCGAGATGGCAGCGCAGGCAAACCTGTGTTTCGGGCCGCGTCACCACGAACGGATTGATGAATTCCGTGCCAAGCGGTGACTTCTTGAGTTGCGCCTGCGGCAGCGCGCTCGCCGTCACCGGACACATCACGGCGTGGCAATCGACGCATCGGATGCCGCGCGAGGCGTGGCTGCTGGCCCGCCAGAACCCGCGCTCGCCGTTTTGATGGCATTCGAGGCACCGGTCGTTCTCAATCTTGATGTCCGTGAAGGAGGTCTCGCGAAAACTCACAAATCCCGGCGACGGCTTGCTCGGATGGCGTACGTGCTCGCGGCCGGGACCATGACAGGCCTGGCAGGCCAGGCTTTCCCGCTCGTCGCGCGGCCGGCCCATCATAAGATGGCCCATCATTGTGTTCCGGAAGGCCTTGACCGATACATCATGGCAACTGGTGCAGGTCTCATTATGGACGTAGCCGGGCGGCAGGGTGCTCCCCGAACCCGTGGCTTGGGAAAGCAGCGTGCCTTCCAAGCCGATTGCCGGGGGCGATGAAATCAGGGAGGCGATTCCAAACGCGAGCAGTGCCACAAAAAGACCTGCCCAAAACTTTCGCGAGCTGCGTTCCCCCTCCATCTTGCCGTCTCCATTTCGGGTGCCTGCCGTCGGCAAACGCGCCCGTTTAGCGGCTTACCGCCGGCGGTTACACATGCTCCTCGCAACGACGAGGTGTCCCAAGATCAGGACAACTGCATCCAAAAGGCGATGTCATCGTGCCCAAAAGAACCATCATGATTTTGGGCCATTCGGAGATGGCCTTATGAGTCTTGGAGAAAAGCCCTCTCATTAACATTCCTAAAAACGTCAGCCTGCCAAGTAAGCAACTTTTATACCGGTCACAGACCGTCACATTTATCGCCTGTACTCCAAACAGTATCTCTAATGCAAGATTTCTAGGCGGGTTCTTTCCACAGCCTTTCCAGCGCCGCCCGGAGGATTGGTGGACGCTGTATAGACCTAATACGGTGAGGAGGGTCAGTGCGCGTGACGGTGAGCAAAATTGGATTCGCTCACGCGTTCCGAACGCGCGTCATCGCAGGCGGGTGAATGATCGGAAAAGTCAGCGAGGCGCGGCGGGTCAGGAAATCTTGTCAGGCTTTACGGCCTCTGCGGCCTTCGCGTCGTCAGTCTTCGCGACTGTCTTGGCCGCATCATCGGGCTCGTTCATCGCGCGTTTGAAATCGCGAATCGCTTTGCCCATCGCGCCGCCGACATCGCCGAGCTTGCTGGGCCCGAAGATGACCAAAATGATCAGCAAAATGATCAGCAGGTGAGTTGGCGCAAACAGATCCATATTTTTCTCCGGGCCGGCTGCCGTCCGGTCGGCCCACTGAAAAGTCTATATCCTTGACTGCCGGATTGCCACGCCTGTTGCCCTGCCCTCACGCCGAGCGCGCAGGCTCCTGATGCACGGGGCTGTCGCCGTCGAGGTGGTAGCGCTGAACCTTGCGATAGAGCGTCGAGAGGTGAATCCCGAGCACCTGCGCGGCCTTCACCTTGTCGTTTTCGACCTTGTCGAGCACGCGTTTGATATGCTCGCGCTCGAGCTCCTCGAGCGTCAGCCCCGCGTTCTCGATACTCGCCATCACGGGCGATGTGCTGAGCAGCTTGTCGGGCAAATCGTGCGAGTGGATGACGTCGGTCTCGGCCAGAATCGCGGCGCGCTCGACGGCGTTTTCGAGCTCGCGGACGTTGCCCGGCCACGCATAGTTGATGAGCAGACGCATCGCGCCTTTGGAAAAGCGCATCGCAGTTCGCGACATCGACTTTTCGTACTTGCGCAGGAAATGGTTGGCGAGCAGGGGAATATCGTCCTGGCGCTCGCGCAGACCGGGCAGGTTGATGTTGATGACGTTGATTCGGTAGAGCAGTTCCTCGCGGAAGCGGCCCGCCTTGACCTCGGCTTCCAGGTTGCGATTGGTGGCGCACAGCACCCGCACGTCGAACGCCACCGGATCGTTGGCGCCAAGCGGGTAGACCTCGCGCTCCTGAAGCGCGCGCAGCAGTTTGACCTGCAGCGCGAGCGGCAACTCGCCAATCTCGTCGAGCAGGACGGTGCCTTTGTCGGCGGCCTTGAGCAGGCCCACCTTGTCCTGCGCGGCCCCCGTGAATGCGCCGCGTTTGTAGCCGAACAGTTCGCTCTCGAGCAGGTTCTCGGGCAGCGCGCCGCAATTGATCGGCAGGAAGCGGTTGTTGGCGCGATCGGAGCTGAAATGAATCGCGCGGGCGACCAGTTCCTTGCCGGTGCCGGACTCTCCGGTGATCAACACGCTGGTGTCGGTGCGCGCGACTTTTTCCATGACCCGGAACACGCTTTCGATCGCGTCGCTTTTGCCGATGATGCTCTCGAAGCGATACTTCTCGCGCAGTTCCTGGCGCAGAAACCGGTTCTCCCTGAACAGCGCCTTGCCCTCCAGCGCGTTGCGCATCACCTTTTTCAGGTGATCGTTCGCAAACGGCTTGGTGATGTAATCGTAGGCGCCCTGGTGCAGCGCCTCGACGGCTGACTCCACGCTGGCGTACGCGGTGACGATTATTCCCATCACCTGGGGGTCGAGTTCGCGCATCTTGCGCAGCAGATCGAGTCCGCTGCCGCCGCTGGTCAGGTTAAGGTCGAGAATCGCGAGATCGATTTTTTCTTTTTCGAAGATGTGCAGCGCGACCTCCGCGGCCGGCGCCTCCGTCACCTCGTAGCCTTCGCTGCGCGCGAGCTGCACGATGATCGACCGCATCAAGGGTTCGTCTTCGACGATCAGCAGCCGGTAAGGTCCGCGTTCCTGTGCGGTCCATGAAGCGTCGTTGTTCATCGCATTTCGATTCTCAAGACGCGGCCATGCTCGCCGCCTGTTCCGCCCGTACCGAATCCTCGGCGGCCGCCGCCAGCGTGATCGTGATGGCGGTGCCGCGGCCGACCTCGCTGTCAACCCGAATGGTGCCCTGATTGGACAGGATCATGCGCTGGCATAGCGACAGCCCCAGTCCAACGCCGGCGCCCGCGGGCTTGGTGGTGAAGAATGGATCGAACACGCGTTCCAGATGTTCGCGCGGGATTCCGATGCCGTTGTCGACCACCTTGATAACCACCCGGCGCGATTTGTCCGCGCCCTGTCCGGCGCGCTGGTTCTCGGTGATCACCTTGATCACGCCGCTCTGGGCGGGCGAGGCGTCGGCGGCGTTGAAGAGCAGATTGAGCATCACCTGCTGAATTTCGTTGTCGTCGGCGAACGCGCGGCGCAGATCGGGAGCAAGCATCGGTTCAACCTGGATGCCGCTGAAGCGTTTGTTGTAGCTGATCAGCCGCAGCGTCTCGGCGATCAGCGCGTTTACGTCAACCGGCTTGCGTTGCGCGGTGGTCGGTCGCGCGAAATTCACCAGGTCCTTGAGCGTGCTCGAGATGCGCGTGATCTGGGACAGGATGGTGTGCAGCGTGGTGCGCCGCTGGGGGTCGTTCTCGCCGGTCAGGATCGATTGAACCAGCGATGAGATCGACGCCAGCGGATTGTTCACCTCATGCGCCACGCCTGCCGCGAAGGTGCCGGCCGCGGCCAATCGCTCAGCCTTGATCAGCGAGTCGAGCATGTCGTGCCGCTGCGTTACGTCGCGCAGGATCATCTGGACGAATTGCTTCTTGCCGTAGGTGATGAGCGCGGCGTTTACGTCGAAGAAAAACGGCCCGACCGGAAATTCCGAGATCTTCGTCGATCCCTGGCGCAAAACCGGGACCACGCCCGCCTCCAGGCTCTCGATAACTTTTGCCCTTATCTCCGGCGGTACCGCCTCCGGCAGCGGATGTCCGATCATCGCCAGCTGTTCATGCGTTTGGTCGACCATAATATGGAGCTGCATGGCAGCCGCATTCATCCCGATCACGATCCAGGTGTACGGTTCGATCTCATACATTGGATCGGGCGCGTGGTCGATCGTGTTGCGGTACTTCTCTTCGGATTCGCGCAGCAACCGTTCGCGCGATTCGATGTAGAACTGCGAGACCATCAGCCGCCGCTCGTCGATTGCCGCGACCACCAGGTCGCGCACCCGTTCCATCGCGGGACCGGTCATCGTGGATTTGACGTGATTCAGAATGACTTGCTTGAGAGCAATATGGATGACGTTGAACTGGGACGGCTTGGCCCGCGCGAGCATCCCCTCCTGGCAATGCCTGCGCAGATAAACGTAAGTGCAAACGTCGTCGGGATCGCGCAGGTGATCAGTGAACCGGATGAGAGCATTGACCAAGTTTTCTTTGCCGGCTTTGCGGCTATTCTCGTCGATCTGGGAGTGACCCTGGATAATGGCCGCTATCGATTCTCCCCACTGGTCGACGATGCCGTCGAAGTGCCGCTCGATCAGATCCGCGGCCTCGGCGCGGACCTGGATGCACTCGGGCGTGCGGCTCCAAATTGTCGGACCCCATAGGCGCGAAAGCGATTGCTCGATCTCAGCGAGCTCCTGCCTTATCGCCTGTGGTTCTTCGGGGGTGGCCTCAATTGGCGCGTCGGTCGTTTCACGGTGTCCCTTGGATTTTGACGGTCCGCAGCATCCACAAGCGAGCGATAGTTTCATTGCAATAAAACCCGGCGGGAGGATTCCAGCGTTGAGGTGTCAACCAACTGACGTATAACATTCGCAAATTAACCAATCTAGCGTGTCTATCCGGGCGGCATACTGCCTGATTTTGCACCCTGCGAACTGTTCGCTCCGAGTCCGCCCGACGCGCAAATCGTACAGCGCTCATCCCAATTGGTTTGTGCGAGGCGGATGTTTGCCGAAACACCCCCATAATCGCTGGGTTTTCCCGGTGGCATGGCTTTGGCACTTAGCTCCTCATCGAGAGGGCACCCGCATCCATGCTTACCAATTCCGCTCCTGCGCAACAACAACGCGTCACCCCACACGGTAAGTTCCTTTCCCGCGCAGGGCAGAAGTTCTTTTTCAAGGCGATGCGCCTCGCTGACGTCAGCGGATCGCTCGATTTTGCTCACAAGCTCAAACTAAGAAAGCGGCTCGACGATCTCAGAACCGCGCACACGACCGGCTTGGTGCTGACCGAGGCGCAGTCGCAGTCCTGCCTGGACATCGCGGCCCAGTCGGGACTGGTCGCCATGATCGAGTTGAGAATCACCGCGGACGAACTGACGAGCCGCCGTGGATGGAAATCCGTCGTCTCGCGGATCGCGCATACAACAAAAGCAAACATTTTCGCAACGCATCCTGCCTTGGTCGGTTACATCCTCGATTGCGAAATCGGCCAGGACGCGCTGCGCGCGGGCGGACTCGAAAACGCGCGGCGGCGCGTGCGCAGCGTCGTGAAGGCGATCAAGGGACGCGCGCCCGACGCGATTGTCGGAATAAAGGTGCGGCCGGAAACGCGCGCCCTTTCAATATTGGAAGAAGATTTTCTTTACGCGGAAATTCCTGCGCTCGAGCCTGTCCAGATTCGCGATTTCGTCGTCGCCTTGCACAACCTCGCGGAAGCGCGGCCGGTGGTGATCGAATTCAAAGATGCATCGCCGGGGCAGGACGAAGCTGTCGCAATGGCGTTCGGCACGGGTGCGGCTGGCGTGGTTGCTCCTCCCGTTCCTGCTCCGGTTTCTCACGACTGGCTTGGCGTGCGCATGATGCGCGCGTCGGATGTGATGCCGTTCGTGACCCTCAATGGCGCCTGCCCGCCGCGGCCGCCGAAGATGCCGATGGTGTCGGTGGTGATTTGCGCGTACAACGCGGAGCGCACCATGCGGGATTGCCTCGAGTCGCTGCGCCGTCTGGACTACCCGAATTTCGAGGTAGTCATCGTCGATGACGGCTCGCGCGATCGCACCGCTGACATCTCGATGGACTTTCCGGAGTTCCGTCTCATTCGCCAGCCCAACAAGGGACTGAGCGTCGCGCGCAACGTCGGGATGCAGGCGGCGCGCGGCGAAATAATCGCCTACACCGATTCGGACTGCGTCGTCGATCCGCATTGGCTGATGCTGATGGTCCGCTCGATGACCGAAAACAACTTCGACGGATGCGGCGGACCGAACTACGCGCCGCACGAAGACGGCTGGATCGAGGCCTGTTGCGCCGCATCCCCGGGCGCGCCGTGCCACGTTCTGGTCGCCGACGATCGAGCGGAGCATCTGGCAGGCTGCAACATGCTCTTCTCGAAGGCGGCGCTCGCAAAGATTGGCGGATTCGATCCGCCGTTCACCTCCGCGGGCGACGACGTTGATATTTGCTGGCGAATGCTCGACGCGGGCTTCAAGCTCGGCTTCTCGCCTGCCGCCTTCGTCTGGCACTTCCGGCGCAACACTGTCCAGGCTTACTACGGACAGCAGCGCGGCTACGGACGCGCCGAGGCGATGCTCTATCCGCGCTATCCCGAGCGCTTCAACGTGATGGGCCAAATCGCGTGGCGCGGCACGATTCCTGGTCTCGCGCGGACTATTCCGGGCGGCAGCCGCAAACGCGTGCTGTGGACTGCAACCGCAGGTGCGCAGACGCTCTTCGATCCCGGACTGACGCTGGCCAGGGTTCTGCCGCAGACGCTCGAATGGACGGTGCTCTCGGCAATCGCGATGGTCGCGTCGATCGTACTTGGCGTGTCGCTGATTCCCGCGGCTGCGATGCTCGCGTTAGGGCCAATTTGGGCGCTGTACTATGCGTGGCATGCGCCGCTTGAAAAATCTCACGAAAGTTTTAAAGCGCGACTTCTGATCGCGTATCTCGCTTACACGGGGCCGATGGTGCGAACGATGACGCGCTACAAGACGCGGGCGAAAGCCCTGACCGGACTCGCCGGCGCTGACGGCGTGCGCCAACGCCCAACCGTCAACTGGCTCAGGCGTACGATCCGGCTGGACTATTGGAACGACGAAAGCATCACGCGTGACCGCCTGATGGACAGGATGCTGAAGCTGTTCGCGCGCAGCGGGCACGGCGCGATCGTCGATGCGGGGTGGAACGACTACGACCTGGAAGTGCGGCCCAATCCGTGGACGCGAATCGAACTCAAGACCGCCGATGAAGAGCACGCGGCGGGCAAGGTCACCAACCGCGTACTGGCGCGAATAAAGTCCACTCGAATCACCAAGCTGGCTCTGGCGGCGGGCGCGATGAGCGCGGCAGTTGTGGCTATCGCGGGACTGCCTGAGATCGCGCTTGGCCTGGGCGCGCTCACGATGGCCGGCGCGGTGTGCATAGTGGCCGAAATGGTCGAAGCCGGACGAATCGCGCATCGCGCGACCGAGGAATGCGCAACCGAACTGAATCTAGCGCCGCTCGGCGTGCTGGTCCGCCAGCCTTCGACCGCGCAAGCTACGGCCTCTGCACGCAAGCCCGCCCGTGTGGCAGTGGCCGCGCGCGACAACGGAGCGCAGCCTTAACACTGGGTGCAGGGGTCACCCCTGCCGCAAGCCCGCGCGCGCCCAGGTGGCCTCGCAAGAACGCATCGCCGACTAATTTTTTTCAGACTCCATTCCCGTCCGCGTCGCCCGTCCTTGCGCGATGCGGGCTCGACGACTTGCGCCGGCCCCGGCGACTGTTCGGGCTGTGACCCGGTTTTCAGGGCGCGGCGACCCGCGCTGCACCGCGGTCTCGCTCGTTGCGGACCCACCGGTTATCGGTCTGCCGCGCCCAAGTTTGAATCCATCTTGCGACGCTAACGGCAAGATACAAGGGGTCACCCCTGGCCGTGGCGACGGCAGCGCAGTATTAAGCCGTTGGCAGGGGCAGCGCGCGACAACGGAGCGCGGCCTTAACCCTGGCCAGCCGTGCCAACGGCCCATCGCATAGTCGCGAAAAGATGCGCTGCGCAGATTTTCGCGTCTTCTCACTGCGGGTGCAGGGGCCGCAGGCCGTGGCGACGGCAGCGCAGTATTAACCCGCGGCAGGGGCAGCGCGCGACAACGGATCTTAACCCTGGCCGCCGTGCCAACGGCCCATCGCGTAGTCGCGAAAAGATGCGCTGCGCAGATTTTCGCGTCTTCTCACTGCGGGTGCA
>CALAOW010000079.1 GCA_937889395.1 uncultured Pseudomonadota bacterium | reverse complement strand
GAAATCGGCGACGATGTGCATTCGTTCGATCGCGCGCCGAAAAATCGCAGACTCGCGCGCAGAGCGACGACCGTCATCCACTGGCTCAACGGCCGTCAGGCTTATGGTGTCGTCAACCTGCTCGAACGCGCTGGCGTTTGGGATTTCTGCCACGGCCGCGGCGAGCCGTACGGCCGGCTGACGCCCGAGCAGGAGGAGCGCCTGCGTGAGCACTATCTCCCCGAAGTCGAGGCGCTCGAGGAATTGCTTATGATCGATCTCTCAGCGTGGAAGAAGCCGCGTGCCGCGCGCGCAGACGGGAACCCCGGCGTGTCGCGCTCGGAACCTGTGCCGCGCGCGCAGGTTCGCTAGTAATCGCCGGTTAATCGATGACCAAATCTTTCAACACCGCGCGCGAGCCGCGACTGCCCGGCTTCATCGGCGTCGGTCCCGGCCGGACCGGGACTACATGGCTGTACGAAGTCCTCAAGGGCCGCGTCGATATGCCGGCTGGAATCAAGGAGACCGATTTCTTCACCACCAACTACGACAAGGGAATCCAGTGGTACGCGCATCACTTCCGCGACGCCGATGGCGCCCGCCCGATTGGCGAGGTCAATCCATACTTCGGCTTCCCCGAGGCCGCCGAGCGCATCGCGCTGCATATTCCGCGATGCAAAATCATCTGCACATTCCGCAACCCGGTCGAGCGAATCTACTCGGAGTACAAACTCTGGAGACATTACACGCTAACGAAGTTTCCGCTCGATGAGTTCCTGGTAAAAGTTCCGCAGGTGATCGAGGTGACTCGCTACGCCAAACATCTGCCCGACTGGCGAGCCCGCTTCGGCCAGGATCGGGTGCTGGTCTTGCTCAACGACGACCTGCGCGCCGATCCGCAAGCGTACCTCGACCGGGTCTGTGATTTTATCGGCATCGAGCGCTACCCCGTGCCGGCGTCTGCCGCCCAAGGCGAGTTGGTCAATTCAATTAACGATCTGCCAAGGCTTCCGCGCGTCGCCCGCAAGGCGCGCCACTTCATGTACTGGCTTGAGGAGAAACAAGCCTACGGCACCAGCAATTTTCTCGAGCGCGCGGGCGCCTGGCGGTTCGTTTTCGGCGGCGGGCCTCAGTTCCCGCCGCTCGACGCCGCCATCGAGGCGCGCCTGCGCGAACTCATGCGCCCCGAAATCGATGGGCTCGAGCGCATGCTCGGCCGCGATCTTTCTGCATGGAAGGGTCGGCGAGCCAAGAGCAGTCCCACAGTCCTGCGCGCTGCCGCCATTCAGGGGAGTTAGCCACCCGCGATGGCAAAGGTGTCGGTAATAATTCCAGTCTATAATGGCGCGCGCACGGTTCCGAGCGCGCTGGCGAGCGTGTTCGCGCAGTCGTACACCGACTACGAGGTCGTGGTCGTCGATGACGGCTCAACCGACGACACAGCCGTTGTGCTTGCCGGCTACAAAGACCGAATCCACGCGATCAGCCAGCCCAACAGCGGTGCTTCCACGGCACGCAACGCGGGCATACGCGCGTCGGGCGGCGAGTATGTCGCTTTCCTCGACGATGACGACGAGTGGATGCCCGAGATGCTCGAGCGTTGCGCGGCCGTCCTCGATCGAGATCCGAATTGCGCGCTGGTTTACGCCGGAGCGTACAAGGTCGATTCCAACGGACGGCCGATGCCCAACCAGGACAGCCAGACCTGGGGCCTCGATTCGCCGACGTTGGCGCAGATGCTCGAGCGCCCATGGAATGTCGTGCCGAGCCGGGTCATGGTGCGCCGGGCGACGCTGGAGCGAAGCGGAGGATTTGACGAGCGCTGCGTGAGGGCCGACGATATTTATTTCCTGCTGCTCGCGCGCGAGCACGGATATTTTCGATCCGTTCCCGAATTGCTGGTGCGCAAGAGCACGCGCCCGCTCTATCCCACGGCGCTCAAACGCGAGCGAGGGTACGAAGTGTTCGTTCGGCTGGTCCGCGAACGCTATGGCGCCGCGGCCACCCCCCTCATCCGGGAATTCCGGCGGATGCGGATGAAGGTCATGAAACATATGGCCCGCCTTCTTATCGAGGAGGGACGAACCAGGGAGGCGCGCCGATGCCTCGCCCGCGTCATCTACTATCAACCGGCGTCACCGAAGGCCTACCGTCGATACTTGAAAACTTTCCTGCCGAGGCGCGTTCCTTCGCGTACGGGCGATGGCAAGGCCTGAGCCGGCGCAGATGGCGGATGGCGGGCCAGAGGTCGAGACTCGCGCGCCGCGCGTCTCGGTAGTAATCCCGGTTTACAACGGGGCGGGGACAATCGGCCGCGCGCTCCAGAGTGTCTTCGAGCAAACCTTCACCGACTACGAAGTCGTCGTCGTCGATGACGGCTCGACCGATCGAACGCACGCAGTCGTGAAGCAGTACGGGGACCGCGTGCGGCTGGTCGAGCAGCCCAACCGCGGACAATCGGCAGCGCGCAACAACGGCGTCCGCCACTCATCGGGCGAATTTCTCGCCCTCCTCGACGCCGACGACGAATGGCTCCCGCGAAAGCTCGAATTGACAGTCGCGGCGATGCTTGCCGATCCCGATGCGGCGCTGGTTTACTCCGACATCATCGTCGTGAATGAAGCGGGCGAGGAATTCCGCCGCTCGCACATCCGCCCCGATACCGCGCACGCGCCCTCGATGGACGAGATGCTGGCGCGGATTTGGCCGATCATGCCGAGCACGGTCGTGATGCACCGGGCGACCTTCGATCGCACCGGTGGATTTTGCGAACAACTTCGTGGTCCCGAGGACATCCACTTCTGGCCGCTGATGCGCGAGCAGGGGCATTTCATTTACCTGCCCGACCGCCACGTCCGCTTCACCTACGGCCAGTTGTTTCCCAAGGTATTGAACCGCGACGGCCCCGCATCAATTGTCGATCTGATCCGCGCCCGCTACGGTGCGCGCGCCGACGGGCTGGTGAAGGATTTCATTCGCCATCAGGTCCGAATGATCGCCAACGCCGGCGTGATCGAGATGAGCCGCGGAAACACGGTTGGCGCGCGGCGATGCTTCATGCAGGTGCTGCGCTACGATCGACTTCACATAAAGAGTTACTTGCGAATCGTGCGAAGCTTCATGCCCGCGGGCGTCAGGCGCGTCCTTGGTGGCCGGGCGGCGCGCGGCGCGCGACGGGCGCGTGCGTAGCTCGCCCGGCGGGACTGCCTGATGCCGCGTGTTTCGGTAATCATTCCGGTTTACAATGGCGCCGCTACGGTCGCGGGCGCGATCGAGAGCGTGCTCGCGCAGACCTTCACCGATTTCGAGATCATCGCGATCGATAATGGATCGATCGACTCCAGCCGCGAGCTTCTCTCGCGATACGCCGGCCGCGTAAAAATTCTCGAGGAACCCAAGCGCGGCCCCTCCGCTGCCCGCAACACCGGCGTGCGCGCATCGTCGGGCGAGTACTTGGCGTTCCTCGACGCCGACGATTGGTGGCTGCCCGCGATGCTCGAGCGCACGGTCCAAACGCTTGACCGCGATCCCGATTGCGCGCTCGTCTATACAAATCTTGCTCTGGTTGACAGCACCGGACGGGAGCTGATGGCCTCGCTGGCCGGCGACAGTCATCCACCAACGGTCGACGAGATGCTCGAACGGTTGTGGCCGATCCTGCCCAGTGGAGTCGTGATGCGCCGGCGCGTGTTCGACCTTGCGGGCGGATTCTCGGAGCAGCTGACCGCGTTCGAGGACGTTTACCTTTGGCTCCGCGCGCGCGAGTACGGAAACTTTCACTACCTCGCGGAGCCGCTCGCGGTATGGCGCTTCGCGCTGTTCCCGGAGGCGCTCAAGCCCGGCGGAGGCCAGGAGGAGGCGGGCGTAGTCTTCGAGCGCATGGTGCGCGAGCGCTACGGCGTGGCCGCGCATCACCATGTGGTCGCCCGCCGTCGCGCGCCGCGCAGCATCCTCGGCTATATCGGGCTTCGCGCGCTCAAAGAGGGTGATCGGCCGCTCGCGCGCCGCGCATTCGCGCGCGCAATCCGCGTCGATCCATTGCGAATCCGGAATTACTTGCGCTTCGCCAGGACCCTGCTGCCGGGCGCGATGGCGCGGGCACTCAGCGGCCGCTCGCGCGAAGCCCGCTAGCCGCCGATCAGCCCCGCCGCTCCTGCTTTGTTGCGGAAGATGCCGCGCCTGCGGCGCGGCGAGGGTCCTTCGCCTAATTCCTTGAACGTGCCGGAGCAAAGAAGAGTCGAAACACGCATCGTGGTTGGCGGGAAGCGCGCTTGCGCGCAAGTTCCTTCGATCCGCTCAGGATGACACAAAAACGCGAGCGACTGCTCGTGTCATTCTGAGCTGCTGCAGCCGGGAATCTCGACGGCGCTCCCGCGCCCGGCATCACTGAACTCTACCGTACGCCGGATACCCGCGCCTTGGGCTTGCCCTCGGCCTCCGCCTTTACCCCTGCATCCTCCGCCTGCGACGACATCGACCCATACCCGACTGCATTGCTGATCCGCCGCCAGTTTACCAGCGCGTCGATGCGATCCTTCTTCACGCGATGCTTGTAATGCTCGACCTTGTGGAAGATCGAATCGATTAACTCCTCCGACAGCAGACGCGGCTTGAGCCCCAGGTCGATCAGCTTGGTGTGCCTGGCTTTGTAGTAGTGGACTTCGGCCTCGACGCGCGGGTCCGCGACATGCTGAATCTCGACGCTGCGGCCCTCGTGCTTCGCCGCCGCCTGGATCAGCTCCGCCAGTTGCTCGACCGAGAACTGCTCGGTGAACTGGTTGAAGACGCGGTATTCGCCGGGCTTCGCCGGTTTCTCCATCGCGATCTCGATACATCGCATCGTGTCGCGAATATTCAGGTAGCCGCGCGTCTGACCGCCTTTGCCGTGCACGGTGAGCGGATGCCCGATCGCGGCCTCGATACAGAACCGGTTGAGCACCGTGCCCCAGATTCCGTCGTAGTCGAAACGCGTGGCCAGCCGCTCATCGAGCATCGTCTCGTCGGTTTCGATTCCGTAAACGACGCCCTGGTTGAGGTCGGTCGCCCGGATTCCCCAGACTTTGCACGCGAACTGGATGTTGTGCGAGTCGTGAACCTTGGACAGGTGATAGAACGAGCCCGGCTGCTTCGGGTATGGCAGCGTGTCGGTGCGCCCGTTGTGCGTAATCTCGATAAACCCCTCTTCGATATCGATATTGGGCGTGCCGTATTCGCCCATCGTGCCGAGCTTGACCAGGTGGCACTCCGGCACATGCTCGCGAATGGCGTAAATGGCGTTGAGCGTGCCGACAAGATTGTTGACCTGGGTGAGCACCGAATGGCGCCGATCGATCATCGAAAACGGCGCGCTGCGCTGCTCGCCGTAATGGATGATCGCGTCGGGCTTGAAGTCGCGGACCACGGCGCTGATGAACGGGTAGTCGGTCAAATCGCCGATCGCCGTCTGTATCGTTTTGCCGCTCGTTTCGCGCCACGCCGCCACCCGGTCCTGCAGCGAGCAAATTGGAATCAGGCTTTCGGTCCCGCCCTCGAGGTCCCATAGACGCCGGCTGAAGTTATCGACCACGCATACTTCGTAGCCACGCTTCGACAAGTACATCGCCTGCGGCCATCCGAGGTAGCCGTCCCCACCAGTTACAATCACCCGCATCAAAAATGCCTCCAGCAGCGAACAGTGAAAAGCTATACCCCAATCTAGTTATTGCTGATACGCGCGGCCAGATCGAGCGCGCCGCGATCGGGCACCCGAAAGACTCTGGGCCGGCCGATGCGGCAGAAATGTCCTCATCCAGCGCGGGTAGTTCCTGAGCCGATAAGGCCACCCTGATCGCCCGCGCCCTCGGGCGGAGTTTACCCTGAACGAAGTCGAAGAGCCCGGTTAGAAAACGGGTAAGGGGAAAAGTCTAAGAGAGGTAACGGAGTAATAGCCGCTCCCGCGGCTGGCGACTGGGTCGCCAGTCGCAAACCGGGAGAAGCCCTCAGACGACATTCATGACGCGTGGCGGACGATCGACTTGCGCCGCGGCCTGTAGGTGCGCCCTTCGCCCAGGCCAAACCGGTTCAGCATCCGGTAAACCGTGTAGCGCGATACGCCCAGCAGCTCGGCCGCGCGATGGCAATTGCCCTCAGTCGCTTGCAGCGCGCGAACCAGCGCGCTCTTCGAGGCCTCGCGGATTACCGCATCGAGCGAGTAGGGCCAGCCCGCCATCTCGAAGGATCGCTTCGACGCGTTCGCGCAGTCAATCCCGGCGCCATTGGGCCCGCCCTCGAGATTGAGCCCGCCGTTTTGCAGCACCGCCTCGACTGGCTCGCCCAGCGCTTCCGGATTCGCATCGTCGTTGCGCAAAGGCAGGTCGTCGAGATCGATACGATCGCTTTCGGTCATCAGAACCGCGCTCTCGATTGCATGGCCGAGCTCGCGGACGTTGCC
>CALAOW010000078.1 GCA_937889395.1 uncultured Pseudomonadota bacterium | reverse complement strand
GTAGGCATTGCAGTTGTGATGTACCTCAAATCCCGCAGAGGTCACCGCCGCTTCAAAGTCAGACCGGGCCGAAGCTGGCGCTAGCCAGCCTCTCGACCCGTTGACGCATCTGCTGATTGGCGCGCTGACCGAAGCTGCCATTTTTATCGCGCACGCGGACGACCAGCCCGCCGCCCGCCGCGAAGTCGCCTAGAATGTCGTGCAACTGCTTTCGGGCCTTCGTATCGACAATCGAAAAGGCTAGTTTGAAACGGTTTGCCCGCGTGCTCTCGCCCGGCTACGACTAAGAACTGCAAAACCGCTCGCACGGGGGAGTCGCGATGGAATATCGAATCACGCCCGGCAGATTGGAAATCGGCAAGTTCTCGCTCTACTACGAACGCATCGGCGCCGGCGCGCCGATCATCTTTCTGCACGGGCTGGGCGGCAACCATCTCTCATGGTGGCAGCAAGTTCCCTACTTCATGCGATCGTTCGAGTGCATCACGGTTGACCAGCGCGGCTTCGGCCTCTCGCCCGACCCCGACGGCCAGTTCAATCGCGCGCATGCGAGCGATCTCGGCGCCATCCTCGACCATCTGGAGATCGACAAGGCCCTGCTGATCGGGCAATCGATGGGCGGATGGACGATCGTCGGCTATGCGCTCGAGCATCCCGAACGCGTCGCGGCGATGGTGCTGGCGGATACGCCGGGGGGAATCTTCACGCCCGAGATGAAGTTCGAGCGGCCGCGCGAGCCGATCGCCGTCGATGCGACGCCACCGATCGGATCGTTGCCGACCTATGCCGCCGATTATTTCTCGCGGCGCCCCGAGATGGCGTTTCTGTACGACGAAATCCGGATTCATGGCGCGCGGCCTCCCGCCGACGCGGGCATGCGGATAATCGGCCTGCGCTACGATCTGGCCGCGGTAAAGCGCCTCCTGACGATGCCCATACTGTGCATGGTTGGCGAGGCGGACACGCTGATCAGACCCGAGATCGTCAAGGCGCTTGCGTCGGCGATCCCAAATTCGCGGCTGCGCACGGTCCCCGGCAGCGGCCATTCGATCTATTTCGAGAATCCCGCCGTTTTCAATCAGCTGGTACGCGATTTCATCATCGAGATCGGCTACGCGAAATGAAACGAAATGCTCCAGAATTCGTCGAATTGTTAGGCAAGTGACGCAGGACTATAATGGGGACGTTATGAGTCGCATCGCAAATGCCTTGGCGGCCTTCGGGCTGGCGGTGGCGCTGGCGGGATTGGCGTCATGCGTGCCCCTGCAGAATCCCTATGGCACCGGTGCGACGAAAGCGGCGCCTGGGGGGGGCTCGAGCCGCTTCGATTCCAGTTCGAGTCTGCCGCGGCCATCGAGCGCGGGTACTGTTTCCGGCGGCACGATCGATTCGGCGCAAAGCCAGGGTGTCTCCGATTATCTGAAGCATCACTCGCTGCCGCTGGTCGGTGCGCAAGTCGTCACCAGTGCGAGCGGCGGCAAGCAGGTAATCCTGTTTGGCTTCGTCGCAAGCGACTTCGGCAAGACTGACGCCGAGCAGAAGGCTCGGCACTATCTGAAGGATTCGTCGCTGGTGGTGGACAACCGGATCAAGATCAGCCCTGAACTGGCTGGCAGCAGGAGCAGTTCCGGATCGACGGTCAACGGAGTCCCGTCCGCGAATGCGACGGCGTCCGGTGGCTCCGATCCGTACGCCGCGTCCGGTTCGATCCAGGATTATCAGAACAACGAACCGCCCGGTGCGCAGGCCTACCAGGCCCAAGGCCAGTATCAGCAGTATCAGCAATACAACAGCGCCCCGCCGAGCATGTTGACGACGATTCTCCCGATGCTGCTCGGCGGAGGCATGTCGATGGGCAGCGGCGGCTACGGCGGAAGTATGGGTGGATTCAGTTCCGGCTACGCGCCGAGTTACGGCAGTTACGGCTATCCAACTTTTCCGCCGCCGATGCCAGGTTCCGGGTTGGGCACGTCGTCTGGAAATCCTTACTGATTCGGCCGCGCGCTTTCGATCGAGTCGGTACCGCTATCTCGCCAGCTTGAATCGGTCGCCCAAAAACACCTGGCGTACTGCCTCGCTGGCGACGATGTCGCGCGGTTTGCCCTCGAACAAAATCTTGCCGGAGTGAATGATATAGGCGCGATCGATGATCGACAGCGTCGCGTGCACGTTGTGATCCGACATGAGCACCCCGATGCCGCGCTCCTTGAGATAAGACACGACGCGCTGAATCTCGACGACGGTGATTGGATCGATTCCCGCGAACGGCTCGTCGAGGCATAAGTACACCGGATCGAGCACGAGCGCCCGCGTGATTTCTACGCGGCGGCGTTCGCCACCGGACAGCACGCCCGCCTTGGCCTTCGCCAGTTTCGCGATTCCGAGTTCGTCGAGCAGCGATTGAAGGCGCGTGTAACGCTCCTCTTCGGTAAGCGGCAGCGTTTCGAGAACTGCCAGCAGATTTTGCTCGACGGTCAGCTTGCGGAAGACGCTGGGCTCTTGCGGCAGGTAGGAAATCCCGCGTCGCGCGCGCTGGTAGAGCGGCAGGGTCGTGATGTCCTCGCCGCCGAACATGACTCGCCCGTGGTCCGGCTTGAGCAGTCCTACCAGCATGTAGAAGGTGGTGGTCTTGCCCGCGCCGTTGGGTCCCAGGAAACCCACCACCTCGCCCGGCCTGACGACTACGTTGACGTTGTCGACGACCGCACGGCCGCCGTAAACCTTGGTTAAGCCTTCGCCGCGAAGCGCCAGCGTTTCGGCCTTTTCAGCCGCGTCGCTGATCTCGCCCGATTTAATGCTTTCGACTCTCGCCATTCTCAAATTCCGCTCAGATGACCATCTTAGAACTTATCGGCTTTGACCGGGATATGGAACGCTTCGCCGGGATTGCCCGCGTGTCAATCACAACACCACCGGTCGGCACGCCGGACCCGCTATCGTCGATGCGATCCAATGCCGGCTGTGCTAAATTGCGGCGCGATTAAGGAGTATTCCAATGGTCAAAGGATTATGTTTCGCCAGCGGCGTCATCTTCGGAGTTTTGTTGACCTGTGCCGCCTGTATGCAGGGGCCGGCGTACAGCGGCGCCGGCTATTACGGTCCTCCCCCCGGACCTCCGCCCGGCAGCCATCCTGCAATCTCACAAGCGATGAGTGAGCTACAGCATGCACGCTACGTACTACAGGCCGAGGCCGCAAGTGACTTCCGAGGGCATAAAGCCAACGCGGTCGGATTCATCGACAACGCGCTCAGCGAATTGCAAATCTGCATGTCGATGCCGTAGCCGCCGCGGACGCCTGCTGCCGGGCGCGCTCCGGACGGGTTCGCGATTGCCGCTTTTGCGCGGCGCCGTGGGATGCTACTGGATAGGGTCGTGGCCAACGAAAACGAGTATGACAGCGAGCGCTTTCCCGGAAATTTCTACCAGGGGATGATTCTCAAGCTCGACCGCGCGCGCGGCTGTGGCGTGGTGCGCTCGCATAGCGGCAAGGAAATCCCCTTTGAGTTTCCATTCGTGGCTGTAGTGGGCGCACCAATTGGCGGCACGATGCCGGGGATCGACCTGATTCGCGAAGGCGACATCGTCGGCTTCGATGTCGGCTGGACCTCCAGGGGACTGCGCATCACGACCATCCATCCGCGCGACGCCGCATCGTGACCTACGGGCGCTTGCGCTGGTACATCTGCCACTGCTTGACGCCTATCGGGTACAGCTCGCCCAGGATTTCGTAGCCCTTGGAACTGTAGAACGCGACGTTGGCTTCGGTCCCGGTCTCGAGGTAAACGCCGGCTATTTCAGGCCGCACCCGTGCCTCCAGCGCGAGTCGGTCGAGCAACGCCTTTCCGTAGCCCTTGCCCTGAAAAGCCGGATCGACCCCGAGGGTTTGCAGATACAGATGCGGCTCCTTGGGATGGTGCTTTGCGAGCACGCTGACAATATTCATCGCGCGGATCATTCCGCCCCATCCGACCCCGCGGACCAGTCGCGGCAACTGTGGCAGCCCGGCGGCGATCAACCCAAGCGCGCCTGAATGGCCCACACCTTCGGTCATCGCGGCTGCAACGACGCGTCCGTTATAGACCACGCCGAAGACCGGCTGTCCGGTGCGGCGCGCTATGGCCAGCTGCGCGCGAAACAAGTCCGCCAGATGTTCGGCGCGCGCGACCGGCTCGGTAATATCCGGAAGGATCGCCTTGAAGGCCGGATCGTTGATGAAGGCGCGGCCGAGCGAGACGGCGGCCTGCTCGTGCTGCTCGGGGTACAGGATAGTAACGATCGGCTTTCCATTTTCAGGCATTTCTTTTTTTACCTCGATTCAATCCGACGGCTTCGTGAACACGCGCGCGACCGCGTCGCGCCATCCGGCGAGCAATTGTTCACGCTCGGCGGTTTGCATTTCCGGATTGAACACTTTCGCTCCCTCGACGATCGCGTGCAACTCATCCGGTGATTTCCAGACTCCCATGGCCAGGCCCGCGAGCATCGCCGCGCCCATCGCGGTGGTCTCGGCGATCTTCGCGCGCCGGACCGGCTTATCAAGGATATCGGCCTGGAACTGCATCAGGTAGCGATTGGCGGTGGCGCCGCCGTCGGCGCGCAGCTCGCTCATCGGACGGCCGATGTCGGATTCCATCGCAACGATCACATCGCGCACCTGGTAGGCGATACTGTCGAGCGTCGCGCGCACGATATCGGCGCCGGTCGTGCCGCGGGTGATTCCCACGATCGCGCCCCTGGCGGATGCGTCCCAATGCGGCGCGCCGAGTCCAACGAACGCCGGCACCACGTAGGGATGCGTGCGATCCTTATTTTTCGCAAGACTCGCGCGCGCCTGGCCATCTGTATCCGCGGCCCTGCGCACCAGCTTCAGGCCGTCGCGAAGCCATTGCACGGCCGCGCCCGCGATAAACACGGAACCCTCGAGCGCGTACGCGGGCTCGCCGGCGGGACCGAGTGCGGCTGTCGTGAGCAACCGATTCTTCGACGGCACGATCTGGTCGCCGGTGTTCATCAGCAGGAACGCTCCCGTCCCATAGGTTGCCTTCGAGTCGCCCGCCGCGACCGCGCCCTGCCCGTAGAGCGCGGATTGCTGATCGCCGATTACCGCCGCGATTGGAATCGCATGCGCTGCGATCGTGCCCGGCGCCGTCTCGGCCAGCGGGCCTCGCGAACTTGCGGGGCGCGGCAACATCTCGCGCGGAACCCCCAGCATCGCGAGCATCTCGTCGTCCCATTCCCCGCGCGCCAGATTGAACATCATCGTTCTCGACGCGTTGGTGTAATCGGTCACGAACTCCGCGCCGCGGGACAATTTATGCACCAGCCAGGTGTCGATCGTGCCGAAGCACAGCTCGCCGCGCCCGCCCCGCTTGCGGATTTCGGGCTTTTGGTCGAGCAGCCATTTGAGCTTCGTGCCCGAGAAGTAGGGATCGATGACCAGGCCCGTCCGCCGCGCGACTTCGGGCTCGCGCTCGCGTAAAGCGTCGCAGATAGCGGCGCTGCGGCGGCATTGCCATACGATCGCGCGATCGATCGGGCGGCCGCTGCTCCGCTCCCATACCACGAAAGTCTCACGTTGATTGGTGATGCCGATTCCGGCGATCGCGGCGGCGGGCACCTTCGCGGCGGCGATCGCTTTTTTCGAAAGCGCGACGACCGAGCGGTAAATTTCCTCGGGGTCATGCTCGACCCATCCCGGTTTCGGATAGTACTGCCTGATTTCGGCGTAAGCTCGGCCGCGGATGCGGCCGCGGCCATCGACGACGAAAACCGTCGTGCCCGTGGTTCCCTGGTCGATCGCAAGTATCATCTCAGGCATCGCCGTTTTCTCTCGTGTCACTGTTACACGCGCGCGCGAATTTCATAAATACCCGTGCGCCGGTGGCGCCCACGGCCCGGCCCACTGCCCGCTTTGTGCTTGCCTCGCATGTTTGCTGAGGCCATTATACGCGCTTGGCGGAGCCTCTTTTCAGGGAGTCGCGATTGGATTTGATTCATGAGTGAGTTGCTCGAAAAGAAAGAGGATCTAATCCGTTACTTCCAGCAAGGCGGCAAGCCACGCGAACGATGGCGGATCGGCACTGAGTACGAGAAAGTCGCCGTCCGCACCGCCGACTGCACCGCCATACCCTATTCCGGTCCCGGCGGCGTCGAAGACCTGCTGCGCCGGATGGCGGCCAGCTTCGGCTTCGAGCCTGAAGACGAGCACGGCCACATCATGGCGCTCAAGGGTGAACGCGCGGCGATCACACTGGAGCCGGGCGGCCAGATCGAGTTGTCCGGCGAGCAGTGCGACACCATCCACTGCGCCTACGCTGAGTTTGCGCTCCACGTGCGACAAGTAATCGATATAAGCAGCCAGATCGGGGCGACGGTGCTTGGACTGGGGATGCAGCCTTTAAGCCGCATCGATCAGATCGAACTGCTGCCGAAGGTCCGCTACCGCATCATGTACCCGTACATGGCGCGGATGGGGACGCTCGGCCAGCGGATGATGAAGCAGACCGCGGGCGTGCAGGCCAACCTGGACTATTGCGACGAGGCGGACGCGATTCGCAAGCTGCGCGTCAGCATGGGCATCGTGCCGCTGCTCTACGCGATCTTCGCCAACTCACCGCTGAGCGACGGCGGCCTCAACGGCTATCACAGCTTCCGCGGACACATCTGGACCGACACCGACAACCAACGCAGCGGGGTTCCGGAGTTCGTGTTTCGCGGCGATTGTTCGTTCGAGGATTACGCCGAGTACGCGCTCGATGTGCCGATGTACTTCCTGATTCGCAATCATGAGTACATCGATCTCACCCAGCCGCCGGGCCTCACGTTCCGCCAATATCTCGCGCGCGGATACGGCCGCGAGCGCGCCACCGTTGACGACTGGACCAATCATCTGACCACGATTTTTACCGAGGTCCGCCTCAAGCAATACGTCGAGGTGCGCACCGCCGACAGCCAGCCGCCGCAATTCATGCTCGCGTTGCCCGCACTGCTCAAGGGCACGCTTTACAACGACGATTGCATCGAGGCGGCGTGGGACCTGGTCAAGGGATGGAGCTATCGCCAGCGGCTCGAAATCACGGACGCCGCGCATAAGAACGGCCTCGACGCGCGTGTCGGAAAAATCAAGCTGCAGGCGCTCGGCTACGAGTTGCTGCAGATCGCGGCCACGGGACTCGAGCGCCAGCGGGCATTGAACAAAAGCGGTCAGGATGAGAGCATCTACCTGTTGCGCCTGATGGACCTGGTCCGCGACGGTCACAGCCAGGCCAGCCTTGTGATCAGCCGCTGGAAGGGTGAATGGAACTACGACGTTGGCCGTCTAGTCAAAGGATGCGCTTACGAGGCTGAATCGATCCTGTAAATGGAAATCAAGTTCACACAACTCCACGTCACGATTCTGAACTTCGTCCTGGTCGGAGCACTGGCGATCGTATCGGCTATGTGCGTGCGGGACATCATCGAGCACGCCGTTTCAAAGGAGCCCGCCGCTCCGGCCGTGTCGTCGGCCGCGCCGAAGGCCGCAGGCGGCCTGCGCGCGCGCGCCTACTACGACGCAATCGTCAAGCGCGACATCTTCAACGAGGTCCCGCAGGAGAGCGGACCCGCGCCGGTGGTGGAAGAGGATCTGCACCTGAAGCTGATCGGCACTTCGCAACAGAGCAAATCGAAACCGTACGCGATCATCGAGGATCAAGCCAACAACGAATCGCTCTACCAGGTAGGAGAGGATATCCCGGATGCGGGCAAGCTCGTAAGCGTCGAAACCAACCGTGCGATCATCGACCGCGACGGTCATCGCATCGCCATCGAGATTCCGGCCTCGGACATTCCCGAAGCGCCGCCTTCCGCTTTGAGCAGGGCGACCAGGTCGCCCCGGCCCAGAGGCTTTCCCGCTGCCATGCGGGGCAGACTGCACGGAATTGGTCGTCTTGCGGGCGGTGATGACAACGACAACAGCAACGCCAAGAACAGCAAAGTCGCGATCAAGAAGCTCGGCCCCGGAAAATTCGAGGCCAGCCGCGCCGAAGTTCAGCAGACGATGCAAAATCCTGCGCAGTTCTTCTCGCAGATGCGCGCGTTGCCCCATTTCGTCAACGGCAAGACCGACGGCTTCTCAATCTCCGAGGTCGCGTCGGGCTCCGTCTTCGACCAACTCGGCCTGCAGAACGGCGACTTGGTGACCTCGATCGACGGAAAGCCCGTCACCAATCCAATGCAGGCATTGGGCCTGATGCAATCGATGAGGACCCAGTCGGCGCTCGATCTCACAATCAATCGCGGCGGAGCTCCAACCTCGGTTCATCTCGACCTCCGCTGAGCGATGGAAGTCCGAGCCGCGCATCACGGCGAGCGTGACGAGGTGCTCGACCTGCTCGGACAGTGGTACAACGACCACGGCGAATTTTTCGCCCGCTACAACCATAACGATCCCGGCTTTCGCGATGCGTTGTGCCTGGTCGCGCGCGATGGCGGCCAACTGGTTTCGACCGTCCAGATTTTCGACCGCGCCATCAATCTCGACGGGCAATCGGTTCCGATGGGCGGCATCGGCTCCGTCTTCACGCTCGAGGAGTATCGGCACAACGGCGTCGCCTCGGCCTTGATGCGCCTGGCGGTCGATACCATGGTGCGCGAGGGCTTCGAAGTATCCTTGCTGTTCGCGGAGCGCCTGACCTTCTACAACCAATTCGGATGGCGTGAGATCGAGCGCAAGTTCAGCATCCTGGCGGGCGCCGCTTCACTGAATGCCCCCGATCGTTTCGTCATCGACAGTTTCGAGATTGCGCGCGACCTTGCCGAAGTTGCCGCGATTCATCGCAGCTACAGCGGTCGATTCAATGTCACCGCGGTCCGCGACGACGCCGCATGGCGCGCGAATCTCAAATTCGCCGGCAATCAGCCGCTCCATTCCGGCGAAGGCTCCGAGGAATATTTCGTGGTGTGTCGCGATGGCGGACGAATCGCGGCGTACGCGCGGGTGACGCGCTTCTACGGCCTTTCGATGGTGATGGAATACGGCTACGTTGCCGGCGCGGTCGGGGTTGACGCGATGCTCGCGACGTTCAAGTGCCTCGGCGAGGAGGCATCCGGCGCGCCGGTCACAAGCCAGCGCACCGGGGATCATCGGCGAGCCGCCCTGCTCCGCAGCGCTTCCACGCCCGCCGCGCCGTCGGCTCTCGTCACGCATACCGCGCACGATCCTGCACTCGAAAGAGCACTGGACGGCGCGGGCTGCCCCGTCGCGCATCACACCGACAACTTTTACATGTGGCGAGTTCTTGCGCCTGACAAACTCGCGATGCGGTTCGCGATGGCTGCCCAGGCCGCGTCAGCGCGCGCGTTCGAAATCTTCACCGATTCGCGATCCTTGTTCTGGACCGCCGACCGCTTCTGACCAAAAAATCATCCCGCGGCTCCTGGGCGCTCGCCGCAGCGCGAGTTGTTGGCTACTATTCTTTTGTTGTTTCGATGTGTTGGGGAGGTGGTGTGATGAAAGCTTTTTCAGTATCCGGAGAATCGCTCGCCGGAATTATCGTTAGCCGAAAATTTAGATTGATCGCCGTGACCGTTGCGCTCGCCGCGTTGACGTCTTCGCACACTGCCTTGGCCGCGCGCCGCCATCATGCCGCCGCCAGCAAAACGCCCGCCGAAGAGGAGAGCGCCGCCAGCGAGTCGAAGGCGGGGCTGCAAGGTCCTTACACCGAGGCCTGCGTGCTCGAACCCGTCACCGGCACAGTCATCTTCGAGGCCAACGATCACACACCGTGGCCGACTGCGTCGCTGGCCAAGATGATGCTGATGCTGATCGTCGCCGAAAAAATCCACGACGGCTCGCTCAAGCTCACCGACAATGTCACCACCTCGCGCAAAGCGGCCGAGATGGGCGGTTCGCAAGTCTATCTCAAGGAGGGGGAGACGTTTTCCCTCGACGACATGATGAAGGCTGTTGTCGTGCACTCGGCCAACGACGCGGTGGTGGCGGTCGCCGAATATATCGCGGGCTCGACTGATGCATTTGTAGTGATGATGAACCAGAAGGCCGCCGCGCTCGGGATGAAGGACTCGCACTACTATTCGGTTCACGGTCTGCCACCCGCGCGGGGACAATCGGCCGACGTCGCCAGTGCCTACGACCAGGCAATTCTCGCGCGCGAGATGCTGAAATATCCCGACGTGACCCGATGGTCGTCGATCGACACCGCGCCGTTTCGCGCCGGAACCTTCGAGCTGCGCAACACCAATCACCTGGTGCGGACGTATTCGGGATGCGACGGCCTCAAGACCGGATTCTATGACAAGGCAGGATTCAACGTGGTCGCAACCGCAAAACGCGGCGGCCTGAGGCTCGTCGCGGTTGTGCTCGGCAGCCAGCACAAGTTGACGAATTTCAAGGAAGCGGCCGAGATGCTTTCGCAGGGATTTCTCAACTACGAGATGCATTCGGTCGCAAAGAAAGGCATGCCGGTCGCGCAATCCGTTGCGGTGGCCGACGCCGAAACTGCCAGCATCAAGCCGGTTTGGGGCGGCGATGCAGGCGTCTTCGTCAAGCGTGGCGATGCGAACAACGCGATCAAGGTCGATTACAATCTGCCGCCGTCGATCGAAGCTCCCGTCAAGGCCGGCCAGCAGATCGGCACGGCTAATGTGACCGCTGGCGGCAAATCGGTGGCCACGATCGCGTTGCTGGCGCCTTCCGATATCGCCAAGAAAGCCTCGCTGACTAAACGTCTATTAAATATTTTCTGAGCTCAAGTTATTGAGCTTTGTTCCATAAGCAACACCTTCGGTTAGGTTATGAACCTCATGCGTGTTAAGCTTGGTTTCGTAGCTCTGCTTGATGATCCCCAAAGACAAATTCTACCGCGCCTATATGGATTTCTTCGAGACTGCGGAGCGCAAGCGCCGCTGGAATCTCTTCGAGGATGTCCCGTGGGACAAGCTTTCTCCCCGCGCCAATACCGAGGAACGCGCGATTCGCATCGAGACGTATTGCGCCGAGGAGATGTACTTGCCGGACTACACCGCGGCCGGTACCAAACTGTTGCGCGGCGTGTTTGGGCTCTCATGGTTTCAGACTGCGTGGAGCTACGAGGAATCGCGCCATGGACTCGTGTTCCGCGAGTATCTGCTTCGCTCCGGGCTGCGCACGCAGGAGCAATTCGACAAGTTGGAGACCGACGTATTCTCGCGCTCGTGGAAACTTCCGTTCGCGACGCAGCGCCGGATGAGTTGCTACGGAGCGCTGCAGGAAGCGGCGACCTATCTCGCCTATCGCGCGCAAAAGGATCGCGCGGAACTCGAAAAAGACCCGACGCTCGAGGCAATTTTCTTTCTGGTCAGCCGCGACGAGGCCGCCCACGCCGGGTTCTACCGCGAGATGATCGCGATCGAGATGGCCGAAGACCGTATCGGCACGCTGGCGGATCTCGCGCACGTGATCGCGAATTTCAAGATGCCGGGTGACGGTCTGATCCCGAATTATCACGAAAACCTCAGAATCGGCGGCGGCGGGATCAGTCCACGCCTGTTCTTCACGCGGGCAGTCCTTCCATTGCTCAAGCAGTTGGGCACCAGCCGCGACGAACTCAAGAGCGCCAGCGCCGCAGCGCTCCCAATCCGGGCGGCGTCTTAGCAGGCGCGAGTCTTAGCAGGCGCGACCCGACGCGATATAGTTTTATCCGGCAAACTCGCTGCTTGATGCCGACTCCATTGCGATGAACCGGAACCGACTCTTGATTGGCGCCGTGGCCCTGCTTCTCATTTGGGTTGGCGGCAGCCTCGCGCTTCATTTCGGCCTGAAGCATCACGACCATCTCGACTACGATATCGGCGCGCTTTTTCCGCCCGACAAACCATTCCCGCCCGGCGAGATCTTTGCCTCGACGCTGGCCGCGATCATGGACCATGAACTGCACACGGGCTTCGGGTGGCGTCCCAACGATTTCTTCCTGTGGGGTCCGAAAGTCGCGGCGGACAACAACTCCGATCGCCAGCTCGGAATCATCCAGGCCGTTCGCGAGACCACGCGCATCTTCAAGGATCACCTGACCAAGGTTTCCTCGAATCAGTACGATCCAAATCTTGTGATCGCCGACACTGATTTTCGAAACGACGCGGAGAAGTGGATACTGCCATCGCCCGAAGGCAAGTACGACGACGGCATCAAGCATCTGCGGATGTACGTCGCCGGGTTGCACACCACCCCGCCGTCGTCGCGCGAGCTCAACACCCGGGCCGTCGAGTTAATCCGGTTGATACAGACGTGGACCGATCTGCTTGGCGACGCGCACGCGAATCTGTACCGGTCCACAAAGGACGACGGCAGCCCGGTTCATAGCTGGGACTGCGACCATTATTTCTATCACTCGCAAGGTTACGCGCACGTGATGTATCACATGATGCTCGCGCTCGAGCGCGAATACGCGGGGCAGCTCAAGGACGACCCAGTCCTGAAGACGCTATTTGACGATTCGATCGACGCGCTGGGCAAGGCCGCCCTCATAAAACCATTGATTGTCATGAACGGCTCGCCCGATGGCCTGTTCGCGAATCATCGCCGCAACCTCGACGCCTACATCAACGAGGCGCGCCAGAAGATGTACTCGATACGCGAAGAACTGCAGCGCTCCCCGCTCTAGCGGATGCGCTACAGCTCGATGAACGGACAGAGCAGCATCACGCCGCCGCGCACGAGCATCTCGAGCATCGCAGGCGCCCAGCGGTTTGGAATGCCAAGCGCACCGGCCGCGGCGCGAATCGCCCACGGCGTCGCGGCCTCCGCGGAGGAACCCCGAAAATCAATCCATCTGCGCTCGGCACGATAGGTCACCAGCTGGTGGCGCTGATGCGCGGCGAGATGCGCGCGATCTCGCGCGATCGCCACCGCGGTTGACAGCCCGCCGACTTCGTCGATCAGTCCACGCTCCTTCGCCGCCAGACCGCTCCAGATGCGGCCCTTGGCAACGGCTTCAGCCTGCTCGGGGCTGAGCCGCCGGCCCTGCGCGACCTTCGCGGTGAACGCCGAGTACAGATGACCGACGGTTTCATTGAGCTGCGCGAGCTCGCTGTCGGTCATCGCGCGCGCCATCGACATCGCATCGCTGATGGGCGCGCTTTTCACGAAATCGAAATGGACGCCGAGTTCGCTGAGCAGATTGCCGAGATTGAACTTCGCGTACACCACCCCGATGGAACCGGTGATCGTCGCCGCTTCCGCTACAATCGCGTCGGCCCCCGCCGCCACGTAATAGCCGCCCGAGCCCGCCACGTCGCCCATCGAGACTACCACCGGCTTGCCGCGCCCCTGTGCCTCGCGCACGGCCCGCCACACCAGGTCGGAGCCTACCGCGGAGCCGCCGGGTGAATTTACGCGAAACACTATTGCGCTTACTCGTTCGTCGCGCGACGCGCGATCGATTTGCGCCGCCGTCGCAACGCCGCTGATAAATTCGCCGGTCGCAGGCGCCTCGCCCGAAATTACCGGCCCGCTGGCGTGCACGAGTGCGATTCGCGCGCGTCGCCCGCGCTCACGGGAAAAGACTGCGTGGCGCCGGTATCGCGCCATGCCGGCGAACACTTTGCCCTTGCCCTCGGGATCGAATTCGGCGCGGATGTCTTCGATATAGCCTTCGCGGTCGATCAGATGATTCTCGACGGCGAACTTTGCGCTGACGAATCCCGCTGCGATCAGCTCGCGCGCGCGTTGCGCGGTCAGTTTCCGGGCCGATGCGATCGTCTCGATCAGGATTTTTTCCCAGTCCGCGACGATCGCCTCCATGCTCTCGCGCACCGCCGGCGACATCGTGTCGCGGCCGAGCATCTCGCCGGCGCCCTTGTACTCTTTCCATTGCAGGGTTTGCGCCTGGATCTTCAGCTTGTCGAGCGCGTTCTTCAGAAAAACGCCGCCGGTCGCCACGCCGAGCATCGTGAGCATCGTGTCCGGATTGGCGACGATTTCCCCCGCTCCTGCCGCGACCAGGTATTCGCGCAGCCCCGCGCTGTCGCCTCGCAGCAGCGCGATCACCCGCTTGCCGCCCGCCTGCGCGGCGCGCAGCAGGCGGTGGATTTCGTGTGCGGTGGCCAGACCGGCGCCGAATTCCGCGATCTCGACCACGATCGCACGAACCTCGTCATCGATGGCCGCCGACTCGAACACGTAGCGCAGATGGTCGAGGCTCTGCGCGCCGCGGCGCATGAGCTGATCGAGCGGCGAGCGAGTCACGTCCTCTTCGATCGGACCCGCCAGGCGAACTATCACGACGGCGTCACGCGGGATTTGCGCGGGCCTGACGACCGCAAGCCAGAACGCCGCCACCATCGCCGCCGCGACTCCAAGGATGGTGATTCCCGCCTTCCAGTCGCCGGCCACGCACGCAACCGAGCCGGCGGCACTCAAAATCGCGACAATAATTGCGAGTCGAACCTCGCGGCTTATCCACAATCGTTCAATAAACGGATTCTTCATCGGTCGCCTTTTTCGATCGCTCCTAATACACTACCGTTTTTGGATGCCTAGGTCTTTCCTCATCGTGATTCTTGCGTTGGCTGCCGCCGGCGTTGCGTCGTGCTCGACCGCCAACGCGCCCAAGACCGCGCCTCCCCCATTTCTCGCCCGTTCGACCACCTTGGAGGTCACCAACGGCATCAAGGTGCTGACCAACGTCGCGATGCCGAATGGATTCGCGCCGATTCCCACACGTCCTCCCATCTGGCTCCAGGAAAGCGAAGAGATTGGCGTCGTCGGGACCCAGGCCGGGCACACGATTATGTATGGCCTGGGAGGCGCCGGGTGGCGAACCGGCCGTATCCTGGCAGCGGAGACGGGGCCGGCCGCGGCCGAGAAGGGAACTATCGTGGACCTCGCCGCGAGCCCCAACGGCCTGACGCTTGCGACCGCAATGGTCGCGCCGGGTGGCAATCGAGTCGATGTGATCGTTCGCGACCTGATCGCCACCGGCGCAGGCAACGTGATCGCCAGCTTCAATGGCCCGTACGATTCCATCTCGATGAGTTGGCTGAACAACGCGACGATCGCGCTTGCACTGCGACGGCATCCCGAACCCCTCGAGTCCGGCGTCAACGGCGGGGCGCCGAATTCCAATCCAGATCAATCTGACGTCGAGCCGCCGCCGAGCCGCGTGGATGGATTGCAGTTGATCGTCGTCACTGGCGCCGGTTCCGTCGCACCGCTGAAGTTCTCATGCCCGATGTCGGCGCTTAGTTGGAGCGCGCACGGCGTCTATGCGGTCGGCCAAGGCGATGCGGGCGCTCCGCCGGTCATCCTTGATCGGCGCAACTCCACCTGCACCAAATTTCACGTACCCGTGCCTATTCACGTGCTCGATTGGGACCAGGACGACGAAGGATCATTCCTCTATGTCGGGCCCGACGCCTCGCGCCGTACGATTGGCGTATTCAAGTACAACATAGCGACAGGCACCGAAGATTTGCTGGGCATATCGACGGGCGCGGCCTCGTTCATAGGCAGCAGCAACACGATCACGCTGGGCAATCAGAAGCTCACGTTCAGGATGGCGATCGAGCATCCCGAGGCGCCGCTGCTTGCTCAACTCGCAATATCGCGACCCGAACAAGGCGAGCTCGATGTGAAATCGCTGGGCTTCGACACTATGCCGGAAATGCTTGCGCAGAGCACGATGGAGTATTCGAGGAGTGCCAATGAAGCCGCGATGCAAATCTATGCGCCCAGTCTGCCCGTGCCGTGGCGAAAAATCGTCACCTATTCGCTGAAATACGACAGTGCGTTTCTACTGGCCGAGGGTCCGGCCCGCGGCACCGTCACGATGAGTTGGTCGCTCAGGGGTCGATGGCTGGCGCTTCTCGACGGCGACGCGACGGCGGGCACGGTGATGACTGTGCTAGCTCCACCCCGGTAGCTTTCCTAGCTGCCCAACTGCGCGCGATTCCCCCAGTAGTCCGACGCGGTGCGGAATGCCGCCGCGGCGCGCTCGAAACTCTCGAACACGACCAGGCCACGCGCGCGCGCAAGCTCCTTGCCCCGCGCCACGATCGCCTCGACGTGCGCGGGATGCATCACGACGGCAAATGGCTTGGTCGAGCGTCCCGCAAAATCCGCCAGCTTGTCGAGCAGGCCCGTGATCTCATACTCGTGCGTGGCCCAGCGTGACGCACGCAACCCCGTGCCGACCTCGAGCACGATTGCGTCGATGACCGGATCGCGTTCGAGAATCTCGAGAATGCGATCGAGATTGCCCTGATCATGCCCCGCGCCGATCGTGCCGCCCGCGTCGAGCGGATTGCGGTAGCTGCCGCCGATTATGTTGAAGAACCTCTTCAGTTCGTCGTAGGACGACTCCGATAGCGCGGGAATCTCGAGCCCCGCCGTCGCAAACGTGTCGGTGATTACCACGGATTGCCCGCCGGTCATCGCGACCAGCCCCATCCGCCTGCCGCCGATCCGCCTGGCACGCGCGAACAGCTCGACCGCGTCCAGCATTGCATCGAGGCTCGCCACTTCGACCGCGCCGCTTTGCCGCACGACGGCGCGCCAGGTCGCCTCGGCAGTCGCGAGCGATCCCGTGTGCGACAACGTCGCGCGCGCACCCGCCTCGGTCACCCCGCCCTTCCAGATGACCACCGGATGGCGCTCGGCCGCGTGCCGCACGCTGTCGAAGAAGCGCCGCCCGTCGCGCACGCCTTCGATATACATCCCGATCGCGCGGGTCGCCGGATCCGCTGCCATCAAGTCGATATAGTCGGCCGCCTCGAGCACCAGCACGTTGCCGATCGACGCCGCCTTGTTGATCTTGATCCCGCGGGTTGGCGCCTGGAGGCAAAAGTTGATCGTGTGCGTGCCGCTTTGCGAGATGAAGCAGACATCGCCCGCCTCGCCGGCTTTTTCTTCGGGAAAATTGCACAGTCCGGCCCCCGGGCTGTACAGCCCCATGCAATTGGGGCCTACCAGCGCAATCTCCGAGTTGATCGCGATGTCGCGCAGCTCGGCTTCCAGCCGGATTCCCAGCTCCTCCGACGTTTCCGAGAATCCCGACGTGAAAAATCCGATCGCAGCCACGTGGTTGGCGACGCAATCCTTCAAAATTCGCGGCGCGATCTGCCGCGGGACCGCGCTGACCGCGTAATCGATTGGCTCCGTGATTTCCGCCAGGCTCTTGCGGTTCTCCACGCCCATCGCTTCGATTCCGGCTATCTCGTTGGGATCGATTTGCACCGAGTAGAGCTTGCCCTTGAGATGCGCCATCGCGCGGATCCACATGTACCCGCTCATCCGCTTGTCGCCGATCACGGCAACCACGCGCGGGTTGAACGCGCGCTCGAGATTTTTGAGCCGCGCGGCACGATGCGGGTCCGGCTGCAACGTCTCGCCCGCGGGGCTGGCGAGCACGATTCGCGCGTCCAGGATTGCCAGACCGTCCTCGTACGCGACTACCGGATTGAGATCCATCTCGGAGATTTCCGGATGCGTCGCGGCGATCCCCGAGATGGTCTCGAGAATCGAGACGATCGCGTCGATATCGACGCCGGACTGACCGCGCACGCCGCGCATAATCTGAGCGCCGCGCAGCCGCGCGAGCATCGATGCCGCCTCACGCCCCCCAATCGGCGCAAGCGCAAGCGCCGTATCCTTCATCACTTCGACCAACACTCCCCCCAACCCCACCATCACCATCGCGCCGAATCGATCGTCGCGGTACGTCCCGGCCAGCAGCTCGACGCCTGCCTTCGCCATCGGTTGCACGGCAACGCCTTCGAAGCGCGCGCCGCGGGCTTTCGCGGCGAGATTGCCGCGAATTCGCTCGAACGCATCGCGCACCGCGCCCTCATTGTCGAGATTTAGCGCGACCCCGCCCACGTCGCTCTTGTGACTCACATCCGGCGATAGCACTTTCAGCACCACCGGGAATCCAAACCGCGACGCCGCTCGCACCGCGTCACCGGCCGTTAAGGCGGGCTCCGGCACTACCACCGGCAGGCCGAGCGAATGCAGGATTCGCTTGCTCTCGATTTCCGTAAGGACGGTTCGTCCACTGGAACGAGCCGACGATATCAGCGATGAAACGATCGAGTCAGTCACGCTTGTCGCGTATAGCAGAGCCGAAGAACTATTTGAACCGCCGGGGAGCTTCGCAGCAAAGAAACTGAGACGAGAGAAACGACTAGAACGCCCCCCTGATCGCCCGCGTCCTCCGGTTCACTCGTACAGTTGCGAGTCCTCCGCGCTCAAAGTGGTCGGAAACGTAACAATCCCAAAGAATGGGTTTGGCAGTACGATCTTATTACCGGTTTTGGCATTGTAACTGAGACTGACCTTCAACCGATCTTGGAGAGATACAGGCGTAGCGGTGGTTGCGCCTGTGGTCCCCGTATAGGAAACAATGGTTACCGTGAGATCGGCGCCGCTGTGGGTGAGGATGCTTGGGGACAGCAGCGCCCGCATCGCGGTGTTCGGTGCACCTGAGTAACTCGAGAGTGCCGGAATGGTACTCTCATTCACCGAGGCATAGCGCGCGATCGCGGATGACCCCTGGCTGACTGCCAAAGCCGCCTGGCCGAGCATGGCAAACTGCACGCCAACCAGCATTATGGTTAGCGCGAGGACCGCGACCATCGCGAATTCAACCAGCGACTGGCCCCGGCTGATTCGGCTCCCGCGCAGCCGCCACGGATAGCCAGTTAGGCCCGCATTTTGCTTTGCATCAGATCGATTGAGCATAGGGGCTTCCCCGTTTCTACTCGGTCAGCCTGGGAGGCGCCGTTGGCCCAAGCGCACGCGGAGTTGAACCAGCTGAACCTGTAATAGTATTGCCGACGACCGCGGTCACGAAACATCCGTTGATGTGGGTGGCATCGGTGGTTGCTGGGTCCAGGTACACCTCGGCGAACGCTTCGATCGTCACGCTGGTGGTGCCCCCCTTCTTTGTTGCGCTAAAGTCGACTGCCGGGACAATCACCAAGCAGGGGTCACCGGCCGGGATGTTGTTTGGGTTCCCGCCGGAGCACGGATCAGCGATGGTAGGGCACCCGCTAAACCGGCTGCTCAAGGCGTGTCTTACGGGACCGGTTTTAACTCCGGGGTCCGTGTATATCGTCTGGCCGACCGTGAATGAGCTGGGCGAGCCGCTGGTGAGGTTAGCGTCCAGGGTTGCACCACCGCTTCCGTCAGTATCCATCCACTGCCAGTTACCTGGTAGGTTTATGGTAGAGCTGACAAACTTGTTACCGAACGACACGGGTTCTCCGGCTACCAAGCCGGATGCATCTTTGCATGGAGCGTCGCACTGAAGCCCGAGCGGGAGCATTTTGCAATCGTTACAGGTAGTGGGCGGCCCCGAGGCTTGCGCGGCGGCGGTTGCCGATACGGCATAGGTGCTAAGGCCGACCACCTTCCCAAAATAGTAGGGAAGACCGGTTTCTTGCGCCACCACCTTAACGATCGATGAGGTCGGCTCGCTGATGGTAAGAGTGCTGGCGGCTAGTCCGTTGCCAACGGCATACGTGCAGGCGGCCTTTGACGCGGAGTCCGGTTGGCCGGTACAACTGGAGTCCACGGTGCCGCTAAAGGCTATTCCAGTTAGAAAATTCGAGCCCGCTATCGCGGCGGCGTCGGCAACCTTCTGCGCATGCTGCCAGTTCACGTACATCACCGCGACATCGGTGCCGAGCGCGATCGCCCCGATCAGCGTCGCGATTATCCCGGCGTATAGAACGGCTATCTGGCCACCGGAACTGCGGAATGACTTTTTCATAGACCACTCCATATGGTACCGTTCGCCGAAATCGACGAACGCGAATTGCCGACCCCCTCTCGCGCGCATCTGCTCCGCAATCGATCAAAACACGCCGATCCATAACGCAAGCAAGCTTAATGCCACGAAAATGCCACGAATCTCGGAGCACTCCATCCTTCACTAGTGACAAACCTGCAACCACTTATAGCATGAAAGCCCGTCCAAAGGAAAGATATCATGTAATTGACTAACAGCACTAACGCCTTGCGTCAAGCGGCGCGGGCGGTCATTATGCGGTGATTACAGGAAGGACCCAAGCCCTGCGAGCCATCCATTAAGTGTCCCCCGTCCGTCATTTCTGTTCGTTAATCAGTAGCGGCCGAACCCCGTACCGTGAGTTTCATAGCTATTTGATCAACGCTACCACGCAAATTCCGTTGCCAGCGGTGCACGCCGTTCCCAGGCTCGCTTTCCCCCCCGCCACTCCGGGCATCAGATATACGTTGACGTCGCAGGCCGAGGAATCCGACGTGATCCAGGCTTTCACAAACGAAGAAACTCTAAATATCGCTTTGATCCCTTCTCCCGTCCAAGTCCCGACCGGCAGAACAATTTCCTGCGGATTCCCGATCGTGTGGTCGTTCCAAGTGCCTTTTGGGTCCATCGCGACGCCTGCCGCGATCCGCTCAGAAAGGGGACCCCTGGCCTGTCCGACCTTGCATCCCGTGAGCGTTCCAATGGTCTCGTCGGCCGTCACGGTTCCGGTGAATGGCTTGAGGCCCATGTAGGGAAAAGGATCGCCGGCACCATCGATGTCGAGCGGACCTTTGCTGCCGGGGGAATTATTGTCGGTGCTGTATATCGAGTACGACACCGATCCATCGAAGGCCAAATCCGGGAACTTTGCCGCGTTTAAACCGGCTGGAAAAACTCCGCTACCCGGCGAGGAGGCGGTCTGAGCCTGCGCGGTTGCGGTCACCTGGACGTCAGAGTTGAGTAATCCGAGGACGCGGCCGAAATAATAGCGGAACCGTCCGCTTCACCGTGACACTGATCTGGGTATTGCCGTTCGAATAGGTCGGTCCCGTAATAACATCAGGGGCGGCAATTCCGTTCCTCGCGAGGTAGAAATTGGTGGCAGCGGTCGCCCCGGGGATGTTGTCAGGCAACCCCGCTCCCCCCGCCAGAACTGCCGCATCGACCGCCTTCTGCATGCGATGCCAGTTCAGGTAAATCACGCCTACGTCTGTGCATAGCGCGATCGCTCCGACCAGCCCCACAATTATCCCGGCGTATAGAACGGCTATCTGGCCACAGGAACTGCCGAATAACTTTTTCATAGACCACTCCATACGGATCTGTTCTCTGCTCTTTCTGTCGAACTCGCCAAACTGGCTTGGCGCAATGCTCTTTCGGTCGAGCATTACGCAAAACTCACTTGGTTGCTACGTGGAGCAGCAGCACCGCTAGGTTGTGGTGGACTATGACGACGGGTTTAAGCGTCATAAACGCGTACTGGTCCCTGCTGTATACATCCCCAGCCGGCGAAATGATAGCTGCCTCCAGCAGCGTTGCCCGCTGACCCGTCCGCCGAGCCCCCACCCGGTCTGGTCGATCTGCCTCCGGTCGGGGCGCTCGTCTAGAGTTGGGTGTCCACGTTGGTCAGCAAGCTCGAGATGGTCGTACCCATTGTCTGGTAGGCGGCAAAGACAACCACCGCGACCGCCGCGAGAATCAGCGCATATTCAGTCATCGTCTGCCCCGCGCCAACTCATTAGCCTTCACATACAGTTTCCTGATCAGATCCATCTTTGCGTCCCTCCGTCCCGTTTATTTCGTTGAAACAATTAGCCGCGGGAATGTATTTACCCCCGCGCCCTGTGAGACTTTACTGGTTTTAGGGGAGCTACTCATTATGTTGTAAAGGCCTAATGAGCCAAGTAGAAACTCAGTCTTTATCGCTGTTTGCTCTTGATTGGTTACGTTTAGTTGAGACCCTAAATTCACATCTTTACCCAGCTTTGGCATTCTCTACGTGCGTCAGGCAGATGTCAAGAGTCCTGTGGCCTCTTAGCTACCGCCAACGCGTCGCTCAGGCTGAAATTTCCTTCGTACAGCGCCCGTCCCACGACCACGCCCACAACCCCCGCGCCGAATCGCATCCGAAGGGCGCCAATGTCGTCGAGACTCGCGACGCCGCCCGACGCGATAACTGGAATCCGCACCGCCCTGGCAATTTCTTCCATCCGGGCCGCATCGACGCCCATCTGTGCGCCATCGCGGGAGATGTCCGTCACGATCGCGGCCGCGACCCCTGCCGCGCCAAACCGATCCGCCGCCTCGGCTACCGTGAGCTGGCTGGTCTCGACCCATCCTTTGACGGCAAGCCGGCCCTCGCGAATGTCGATTGACCCGAAGACCCTGCCCGGAAACTCGGCACAGGCCCGGCGGACCAGCTCGGGATCGAGGATTGCGGCGGAGCCAATCGAGACCCGGTCTGCCCCGCCCGCGATTGCCGCGCGAACCGCCTCGATTGTGCGCAGGCCGCCGCTGACGTCGATGGCGCATTTCACGGCCGCGCGAATTTTGGCGATCGCCTCGATATTTCGCGGTGCGCCGGCAATCGCGCCATCCAAATCGACGATATGGATTAGCTCTCCCCCCTCCTCCTCAAAACGACGCGCGGTCTGGCCGGGATCTGCCCCATAGACGGTCGCCCGGTTCATGTCGCCGCGCAGCAGGCGCACGACTTGGCCGTCCTTCAGGTCAATCGACGGAATAACGGTGAAGTTTTCGAACAAGCGGCCTAGCTGAGCGTGCCTTTGGTCGAAAGTACGCCTGAAAGCCGCGGCTCGCGCCCCGTTGCTTGGTCCATCGCACGCGCCAACGCCTTGAACGTTGCCTCGATGATGTGATGCGGGTTGCGGCCGCTGACCAGGTTGAGGTGCAGGTTCATCCCGGTCTCGTCCGTCAGTGCCTTCATAAAATCGTGCACCAGCGCGGTCTGAAAGTTACCGACCAGCTCCTGGCTGATCGGGACGTTGTAGCCCAGGTACGCGCGCCCGCTGATATCAACAATTGCCGTACAGACGGCCTCGTCGAGCGGCACCGTCGCCTCGCCAAAGCGCTTGATTCCCGCGCGATCGCCCAGCGCCTCTCGAAACGCCCTGCCCAGCACCATTCCGACATCTTCGACTGTGTGATGGTCATCTACGTGCAAATCGCCCTTGGCCTCGACCTTCAAGTCGAAAAATCCATGGCGCGCGAAGCTTTCCAGCATGTGATCGAGGAACGGAACCCCCGTCTTTGCCTCGCCGAGCCCTGTCCCGTCGAGCTTGAGCGCAACCGTGACCGAAGTCTCGCGCGTCTTGCGCTCGACTTCCGCGCTGCGCTTCGCCTCGGCCGGCGCAATTTCCGCGACCGGCCGCGCGCGCGTCTTACCTTGATTTTGCAAGCCGACTTTTCGTTTGTTTTGCATTTCTTTTTCTTAATACCGGGTGCAGGGGTCACCCCTGCTTCTTAGTACTGGGTGCAGGGCTCACCCCTGCTCGCAGTTCCATCGCGCGCGCATGCCCCTCGAACCCTTCCATCCGCGCCAACCGCGCGACTACCGGTCCGAGCGCCGCAATCGCGCCGCTGGACGCCTCGATTATACTGGTTCGCTTCAGGAAATCGTATGCACCCAAAGGCGACGCGAAACGCGCCGCGCCCCCGGTCGGCAGAACGTGATTGGGGCCCGCAAGGTAGTCGCCGAGCGGCGCCGGCGTAAGCGGGCCGAGAAAAACCGCGCCCGCCGCCTTGACCCGCGGGACCCATCGCGACGGATTGCGCACGTCGAGCTCGAGATGCTCTGGCGCTATCTCGTTGGCCAGCTCGAAGGCCTCATTGAGATCGTGAACGATAACCACGGCGCCCCGTTTGACCAGCGCATTCTCGACCTGGCGGGCGCGCGGCAGGCTTTTCAGCGCGACTTCCACCGCCTCGGCCACGCGATCCGCGATGCGCGCCGACGTCGTCAGCAGCATCGCCGTCTCGTCGCCGGAACCATGCTCTGCCTGCGCGATCAGGTCGGCGGCAATCCATTCGGGATGCGCGCGGTCGTCTGCTATCACCAGCACCTCGCTCGGTCCCGCCATCTTGTCGATATCGACAGCGCCATAGACCATTCGCTTTGCGGCTTGCACGAAGGCGTTGCCGGGACCGACGATCTTGTCCACCGGCTTGATGGTTTCGGTCCCGTATGCGAGCGCCGCGACCGCCTGCGCTCCTCCCACGCGGTAGAATTCGTCCACGCCGGCAATTTCCGCAGCCGCCAGCACCGCCAGCCGCTCGCCCTCGGCCGACGGCGGCGAGACCATCACGATTTCGGCGACGCCGGCCACCTTGGCGGGAATCGCGTTCATAAGCACCGACGACGGATACGCGCCCAGCCCTCCGGGCACATAAATCCCCACCCGGCGCATCGGTTGCACCATCTGGCCCAGCCGCATCCCGGACTTGTCGCGATAGATGAACGATTTCTCCATCGTGCGGCGATGAAAATCTGCGATTCGCCGTGCCGCCAGCTCCAGCGCACGGCGATCTTCAGCACCGATTCGCTTGATCGCCGATTGCCGCTGCGCGGGCGTCACCCGGATCGTGGCCGCGGTAAGCTTCACCCCGTCGAATTTGGCCGTCAGATCGATAAGCGCACGATCGCCGCGCTTTCGCACGTCGGCAATAATCTTCGACACGACGCGATCGATCCCCGCGCTGTCGCCACCCCGGCGCGCGAGTATCGCGGCCAGAAATTTTCTGAACTCAGGAGTCTGAGACTTAAGGACTCGCGGTCTCATTATTCTTGAGCGCGCTCGATTCGCGCACCGAGATGCTTGAGCTTGGCGTCGAGCGCCTCGTAGCCGCGGTCCAGATGATAGATGCGGCTGAGCTCGGTCGTGTTTTCCGCGGCAAGGCCGGCGATTATCAACCCCATGCTGGCGCGCAGGTCGGTCGCCATCACCGGAGCGCCGCTCAGCTTCGACGGCCCCCGGACTACGGCGGTGGGACCTTTCATCATTATGTCGGCGCCCATCCGCGCCAGTTCCTGGGCATGCATGAATCGATTTTCGAAAATCGTCTCCGTGATGACGGAGGTGCCGTCGGCCTGCGTCAGCATCGCCATCATCTGAGCCTGAAGATCGGTGGGAAACCCCGGATACGGCAGCGTGCGCAGCTCGACCGACTTGAGTTTATCGCCGCGCGCGACGCGGAGGCCCTTGCCGTTCGCCTCCACCACGACGCCCGCCTCGCGCAGCTTGGCCGTGACGGCCTCGAGATGCTCGATCGGGGCATTTGCAATCGTAACGTCGCCGCCGGTGATCGCCGCCGCCGCCATCATCGAGCCCGCCTCGATTCGGTCGCAGATTATTTCGTGCTCGGCGCCATGGAGCCGCTCGACGCCCTCGATTTCCAATACGTGCGTGCCGGCACCGCTGATTTTCGCGCCCATCTTGGCCAGCACTCGCGCGAGATCCTGAACCTCGGGTTCACGCGCGGCGTTTTCGATCACGGTGCGGCCACGGGCCGTGACCGCCGCCATTAAAATGTTCTCGGTTGCGCCCACCGAGGGAAAATCAAGCCAGATCCGCCCGCCCGTCAGTTTCTCGGCGTGCGCCTCGACGTAACCGTGACGAAACTGAATCTTGCTTCCGAGTGCGCGAATACCCGAGATGTGCAAATTCACCGGCCGCGCGCCTATCGCGCATCCACCCGGAGTCGATACGCGCGCGCGTCCGGTGCGCGCCAGCAACGGGCCAAGCACGACGAACGACGCGCGCATCGTCTTGACCAGTTCGTACGACGCCTCGTGCGAGGTGACTTTTGCGGCGCAAAGCTCGACGCAATGCTCATCGGTCCAGCGCGCCGCGACGCCGAGTTGGAAGAGAAGTGCCATCGCGGTTTCCACATCGCGCAGCCGCGGCACGTTGCTGAGATGAAGCGGTTCCGGCGTCAGGATCGACGCCATCATGATCGGCAGCGCGGCGTTCTTGCTGCCGCTGAGCGTCACGATCCCGCGCAGCGGAGCACCGCCATGAATTATCATTTTCTCCATCGCCAACTACGCCCGGCTTCTTCTCGCGCGCACGACACGCGAATGCCCCGCGAAATCGTTTATCACAGAGACGACCCGCAAGCCCGCTTCCTCGACAAGCTTCGCGACCGCCGCCGCCTGCTCCGCCCCCACTTCCACGATCAGCTCGCCAGCGCTCGCAAGATGCTGATGCTGTGGCACGCCCGCCGCAATTCTGCGAAGGATGTCGAGCCCGCCGGCTCCCGCTCTCAACGCAACGCGCGGCTCGTAGCCGCGCACGTCGGGCTCCAAAGCGGCGATCTCCGCGTCATCCAGATACGGCGGATTGGAGACTATCACCTCGAAAGATCCCAGCGCCGGTCCTCCGTCCAGGATTTCGAAGCAGTCGGCGCGCCGGAACGTCACGCGATCCTCGACCCTATGATGCTGGGCGTTGCGCGACGCCACCGCAATCGCGTCGGCGGAAATGTCCACCGCAGTCACGCGCACGCGCGGTGCGTTAACTGCAATTGCGATCGCAATCGCGCCAGACCCGGTGCCGATGTCGAGTACGCGCGCGTCTGGCGCCCCGGCGATGAACCCCAGCGCCGCCGCAACGACGATCTCGCTCTCCGGCCGCGGAATCAGGACCGCCGGATTGACCTCGAAATCGAGCGAGTAGAATTCCTTGCGCCCCAGCAGGTACGCGACCGGCTCGCGCTTTTCGCGGCGCGCGATCATCGTCTCGAAGTTGCTCAGCGTCGCGGGTGATAGATCGATCGAGCCGGTGATAACCGCCTCACGCGTGACCCCTGCCGCCGCAGCCATCAGAAGTTCCGCGTCGAGCCGCGCCGATTCGATGCCGCTGACCGCGAGCCGGCGCGCGGCCTTGTCTATCTCCTCCAACGCGCGCCGCGCGAGCACCTCGCTCATGACGATGCTACGCGCTGAGCGCTTGCTCCTGATCGTAGGCCGCCAGCGCGTCGATAATCGGATCGATCGCGCCGTCGAGAAAATTGTCGAGCTGATGAATCGTCACGTTGACGCGATGGTCGGTCACGCGCGATTGCGGAAAATTGTACGTGCGGATTCGCTCGGAACGGTCGCCCGTCCCCACCATCGAACGCCGCGTCTGCGCGATCTTCGCCTGCTGCTCCGACTGCGCAGCCTCGAGTAGGCGCGCCCGCAGTATCTTCAACGCCTTCGCTTTGTTCTTGTGCTGCGATTTTTCGTCGCGCTGGATTATCACCATGCCGCTCGGGATGTGCGTGATTCGCACCGCCGAGTCTGTCGTGTTGACGCTCTGGCCGCCCGGCCCCGACGCGCGCATCACGTCGATTCGCAGGTCCTTCGCCTCGTTGATATTGACCTCGACCTCGTCGGCTTCGGGCATTACTGCCACCGTGACCGCGGAGGTGTGAATGCGCCCCGACCCTTCCGTCTCCGGCACCCGCTGCACGCGATGCACCCCGCCTTCGTACTTGAGCCGCGAGTATGCGCCGCGTCCGCTGACCAACGCGATCACTTCCTTGATTCCGCCAAGCCCGGTGTCGCTCAAGCTCAGCGCCTCGATCTTGAATCCGTGGCGCTCGGCGTAGCGCGTGTACATACGATACAGGTCCCCGGCAAACAATGACGCCTCTTCGCCGCCGGTTCCGGCGCGGATTTCGAGGATCACATTCTTTTCGTCGTTGGGATCGCGCGGCGTCAGCAGCTCCTTGAGCTTCTGTTCGAGAGCGTCAAGATTTTTCTGCAGCGTCGGCAGCTCGGCCTTGGCAAGCTCGCGCAAGTCGGCGTCGTCGCCGTCGAGAATCGATTTGTGGCCCGCGATCTCGTCGGCGATGCGGATATATTCGCGGGCGCAATGCGCCGCCTCGGAAAGCTGCGCGCGCTCTTTGGCGATTCTGGCGTATTCGCGCTGATTGCCCAGCGTGGCCGGATCGCTGAGCTTGCGCTCGAGTTCCGCCACCCGCTCTTCTATTGCGCTTGCCTTATCCAGCATCGCCGCTCACGCCCCGAACCGAAAAAGCCATAACCTGAAATTCGCCTTGAAACAAAAACGGCGCGGCCGATGCGGCCGTGCCGATGGATTCTCCCCCGCGCACCCGGGTGCGTAGCGCACCGCAGGCGGCGGGAGTTGCTATGCTACTTCTCGGCGGCTGTTTCCGCGGTCTTTTCGGCCGGCTTCTTGATGCCGTACTTGCGATTAAACCGCTCGACGCGCCCCGCTGTATCGACCAGGCGCTGCGTGCCAGTGTAAAAAGGATGACACTTCGAGCAGACCTCGACGTGCAGCTCCTTGAGCGTCGAGCGCGTTTCGAAGGTATTGCCGCACGCACAGGCTACTGTGCAGCGACGGTATTCAGGATGGATTCCAGCTTTCATTTTTACGTCTCGAACTCTTTTCCCTGTTGTGTCAAAGGATACCATCCGAAGGTATCGCACACAATTCGCCGGCCGCGACCGCCTTTTCGGGCTTTTCGGCTCGCAATCGCTGTCGCTGCCTTGACCGCGGCAATTCTAATCACAATCTGCCCGATTGCCACATTCGCCGCGTCAGGCGCCACGGCTGCGCCGCCTCGAATCTCCACGCCCGCCAAACCCCCGCTGGCGCCGACTCCCGGCTTCGCGCCCGACAATCGAACCCTTTTCGCGCCAATCGTCTATCTCGCACCGCCCGGCCCCGCACGCGCGTCGCGTGCGATCGCAATCCTCAATCGGCAGCTCGATTTCCAGCGCAAGATCTCGTTCCATCCCAAGCTCGCCCCCGCGCTCCAGGATGTCGTCGATCTGCTTCCGCCGCGCCAATCGACAATGATCCGCGCCGCCGCTCTCTACTCGAAACCCGCAATCCCGTGGCGCGACGAGCCCGACGGCACGCATCAGATTTGCGTCGCCGGACGGCCAATCGATGCCGGCTATCTCTACACGCTGTCCCCCGACTGGCGCAGCCCTGAGCAGCCGTCGCGATTTTCGGGCGTGTTCGGCCTCAAGCCCGGCCCCGATTCCACTCCCACCAACATTTCGAGCGTCACCGCCGCGCTCGCCGGCGAGTTGATGATCGATACCTACGGCATCGGCGCGATCGTTGACGCATCCGCCGATGCGCTCCGGGAGGTTCACGGCGATCTGAGACCGCCGTGGGATTCCTCGCCCGGCGCGTTCAACCACCATGACCGGGCCGCGCTCGACAAATTCCACCGCCAGATGCCGCATCTCGCGGCGAAGTTCGACCACTATTTCAAATTCAACAACCTGCTCGACGAATTCAATTCGCCCGCCGGCCCCATCGTGCTCTTGAACGTCGATGCCGAAGTTCGCCAGGACGCGCTCAGGAAATATCCGCTGCTATATGATTTCTATCGCAAAGTCGTGCCCGCGGTGACGGCGAAATCCGCGATCCTCGATTCGCACGGAAATTTCTGGATGCGCGAGGCCTTCGACCACGGCCACATCCGCCTCACCATGATGATTCAAGGCGGCCTGCTCACGCCCTTCAACGACGCGATGCAACCAGCCGGCGCCGGTATCGCGCTCAATGAAATCGCGCGCGGCAGTTACCGCACTCTCGCGTCGGTGCAGGTGACCAGTCTTGCGATGAATTTCGGCCTGTCCAACGTTGGATTTGCAACTGACTACCGCCGCGACTTGGGCTCCGTGACCTTCGTCAACCGGATGGACGCGGTCCCGCAACTGATCGCACCGCCCGGCGTACATCAGATGATGGACTTGATTGCCGGCGACTTTCTGCGCGGGCTGGCTACCGGAAATGGGGGTATGAACGTAAACCTCAGCTCGCGCCTGCTCCCCAACGGGACTTACGATTTCTCAGGCGGCGTCACGGCGCAGTTGAATTACTCGCCCACGCTCGAGTTGCTCGCGCGAATCGGCGATGCGATCGCGAAAAAACACAACGACCAGGTTCGCGCCGAGGAACGCGCATTCGGCGAGGAACTGTTCGACGCTTTCGTCGCCGACTACAATGATGCGCGTCCGGCGATCGTCGCTTTGGATTTGGATAAAGATAACCAGCAGGAAAAATCCAAATGAGCCGCACGCAACGGAAACGGTTTTTCACAGCCATGCTCTTTGCCGCCGCAATCCTCACCGCAGGATGCGCCGCCGATGACAAGCCGCCGCCGGGCATCCCCGACGCCGGCCCGCAACCGAAGTTGTTGAGCGATTTGTCGGCCGTCTCCGACGCCCCCATCGATCCGCTTGGCGCCAACGCGGTTCCTGCCCCCGGCGAAGGACTGTTGCGCGACCAAGCCGCGGTCTCGGCCGGGCCCCGCACCTTTGAGACCGAGCCCGGCATCTCGCGCCAGGTCGGTACCGAAAGAAATCCCGGCACGGTGCGCCTGCTGAACGACAAGGCCGCCAAGTTCGGAAATTTTTCCGCAGTGATACTCGATCGCGTGTATGTGCAACTCACTATCGCCGAGAAAACCGAGGATATTTCGCGAACCAAGCTGCCCACCGAACTCAAGCCCGTCGTCATCACGGCAATCCTGGACAAAAGCGGCAAGCTCACCGAACTCATCCTCGAACAACACTCCGGCAAGGCGAAAATCGATCAGATGATGATCGACGTCTGCAAAAAGGGCATCTGGTACGAGAATCCTCCCGCCGCCGCCCTCTCCGGCGACGGCAATTACAAGCTGACTATCCGCATGAAGCTCGAGAACTTCGCCTCCAGCGACGAGCGTCATTGGAGCTTCATCACCAATCTCGCACTCGGCATCGGCTAGCCGCGCCCCCCCCGATCCCATCCGGGCAGCAGCCCTCCCCCGCTTCTGCTAGAATCGCCGCCGTGGATTCGCTCGCCGACTATATCCCGCGCCCCGGCCTCTGCGTCCCCGTCGTCACGATTCTCGACGCCCGCGGCCGCATCCTCGAAGACCAGCAGCGCGCTGTCGTTCGCTATGCGCTCCAGGACGGCGCCGGCGCCGACATAATCTTTGCCGCAGGCACCACCGGCGAATGGGATCGCATCGACAACCCGCGCCGCCAGGCGGTCGCACGAATCGCCATCGAGGAATGCCGCCGGGCGCGCGCGTCTGCCGCCAAGAAAATCGAAGCATGGGCCGGCATCACCGCGCATACGCGAAGCGACACGCTCGACAATCTCACCCACGCGCTCCGCGCCGGCGCCGACGCGGTCGTGGTCGCTCCCCTCTCGATCAAGGACCTCGAGCATCCCGCCGAATTCGTCGAGCGCGACATCGGCGCGGTGTTCGACCGCGCGGGCCGGATGCTTCCGCTGTTCCTCTATGACAACGCCGGCATCGCCGCGCCCGGCAAATCGCCCCACCTGCATACCCGCGACGTCAAGGCGATGAGCCGGCTGCCGTACGTGCGCGGAATAAAAGTCACCGCCGGCAAAACCGTCATCGGCAACTACACTCGCGCCGCATCGCACTTCAAGGCGGGTCACGAATTCGCCATCTACGCCGGCAACCCCTACCTCATCTTCGATTTGTTCGCCCCGCCCGAAGGCGTCGGCGATCGCATGCGCCACTACTGGAACCGCTACCTCACTCAGCGCACCCGTCCCTACGGCGTCGTCGCCGGCCCCGCCAATGCGATGCCGCGCGAATGGCAGCGCGCATGGCAGGTCTGTCGCTCGGGCGACGTCGAATTGATGCGGTTGTATTCTGATGCAATCGACGAATTTCGCATCGCATGCACCTTCCGGCGCGGCGCCAGGGCATGGCGCCCGACGATCGCATCGCTTAAAGCCTCGCTAAAAGAAATCGGCGTCATCGACAGCGACGCCGTCGCCGCGGGCACACCGCCACTCAGCGACACCGAGCGCCGCGAATTCTCCGCACGATTCTTAAGCCTGCGCGAGCGCACCGCCGCGATGCTGGAACGCGGATGGGTCAGCGAATACGATTCGGGGGATCGCGCGGGCGCAAAAAAAATCGGTTGAGAGCAATGGCTGAAGAAAAACTCGATGTCGTCGGATGCGGGAGCATGGTCGTTGACCTGTTCTATCGCACCCCGCGGATTATCCGCGCCGACGAAAAAATTCTGCTCCGCGCGCATACCGCCAGCGCCGCCATCGAACGCACGCAGGTCGGCGGGCTGACCCTGAACCATCTCGGATGGGCCCGAATCCTCGGCCTCAAAACCGGCATCTTCGGCAAGATGGGCGACGACCGCAACGGCGAGTTCCTCCGCGACGGGATGGATCGCCTCGGCATTCGCCATCACCTGACCTTCGACGGTAGCGCCAGCGCCTTCGCGACCATCTTCGTGGACGCCAACGGCGAGCGCGCTATCTACATGGCGCGCGGCGCGACCGGCGAGCTCACTCCCACCGAGGTCCGCAACCGCCACGGCGCGTTCATCCGCCGCGCCAATCTCGTTTCGACCGAGATTTCGCAGCTCCCGATTCGCACCGTGCTCGCAATTCTGCTCTTCGCGCGCACCCATTCCATTCCCACCGTTCTCGACGTTGACGTGCCGCCCTCCGACGCGATCGGATCGCTCGGCACGCGCGCCGAACTCGAACGGGCGTTGAAACTCGCGACTTATCTCAAGCCCGCCAAAGCCGCCGCACGCGAAATCGTCACCGGCAACGGCCGCGATCCCCTGAAAATGGCCGAAGCGATTCGCACCCGCTACGGAAATCGCGCGGTCATGATCACCGACGGCGACAAGGGATGCGCGATCGCCGCGCGCGAGACTTCCATTCGCGTGCCCGCCTTCAAGGTCAAGCAGATCGACTCCACCGGCGCCGGCGACGCATTCCTTGCCGGCGTCTTCGCGGGCCTGCGGTTCGGGATACCGTGGGACAAGATCGGGCGGCTCGCCAATGCCGCCGGAGCGGTCGCGGTCACGCGCCTTGGCGCGTTTCCGTCGGGATTCGAAGTGCGCGAGGAAATTCTCGACTTGTATGGCGAGACGATCGCGCTGCCCACGCCGCACCTCGATAGCGAGCCGCGCGAAGCGGCCATCGGCGATTCGACCGGAGAAGTCGAAAAATTCTTCGACCTCGCGCTTGCCGAACTTGCCAAGATGCGCGCCGGATTGAACCTCGCCGCCATCTCGCGCACCGTCGAGGTTATTCGCACCGCGCTCGGCCGCGGCGGCCGCGTCCACGTCACCGGTGTCGGCAAGCCCGAGCACGTTGCACGTTACGCGGCCAGCCTGTTCTGCTCGGTCGGCACGCCCGCCACTTTTCTGCACGCGACCGAAACCCTCCACGGCAGCCTCGGACAGGTCAATCCGCGCGACATCGTCATCGCGATTTCAAACAGCGGCAACACCGACGAATTGCTCTCCACCGCAAGCGCCATTCGCGAACAGGGCGCGCAGTTGATCGCGATCACCGGCAACAAGGATTCCGCCCTCGCCCAACTCGCCGACCTCGTCATCCACGTCCCCGTCCCCAACGAAGGCGGCGGACTCGGGCTCGTGCCGCGCATCAGCGTGCTCGGCGAAGTCTTCGTGCTCGCGGGATTGTCGGTCGCCCTGGAACTCGCCCACGGCCTCACCGTCGAAGAGTACTCGCGATGGCATCGAGCGGGCACAATCGGCGAAGCCGCCCGCCGCCTGGCCAAGACCCGCGCCTCCCGCCGCCGCGCCTGAGCGCGCGCCAGCCCCCTGCCCTTCTAACAGGGCGAAGCCCGCATCTTTGTTTTAATATTGGGTGCAGGGGTCACCCCTGCTACTTGCCGTGGAACTTTGGCGAGCGTTTTTGCTGAAAGGCCGCGATGCCTTCCTTGTAGTCGGCCGTCCGCTCTGCTGCGCCTTGCGCCTGAGCCTCGCAATTCAGAACCGCGAACAGGCCCATCGCCTCCTCGTCTATCCTGCGTACCAAATGCTTCGATTGCATAAACGCCGCGGTCGGACCGAGCGCCACCTGCGCGGCAACTTTCCTGGTCTCCGCGACGAGAGAATCCTTCGCGATGCTGCGATTGACGAGTCCGAGCTGGGCCGCTTCGGCGCCCGAGAGCAGTCGTCCCGTGTAGATGAGTTCGAGCGCGCGATGGGCTCCCAGGCGCGAGACGAAAAACGAATGGCCGCCCGAGTCCAGCACTGCGCCGACACGCGCGAACGGCGAACCGATCTTCGTCTCGTTGTCGTCGGCGACATAGACCACGTCGCATGCCAGCGCCAGCCCCAGTCCGACTCCCAGGCACGCGCCGTGAACCGCGGCAAAGGTTGGCGCCGGGAACGCGACGATTCGCTTGATCAGCGGATTGAAGGTGTTCTCGATTATCGCTGCGGCGTCTTCGATGCTCGGGTCGGCATCCGCGAGCTCCCGTCCCATCGAGAACGCCGGCCCTTCACCGCGGATCATCATCGCGCGCACGCCCTGCGACGCCGCGCGCTCCAGGCACTCGGTCAGCTCGCCCGCCATCGCGTCGTTCAACGCGTTCATCTTCTCAGGCCGGTTTAGGACAATCTCCGCAAGACCGCTTTCGACCGACAAATCGACGCTCATATTCGTCGTCGGCTCACAAGCATCACGATTAGGATGATTAAAATAACGCCGCCGATCCCGATTCCGCCTGCGGGTCCGTAGGCGTAATAACCGCCGCCACCGCCAAACAGCAACAACAGGATTAGTATCAATAGCAATGGTGACATGGGGGGCCTCCTCGCGGGTCGGGGTAATGTCCTCGGCGGTGATATCGCCGACCGTCAACCCCTTCAATATCAAGTTCGGGAATCGCGGGGAACCGGGTGCCCCGTCGCTCGACCGTCGAAGGCGCGCCGTTTGCGCAGAGCGTTTTCCACCGACCCGCTGCGGGCTATGATATTTCTAACTTTTTCACTTTTTCACTGGATGCGTATGCCGGGGACGGCGTGAATTCACCTCTAGCTCTACTCAAAAGCGACTCTCTGAACCGGCGCGAACTGACGTTCAAGGCCCTTGCGGGCCTGGTTGGCGGCGCGATCGGATGGCTCCCCGTCGAGCTGGCCTCGCACAACTCTCATCTCGGCCAAGCACAGACGACGGGCGAAATGGTCGCGTACTACATTTCGGCGGCGTTTGCTGCGGGCGCGATCGGTGCGTTCATCACGGCCGTGGATACCTCCGACGTTCGCGTAACGCCGGAGGCCAAGCGCCGCTTCATTCGCGGCTTCGCGATATGCGCGCTGCTCTCGCTGGTCTCCACTTACTTCGGAAATTATGTGTTCAACTTGGTTCTCACGGCAGGCGGAGTCGGCTTCAGCCCAAATGGCGAGCTGGTTTCGGGCTCGATCGTAACTCTCGTCATCGCAAGACTCCTGGGATGGGCAATCGACGGAGCGCTGGTGGGCGCCGGCGTGGGATTGGCGACGCTCACGATGGAAAATGTTCCCAAGGGAGCGCTGGGCGGACTGCTAGGCGGAGCGGTCGGTGGAATCGGCTTCGATTTGATCGGCGCGATCGGCGGCGGCGGCCTGCCTTCGCGGTTCTTCGGCGAAGCGGTCACCGGTCTTGCGATCGGATTGTTCATCGGGCTGGTACAGGAGCTCACCAAGGCCGCGTGGGTCACGGTCGAGCAGGGCCGGCTGCGCGGACGCCAGTACC
>CALAOW010000077.1 GCA_937889395.1 uncultured Pseudomonadota bacterium | reverse complement strand
GCACTCCTTCGCGCATCAGCGGCGGCGTGAGGTCGATGTTGACTCGAAGATTATGCGCCGACACAAGCAGGTAACGCGACCGACAATGTGTGCTCTGGGGAACTTTCGCGTCAATCCTGGGCGGGTATGTCGTTGACTCGAGCGCCGGCGTTATTGGCGGAAATGGCGGATGAAGCGAGCGGAAGAGCCGGTTGATCCGCGGAGTCGGCGGATTCTTCGACGTCGAGCAGCGCCGTCATTTCGTCGAGATGGCGGCGAATCTCGGCAGCAAGTTCGCGATTGAGGCCCTTCACCGCCGCAATCTCGTCGGTGGTCGCCTCGCGAATCCGTTTGAGACTCCCGAAATGACGGAGCATCGCACGGCGCCGCACCGGGCCGACGCCGTCGATGTCGTCGAGGACCGAGCGCAGCCGTGCGCGACGCCTTAGTTCGCGGTTGTAGGCGATCGCGAATCGATGCGCCTCGTCGCGAATCCTCACGAGCAGGAACAGCGCGGTCGAATTTTTCGGCAGCACGATCGGATCCTTGCGCCTGGGAAGGAAGACGCGCTCCTCGGATTTCGTTACTTCTTTTTCGCGCCGGTCGTTCAGAACATGCTGCTTGGCCAACGACACGCAATCGATCTGATCGGCAAGCTTGAACTCGCGGATCACTTCGAGCGCGACGTTCAGTTGTCCCTTGCCGCCGTCGATGACCCACAAATCCGGGTATTCGTTTTCGCGCACGGCGCGTTCGAGCCGGCGCTTCAGGACTTCGTACATGCTGGCGAAGTCATCCTGGCCTTCGAAGCTGCGAATCCGGTAGCGGCGGTAGAGATTCTTTTGCGGTTCGCCTTCGTCGAACGTCACCTGCGACCCGACCACCATCGAGCCCTGCAGATTCGAGATGTCGTAGCATTCCATCCGCTTGGGCGTGTTGCGCAGACCGAGCTTGGCGCGCAGATCCTCGAGCATCTGCTCGCGGGTCTTTTCGTTGTCGCGCCGCGAGGCAAAGCTTTGGCGCGCGTTGTCCATCGCCATTTCGAGCAGGCGCAGCTTCTCGCCGCGCTGCGGCTGGAAAACCTCGCACTTCTTTCCGCGCCGCTCTGAGAGCAGCTCTGCGCGCACGGCGGCGTCCTCCAGTTCGACCGGCACGATCACTTCGTCGGGGATATTGCGCGCTCCCGAGTAATACTGAGTCAGCAGATCGGAAAGAATGTCGTGAACCGGAAATTCCAGGTCCTGAAAGCTCCAGCCCTGGGTGCTGGTCAGCTTTCCGCCGCGGACGATTAGAACGATCGCCTCGATGAAGCCGCCCTCGCGGTAAATTCCGAACACGTCCTGGTCGATTCCCCAGTGATGCAGCACGGTCTGCCGCTCGACGGTTTTTTCGACCGCGCGCACCCGGTCGCGGATCCGCGCGGCCTGCTCGAACTCGAGGCGCGACGCGTGATCCTTCATCAGGTCGCGCATCTCGCGGAGCAGCTCGAGATTTTTTCCTTCGAGCAGCATCTGCGCCGCGTGCAGATGGCGGCCGTACTCTTCGCGATCGACCGGCAAACAGCACGGCCCCAGGCATCGCTTGATCTGATATTCGAGGCACGGCCGCGAGCGATTGCGGAACACCGCGTCGGTGCAGGTGCGCAGCGGAAAGACTTTGCGGATGACGTCGATCGTCTCGCGCAGTCCGTCGGCCGAACCGAACGGGCCGAAGTAGCGCCCGCCGTCCTTGACGATCTTGCGGGTGACCGTGATTCGCGGCCATGCGTGATTGGTGATCTTCGCGCTCAGGTACGATTTGTCGTCTTTGAGGCGGATATTATACTTGGGCCGGTACTGCTTGATCAGATTGTTTTCGAGGATCAGCGCCTCCTTCTCGCTCGCGGTGACTATCGTGTCGAAGTCGCGCACCCGCCGCATCAGGAAACGAACCTGGAAGCGCCCGTCGCCGCCCTCACGGAAGTATGCGCGCACGCGGGAGCGCAGCGACTTGGCCTTGCCGACGTAAAGTACCTTGCCGGCGCGATCGCGAAGCAGATAGACGCCCGGCTCGGTCGAGGCAGCCTCCAACTTTTGGTCGATAGGGACCGATTGGTCCCGGACTGCGTGCGAATCGGAAGCCCCGGCCTGCCCGGTCTGCGCTGGCGCGTCCTTGAAATACTCGATCAGCGAGCCGTAATCCGGGCCGGTCGGCCCGCCGGTCGGTTCAGGCGGAGTTTCGTTTGCTCCGCGCTTTTCGTTTTCATTTTCCGGGGCCATCGTCGCAGCTATTATATCATCGCGCCGCCGGTATCGGTTTGCCTGCAAATCATCGGTGCTGATTCAGCTCGCCAATCCGACAAACTGAGGTGCGACGGCCCACTTCTGAATGATCGAATACAGCGGGAAGGAGCGGTCCATCCCATATGTAGTGGTGTCGGGACGGCTCCCCCTCTAGGGCTAGATTCGTTCCGTCAAAATTAATATTCGCCGGAGGTAGGCGTCGCCCGATTTTGGGCGCGAGCCCGGCGAACGTGGGGTATCTTGACGTATGGTCCATAGCGTACGCGTAGCACAGAAAATCCGCCGGGGTCAGGCTGAATAGTTCATCCCTGAACTCGGGCTGAAACCATCCGCGCACAAATCCCTG
>CALAOW010000076.1 GCA_937889395.1 uncultured Pseudomonadota bacterium | reverse complement strand
CCATGCTGGTATTTCTAATCCATGTTCGCGACCCGCAATTTTACGCCGTGCCGGCGGAGGGCCGCGCGAAAAACGGCAACCTGCGCATTATGGGGTTCCCGCCGATCGGAATCATGTCGCTGTCCGCGGTGCTCAAGCGTGCCGGCCATGAATGCGTGATGTTCGACCAGGCCAACAGCGAGACTCCAAACGAGGTCATCATCGAGCAGATTCGCACGCGGCGGCCCCAACTGGTCGGGTTGAGTTTTCTGAGCACGACCAGTTATCCCTACGCCAAGATTCTCGCCCGCCAGATCCGCGCGGTCGATTCCAAGGTCAAAGTCGCCATCGGCGGCGTCTTCGCGACGCTGAATGCGTCCCTGGTGAAACTGCAATGCAGCGAAGTGGATTTTGTCTGCCGCGGTGACGGTGAGCAGTTGATTCTCGACCTGGTCGCGCAGCTCGACAATCCGGCGGGGGTCGCCGGGCTGACTTGGGCGCGAGACGGCCAGGTGGTAAACAATCCGGACCGCGCTGTCGAGCGCGACCTCGACCAGTGGCCTTTTCCGGACCGCGAAAGCCTCGCGCTGGACTTCATCGAGTCGATGCCGCTGGATGTGCCCACGGTTCTGTCAATGGACCGTTACACCACGATGCAGACGTCGCGCGGATGCCCGTGGCCCTGCGTTTTCTGCGACATTCCGGCCTTCAACCAGAGCAAGTGGCGCTCGCGCAGCCCTCAGCACGTGCTGGCGGAATTCAATCATCTGAAGGAACACGGCTATGGTGCGGTGTACTTTGTCGACGATCATTTCCTGCTGCAACCGAAGCGGATCGAAGCCATCTGCGAGGGGCTAATCGACAGCGGTCCGACCATCCACTGGGGATGCGAGGGCAGGGTCGATTCGGTTGCCCAACATCTGTTTCCGGCGATGGCAAAGGCCAATTGCCGCACTCTGATGTTCGGGATCGAGAGCGGCAGTCAAAAGGTGCTGGACCGGCTCAAGAAGGAGCAGACCCTTAAGGAAGTTGAGACCGCGGTCGCGAACGCCAAGCGGGCGGGAATTGAAATCGTGCACGGCTTCTTCACGGTCGGCAACCCCGACGAGACCGTGGCCGACCTGAGGGCGACTTTTGATTTTGCCGCAAGACTTCCGCTCGACACGTTCAACTTCAACCGCCTATGCGTCTATCGCGGCACCCCGTTGTGGAATGAATATGTCCGCCGCGGCCTGGTCGACGAGGCTCGAGACTGGTTCAAGTATTTCAAGTGTTCCGAGATCGATCCGACCTGCCTGCCGGGCGAGGTAATCAACCGCGAGCGCAGCGCGGGTTTCCGCAGAATATTCCTTTACAAGCTGCTTCATTATCCGCTGCAGACCGTGCGGCTGCTGCGCCGTTTCACGCGCTTCATGCCGATGCGCGACGTGGTTTACCTGATTATCAAGCCCTTCCTCGGCCAGGGTCGCGGAGCCACGCCGGCTGAGACCCTTTCGCGCAGCGTCGAACATGCGGAACTTAAGGACTCGGCCGCAGCCCTCACCCAAGTCAGCGACGCGACGTTCGAGCAGGCGGTGGCCGAATTGCAGGCCGCACGGGCCCCGATTCATCCCCGGTCATGAAGTCCGCAGAAATCGCGGGCGCGCGAGCGGCGAGATGACCGTGCTGGTTTTGCCCACGCTGATATCCTTATAATAAACCGATTATTCAGCCGAATGGCGGTTTTATGCTCCATCAGGTGAGTGGTGCAGGCGGGTTGGGTGTGGTGGAACTGGTGCTGGGCACGGGCCCGGTGGTGGCAGTCGTGTTGTGGCTGCTGGTGGCCTTTTCGGTCGGCAGTTGGGGTATCATCCTTTACAAACTGATTCAGATTTCGCGAGCGCGGCGCCAGTCCGAGCGCTTCATCGCGATCTTCTGGGAATCGAAGAACCTCGCCGCGATTCACACCGCGAGCGTCGGCCTCAAGCGCAGCCCGGTCGCGCAGGTTTTCCGCGCCGGCTACCAGGAGCTCCTGCAAATCACCCGCGCCAAGCGCCAGGCGGTCGGAGCGGAAAGCGGCTTCTCGACCGATCTCGGCGGAATCGCCAACGTGATGCGCGCGATGAAGCGCCAGGAAAACGTTGAGCTGACCAAGCTCGAATCCGGCATCACGTTCCTGGCCACCACCGGTTCGTCGTGCCCGTTCATCGGACTGTTCGGCACGGTGTGGGGAATAATGACGGCGTTCCTGGGCCTGTCGGCGTCGCATACGTCGAGCATCCAGGCGGTCGCGCCCGGAATCGCCGAGGCGCTGATCACGACTGCGGTCGGCCTGGTCGCGGCGATCCCGGCGCAGATGTTCTACAACTACTTCATCGCGCGGGTGCGAGTGCTGGCAACCGAGATGGATAATTTCACCTCCGAATTTTTGAACATCGCCGAGCGTCATTTCCTTTCGTAGGCAGCATCGCAATGGCATTCGATTCAGGACAGCGCGGGCAGATGGTATCCCAGATCAACGTCACGCCGCTGGTGGACGTGATGCTGGTGTTGCTGGTCATCTTCATGGTGACGGCGCCGATTATTCAGCAGGGCGTCGAGGTCACGCTGCCCAGCGTCAAGGCCGAGGCACTGCCCGGCAAGGAAGAGCAGTTCGTCGTGTCGATCACGCGCGACAGCCAGATTTATCTCAATGACGCGAAGCTTTCGGCGGATGAACTGACCGGCAAGCTGAAGGCGATTGCAAATGAGCGTCCGGATCGCCAGGTTTTCATCCGCGCCGACGACCGGGTACCGTACGGCGAGGTGATCCGCACGATGGCGGCGATTAAGGCCGCGGGAATCGAAAACGTCGGGATGGTGACGGAGATGCCGGCGGCCAGCGGCACCGACGCGGGCGCGAAGTGAGCGCTGGGCGTGGCATCGCGGGACCATAACGGTGACGAGCAGCCGTCGCGAATCGGATATTTCGCGGCGATCTTCGTCTCCGCGCTCGGGCACGCTGCGCTGTTCGCGACGGTGTTCTTCATCGCGCCGCGCTTTTTGCATCCCGAAGAAGCCGCGCCGCCTGCATACACGGTGAAAATCGTCGATAACATTCCAGCCGGCGACCTCGGAACGCATCTGCCGCGCATCAATCGGCGCCCGGCGGATGAAGCGAAGGCGGCGGCGCCCAAGCCCGAAGAATCGAAGGTCAAGACCGAGCCGCCCAAAACAGAACTCGCGCTCAACGACGATAAGAACGCGCTCAAAATAAATGCGAAGGCAACCGACGCTCCAACCGCGACTCCCACGCCCGAGCCAACTATTGAAGCGACGCCAGAGCCAACTATCGAGCCGACTGTCGAGCCCACGACCGCGCCGACGATTGCGCCAACGCCGCAGCCCACTCCGGAGCCGACGAAACACGCCAAGCCAAAGCCCACGCCCAACAAGGCGTCGCGCAACCGGCCCAAGTCTGAAGCGACGACAGCAAAGGCAAAGATCGCATCGACGCCAAGCGTCGATCAGCGGTTCGCGATGCTCAAGCGCCGGTTGCTCGCGGAGCACGTCAAGGAGCTGGCGAGTAATCCGCCGCCTGAAGATGAAGCTGACGACGATTCCGACTCGGCCGACAGCGATGCCACCGGTCCGGCAGGGGGAGGACCCGTCGTCGCAAATAACGCGAGTGAAGGAGCGGGTTACGGAGTCGGCGCCGGCAAGGGCAGCGTCGGGATTCTACAGGACTCGGAATTTATCCTGTACTATAAGACCGTGCAGGAGCAGATTAAAAAGTCGTGGACGTTTACCGGCGGATCGAACGAGCTGACCGCGACCGTCAATTTCGCGATCGGCCCCGACGGTGCGCTGACCGCCGTGAAGCTAGGCACGAGTTCGAACGACTCGGCGTTCGATGATTCCGTGATTCGCGCGATTCGCCGGGCGGCGCCGTTTCCCGCGCCGCCGGAAAAGTTTCGCGACCAGTTTTCTTCCGGGATCAAAGCCTTGTTTCAGCTCGGCGAACTCAAGTCCTGAGGTTGCGATGGTGCAGGAGGTGCGGATGTTTTTCAGTTTTTTCAGGGTCAAAACATGAAGCGGGTAATTCAAGCTTGCGCGATTCTGTGCGCGATTGTTTTGGCGTCGATACCGGGCCGGGCCGTCGCGCAGCCCGCTGGTGGAGGGCCGATCACAATCACGATCGCGGGACCCGGCTCGCAGCTCTCGACGATCGCGGTGTCGGGGCTGAAAAATCTCGGCGGCGACGACGACCATCGCGTTGCCAGCGCGTTTGTCGGCACGCTCCGGCGCGACCTCGAGCTCTCGGGCTATTTCAGAATTATCGATCCGCACGCGTACATCGAGGACCCGCAATCGTCGGGCTTCGAGCTCGGCCAGTTCAATTTCGCCGATTGGCGATCGATCAACGCCGACTTTGTCGTCAAGGGTTCGGTCTCCGCCAGCGGCGCGGGCGTGAAGCTGACCGCTTTTCTCTACGACGTGGCGCAGCAGCGGCGCATGATGGGCAAGAATTACAACGGCGACGCGGGTGACGTGGCGCGGATGGCGCGCCGATTCGCCGACGCGGTCCTTGAAGCTGCGACCGGCCAGCGCGGTCCGTTCGATTCCAAGCTCGCCTTGGTCTCGACGCGCGGCGGTCGTTTCAAGGAAGTCTATACGCAGTCGATAGACGGGCAGGACGTGTTCAAGCTGACCGGCAATCCGACGATCAACCTGTTCCCGAGTTTCGATCGCAGCGCGCGCTACTTGCTGTATCTCTCGTACAAGAGCATGGCGCCTGCGCTTTATCTGGCCGATCTCAAGGAGCAGCGCGAAGCCAAGCTCGACACCCCGCACGGCCGCGTGTTCGGCGGAACGATCTCGCCCGACAGCGAGCGCATCGTCGCCGCGATCGAGCGTGGCGGCGCCACCAATCTGTATCTGATCACTCGCGAGGGCGCCGAAATTCGCCAGCTCACCGACACCAACGGAATCAACGTCAGTCCCGCGATTTCACCCGACGGCGCCACGCTCGCGTTCACGTCGGATCGCTCGGGCTCGCCGCAAATTTACGTGATGAGTCTGGCGGGCGGTGCGCCGAAACGATTGACCTATCGCGGCGATTACAACACCACACCCGCGTTTTCGCCCAAGGGCGACAAGCTCGCATATCAGAGCCGCAACAACGGACGTTTCGACATCTGGACGATTCCGGCCGGCGGCGGTGAACCTGTGCAAGTGACAGATGGCAACGGCTCCAACGAGTATCCGAGTTGGTCGCCCGACGGACGCTATCTCGCGTTCAGCTCGACACGCGGCCACAACTCGCGAATCTATGTAATGATGGTCGGCAACCGGAAGATTATTTCCGCTTTGACGGAGGGTAATGGTAATGATTCCTGTCCAGCGTGGTCGGGGTGGTTGGGTGAGTAGTCGTTCGACGATCGCCAGAGCTGTTGCGATTGTGGGTGTTGCGGTGATGCTGGCGCTGGCCGCATGCTCGTCGAAGAAGCCGGCGCCGATAGGCGGCGATAACAATTCCGGCGGAAGTCAACTTGGTGAAAATGGGATTGGCAAGGGCGGCGGCAACTCGCTCGAGGACTGGAAGAACGGAAAATTCGGCGCGCAAGGTCCGCTCAGCGACATTCACTTCGCGTACAATGAGTACACGATTCAAGAGCAGGACAGCTCCGTGCTGAAATCCAACGCCAGCTGGATGCAAGCGCATCCGCAGACGCGGGTCCAGGTCGAGGGTCATTGCGATGAGCGCGGCTCCGAGGAATACAATATCGCGCTGGGCGCCAAGCGCTCGCAGGCCGCCAAGGATTACCTGGTGACACTCGGAATCGGCGGCAGCCGAATCTCGACAATCAGCTACGGCAAGGAGCTTCCAGTTTGCACCGAGCACGACGAAAGCTGCTGGTCGCAGAACCGGCGCGATCACTTTGCGGTAAGCCAATAAGGATTAGAAGCGTGCGAAAAACCAACTGGTCGATCGGCGCCGTCGCCGCCCTCGCCGCGGCATTCGCGCTGGCGGGATGCGCCGAGCAAGGCGACGTGCAGCAGCTCAATCAAAACGAGTTCACGCTGCGCGGGATGATCGCGAGCGACCGCCAGCAAATCAATTCCCTGAAGCAGCAGATTCAACGTCAGAACGATCAGATCGAGGAGTTCAAGCACGGCGCCGCCGGCGCTGGCGGCGTCGCGTCGTCGATGAACGATCGAGTCGCGAGCCTCGAGGCCGAAGTGAAAGCATTGCAGGCCGGGATGGCGGCGACGCCCGGCGCGGCTCCTCCTCCCGCCGGGCCGGCAGACTCCGTCGGCGCGGCGCCCGCGCCGGGAATGGCGTCGGCAGAGGCGCCGTCGGGGGGACCGGCTCCGCCCGCCGCGCCCGCCGCGATCGCTCCAACCTGGCCGAGCGAACTCGATCAGGAAATTGCAGACGCCAAGACCTCGAACGAGCCGGGCGTGAAGATCTATCGCGAAGGCCTCGACGCGATGAAGGCCGCCAGGTATCCGCTCGCGGTTACCAGGTTCACCAAGCTGCAGCATGCGTACCCGAAATCCGCGCTGAGCGAGCCCGCCGAATACTTCGCCGCCAACGCGTTGTTTGAAACCGGCGGTTACGACCAGGCGATTTTGCAATTCAACGATCTCGTGATGCGCTTTCCCAAGGGCAAATATGCCGGCGCTGCCTTGCTGCGCGAGGCGCAGGCATTTGTGAAGCTCAACGATCGCATCGACGCGCGCCTGACACTGCAGAAGCTGGTCGCCGATCACGCGGGAACTCCGGAAGCGGAAGCCGCGAACACCATGATGAAAGATCTCGCGAACGATTAAAGCGGCGCCCACGCGCAGTATTGATGGAAATAATTCGCGACCTCGGAGCGCTCGCGCGCCATTCCTACCCGGTCACCGCGATCGGTAATTTCGACGGCGTGCACCTCGGGCATCGCGCGATTTTGAAGGCCGCGATCGATCACGCGCGCGCGGCCGGCGGCACCGCGTTCGCGCTCACCTTCGATCCGCTGCCGGCCAAACTGCTCGCTCCGGCCCGCGCTCCGCGCTTGATCCTGACCCCGCACGACAAACTCGAAATGCTGCGGCTGTCGGGCATCGACGGCGTGATCGTGCTGAACTTCACGCTCGAGCTGAGCTCGCTCTCGCCGCGCGATTTCGTGCGCGACTACCTGCGCGGAAAGATCGGCGTGCGCGAAGTGGTCGTCGGCCACAGCGTAAGCTTCGGCCACAATCGCGCGGGGAACGCGGCCATGATGGTCGAACTCGGCCGCGAATTTGGTTTCGATACGGACGTGGTCGGGCCGATCAAAATCGGCGGCATCGAAGTCAGTTCAACCAAGGTGCGCGAGGCGATCGCGGCCGGCGACATGCGCGGCGCCGCCAGGCTGCTGGGCCGTTACCACTTTTTACGCGGGCCGGTGGTGCGCGGGCGCGAGCGCGGACGAACGATCGGATACCCGACTGCGAATCTCGACAACGAAACGGAATGCATTCCGCCCGACGGTGTTTACGCCGCGCGCGTCATCCTCGCCGATGGCGCCTACCCGTCGATCGCCAGCATCGGGATGCGTCCGACATTTTCGGAGAGCGTGCGATCGATCGAGGCGCATATCTTCGATTTCACGCGCGACCTTTACGGCACGCGAATCAAGCTCGAGCTGATCGAACGAATCCGTCCCGAGCGCAAGTTCGACAACCCCGATGCGCTCAAGGCGCAGATCGCTCTGGACCTGAGCAAGGTGCGCGAGATCCTCTCCGCGGCCTAGGCGCTAGCGGATTTTTGCCGCGGGTTCGATCCAGTCGCGCGCGACCTGCTCGATCCATCGGCCAGCATCCGACTCGTTGCCGGGCGGATAGAAGGGTATCACCAGTTCGTTGACGCCGGCCGCGCCGTACTTTTTCAAATCGTCGGATCTGATCGTCTTGGTATACGGGCACACGATGATTTCGACTTCGCTCGCTTGGCGTCCGTTGGCTTTCAGCATCGCGCGAAGCTTGTCCGCCAGCGGCGCCGCCTCGTCCGGTCCAACGCTGAAGCCGAACCATCCGTTGCCGATGTCTGCCGAGCGTCTCAACGCGGGCGCGCTTTCGCCGCCGAAGATTATCGGCAGCTTTCCGCCGCGCACCGGCTTGGGGAAACTTCTCGCCGCATCGAAATTCACGAATTCGCCGTGGAAGCTCGTCACATCCTCGGACCACAGCCGCCGCATCACTTCGATGTACTCACGCGTCCGCTGCGCACGCCGCTCGAACGGAATTCCCAGCGCCGCAAATTCTTCCGCTGACCATCCGATCCCCACCCCCAGCGCAAATCGTCCGTTAGAGAGCCGATCCAGGCTCGCGACTTCCTTGGCCAGCACCACAGGGTTGTGCTCCGGCACCAGGCAGATTCCCGTCGCCAGCCGAATCGTTCTGGTCACCGCAGCCGCAAACGTCAGCGTGATAAATGGATCGAGCCAGTCCGCACCACCCGGCAACGGGAACTCGCCGCTCTCCGCGTAGGGATACTTGGAATCCTGACGGTCGAAGAGCACGACGTGCTCTGCCGCCCATAGCGTTGAAAATCCACAACGCTCTGCCGCCTCGGCCGTCTTCACAATCACGCCGGGACGCGCGCCCGTGCCGATTCCCAGCGCGAACAGGCCGACTTTCATTGGCCCGACCCCGAGCCATTTGCGCCCGCCGCGATTGCCGGCGTTTGCCTGAATTTGAGCATGAAGCGATCGGTCTGACCGAGATGCTTGAACACAATCCAGGTGCGATCGTCTTCAGGGTGGCGCAGTGCGCTCGACGCTCCGGACAGCCTGAAGCCCGCCTTCTCCACATCCTTGATTAGAAAATTCTCGTCGATTCGGTGGAGCGTGGTGGTCACCGTATCGTTGGCGCCCGGCCGCGCGCTGTGATCGACGATCCCGTAAATCCCGCCTGGCTTGAGCGCCTTGAACACCGCCGCGTTCACGTTCTCGCGATTGAGTTTGAAGCCGACCATGTCGTGGTAGTTGAGATGGATGATCACGGCGTCGAGCGAGCCCGGCGGCACCGGCAGCAGGTCGGGCGCATCGAAGGGTTTGCTGACCTTGACGACATTCTTGAGCGCCGGCTCTTTCAGTCGTTCGTTCCATGTATCTTCGCTTTTCTTGAACTGCGCAGGGAACGGACCGTTCTGCGAGTAAACCGTACCGGTCGATCCGACGATTCGCGCATACAATTCCGTCATGTACCCGCCGCCCGCGAATATATCGGCAATCTTCATCCCGGGCTTGATTCCGTAAAACGCCATGATCTGATCGGGCCTGCGTCCTGCGTCGAGCGCCTTGTCCGCGGCCGGCCGATCGGGCGAGTTGATCGCGTCGGTAATTTCCCTGGGAATCTGCGCGGCGGGAACTGATGCGCTTTCAGCCACGCTCGCCGCAACCGGCGCAAGCGGATTGTGCGCGCGCGCCGGCGGTGAGATCCACGCGACTGCGGCGAATGCGACTATCGTTGACCGGACCAACCGGCAAATTCCAATACGCATTCTCATAGTCATCTCGATTCTCCGCGTAACGTTTGATTCCTCTTCCACAAGCGACAGCTAACACACCGATCGCAAAACGGGCAATGCGGTTTCTCCCGTCCGTCCTGCGCGCCCCGCAAACCGCAAAGGCACAGGGGCGGGGGAGTGGACGCGAGCATCGTGCGCGCGGCAAGATTAACGACGCGGCGTGGCCGCTCGCGATGAACCCGGAAACGGAATCCAATTCCCCAGACACCCCCAGCTTCAGATGAACCAAGAGACAAAATCTAATTCCTCGGACAGCACGCCCGGCTTCGGCGGACTTCGCGTCGTCGCGTTCGAAAGCCGCATGGCGGCGGAAGTAGCGACGATGATCGAGCGACGCGGCGGCATCGCGATTATTGCGCCGGCGATGCGCGAAGTGCCGCTCGAGGACAATCACGCGGCGCTGGATTTCGCCGACCGCCTGCTGGCCGGCGAAAGCGAATTCGGGGTGGTCATTTTTATGACCGGCGTCGGGACACGCGCGATGTTCCAGGCGATGGAAACGCGCCATCCGCGGGCGTCGATAGCGACGGCGCTGGCCGCAATCGCAACCGTGGCGCGCGGCCCGAAAGCGATTCGCGCGATGCGTGATCTTGGGGTCGAACCCTCGATAGTCGCGCCGGAGCCGAATACCTGGCGCGAAGTGCTGAGCACGCTTGCGTCGCAGATCGAGCTCAAGGGCAAGCGCGTCGCGATCCAGGAATACGGAGTTTCCAATCACGAGCTGACCGCCGGGCTCGAGGCGCGCGGCGCCCGGGTCACGATTGTTCCGGTCTATAAATGGACGCTGCCGGCCGATCGCGCGCCGCTGCGAGCGGCGTTGAACGCGATCGCGGCGGGCGCGGCGGACGTGGCTATTTTCACCAGCTCGAACCAGGTCACGAACGTCATTCAGCTCGCGGAGGCCGAGGGAATCGGCGACGGCGTCAAGCGCGGATTCGCGCGCATGGCGGTTGGCTCGATCGGGCCGGTATGCTCGGAGCAGATTCGCGCCTACGGGCTCCGCGTGGACTTCGAGCCGGAGCATTCGAAGCTCGGCCATCTGGTTAAAGCGGCGGCGGCGCAAGCGGCTTCGATTCTCATCGCGAACCGCGCGGACACCCATCGAATTGAAGCGGGCGCGACGCCAAATCCGCGCCGGCCGGCGATTTCGAACGCGCCGCAATCTCCGCTCGCCGGCCATCCGATGCTCAAGGCGTGCCGGCGCGAAGCCGCCCCCTACACTCCTATCTGGCTGATGCGCCAGGCGGGCCGCTACATGCCGGAGTATCGGCGCGTTCGCGAGCGTCATGGTTTTCTCGAGATGTGCAGGCGGCCTGAGTTGGCCGCCGAAGTCACCGTCACGGCGGTCGAGCGGCTCAAGGTGGATGCGGCGATCATTTTCGCCGATATCCTGCTGCCTCTGATCCCGATGGAAGTCGGGCTGCATTTCGAAAAAGGCGACGGGCCGGTGATCGATCGCCCGATTCGCACCGAGGCCGACCTCGAGCGGATGCCCGCCGTCGACGTGGCGGCGCTCGGCTTCGTTGGCGACGCGATCAAACTGGTGCATCGCGCGATCGGCGCGACGACTCCGCTGATAGGATTTGCCGGGGCGCCGTTCACGCTCGCGTCGTACCTGATCGAAGGCGGCTCGTCGCGGCAATACCAGGCGACCAAAACTTTCATGTACATGCAGCCCGAAACGTGGCATCGCCTGATGGAGCGGTTGGCGCGCATCACCGCGGATTATCTGAAGATGCAAATCGAGGCGGGCGCCGACATCGTCCAGATTTTCGACAGCTGGGTCGGCAGCCTTGGCCCGGACGACTATCGCCGCTTCGTGCTGCCGCATACCGCGTCGGTGATCGCGGCGATCCCCGCCGACGTGCCCGTAATCCATTTCGGGACCGTGACGGGAAACCTGCTCGAGCTGATGCGCGAGGCGGGCGGCGACGTTATCGGCCTGGATTGGCGCGTCGATCTCGCCGACGCGTGGGCGCGGCTCAATTACAGCGTGGCGGTGCAGGGCAATCTCGATCCGATCGCGCTGTTCGCGGACGTTTCCGAAATCCGTGCACGCGCCCGCGCGATTCTCGATCAGGCGGGCGGACGCCCCGGACATATCTTCAATCTCGGCCACGGAATACTTCCGGATACGCCGGTCGATCACGTAATCGCGCTCGTCGATGCGGTTCACGAGATGAGCGCGCGCTGACGCCATGACCGCGAAGGCAAAGTGCGCCGCGGTGTTGATGATTGGATTCGGCGGACCGACGCGCGCCGACCAGGTGCGGCCGTTTCTCGACAACGTTCTGCGCGGGCGGCCAATCCCGCGCGAGCGCTACGAGGAGGTGGTGCATCATTACGATCTTCTCGGCGGGCGCTCGCCGTACAACGATCTCACGATGCGGCAGGCGGCGGCGCTGCGCGAGGAGCTCGCGAAAAAAGGCGCGCGCGTGCCGGTCGCGGTCGGGATGAGCAAGTGGGAACCGTATGTTGCCGACTCGATTCGCGCGCTCGCCGACGCTGGAGCGCGGCGCGTGCTCGGCTTCATCATGGCGGCGCATCGCAGCGAAGCCAGCTTCGACCGATACCAGGCAACCGTCAATGACGCGCGCGCTGCTTTGGGCGAAGCGGCGCCCGAGGTCGTGTATCCCCAGCCGTGGCACGACCATCCGCTGTTCATCGCGGCGCTGACGTCGCGCACGCGCGAGGGGTACGCGAGGCTGGACGAGCAAGAGCGATCGCGCGCGCGGCTGATCTTCACCGCGCACAGTATTCCGCTCGCGATGGCGCAGGCCGGCCCGTACGTCGAGCAGCTTACGCAGTCGGCGCGGATGGTCGCGGCAGAGCTTGGAATCGGCGCGTGGCAATTCGCCTATCAAAGCCGTAGCGGGAGTCCGCGCGAGGCGTGGCTCGACCCCGACATCAAGGATACGCTTCGGAGCCTGGACGCGAAGGCAGCGGTAGTCGTGCCGATCGGTTTTTTGTGCGATCACGTCGAAGTGCTCTACGATCTCGATATCGAAGCGGCGCAAATCGCACGCGAGGCGGGAATCAGGATGGAGCGCGCGCCGACCGTCGGGGACCATCCGTTGTTTATCGAGATGATGGCGTCGATAATCGCGCCGTACGCGCGCGGCTGACGGATCGATCGAGGGAGAAGCTCAAACGGACTCCGGCACACATATCAAACGGGTTGCAGTAATAGGCGGGGGAATCGCCGGGCTCGCCGCGGCGTATCGGCTTCGCGAGCTCGCGGCGGCGCGCGAATTTCCGCTCGAAGTGGAATTGCTGGAACGCGGCGCGAGATGCGGCGGAGCGCTCGAGACGATTCGCCGCGACGGATTTGTAATCGAGACCGGCGCCGATTCTTTTTTGTCGGAAAAAACATCGGCCGCCGAGCTCGCGCGGCGGCTTGGTCTCGGCGCGGAACTGATTCCGACTCGCGAGATTTACGGCAAGACGTTCGTGGTGCGCGCGGGGCGGCTGGTCGAGGTTCCGGCGGGATTTATGATGCTCGCGACGGCGCACTTCGGGCCGGTTTTTCGAAGTTCGCTTTTTTCGCCTCTCGGAAAATTACGGATGGCGCTGGAACCATTCATCGCGGCGCGAACCAGCGGCGACGACGAGAGTCTGGATTCATTCGTGACGCGGCGACTGGGCCGCGAGGTGCTCGAGCGCGTTGCGCAGGCGCTGGCGGGCGGTATCTACACCGCGGATCCGAAACACCTCAGCACCACGGCGACGATACCGCGCTTTGTCGAGATGGAGCGGCGCCATGGCAGCCTGTTCAAGGGAATGCGCGCGGCAGAGCGGGCGCGGGCGTCGAAGGGTCCGGAGGTGAGCGGCGCGCGATGGAGCCTGTTCCAGAGCTTCAGAAACGGGATGGCGACGCTGCCCGAGACGATTGCGGCGCGGCTGGGCGGGTCGATTCGCACGGGGGCGGAAGTTATCGGGATGTCCCCAACCGCGGACGGATGGCGGCTCGCTTTGGCCGGTGGCGGCTCGATCGACGCCGACGCGGTAATCTGCGCCGCGCCGGCGTACGCGGCCGCGCGCATCGTGTCGCCGCTTGAGCCGGCGGCTGCGAAGTTGCTCGGCGGAATCAGTTACGCATCGGCGGCGACGGTCAACCTGACGTTTCGCGAGAGCGACTTCGAGGGTCCGCCGCGCGCATTCGGCTTCGTGGTGCCGGCCATCGAGCATCGGCGCATAATCGCGGCCAGCTTTTCGAGCTTCAAGTTCGAGGGACGCGCGCCTGCGGGCGCAATCCTGGCGCGCGCGTTCATCGGCGGCGAGCTGCATCGCGAAATGATGAACCTTGGCGACGACGAGATGGTCGCCGCGGTGCGCGACGAGTTTCGCGCATTGCTCGGCGTGACCGCAGCGCCGGGAATCGCTGTAGTCAGGCGATGGCCCGATGCGATGCCGCAGTACGACGTCGGGCATCTGGCGCGGGTCGCCGAGATCGAGCGCCTCATCGCCCCAATTCCCGCCTTCGCAATCGCGGGCGCGGCTTATCGCGGCGTGGGGAGTCCCGATTGCGTGCGCAGCGGCGAAACTGCGGCGGATACGATCTTCGCCAAACTCTCGACGCCGAAATAAGCCTCCAATGATGGCGGGACCGTGAGCGTCGAGCAGGCTCCCAGAGGCGCGAGCGCGGCGCATTGGCCGCGAGTGATCGCGCACGCGGACATGGACGCCTTCTACGCGTCGGTCGAGGTGCTCGACAATCCCGCCCTGCGCGGCCTGCCGGTAATCGTCGCCGGGCAAAGCGCGCGCGGGGTCGTCACCTCGGCGTCGTACGAGGCGCGCAAATTCGGCGTGCGTTCCGCGATGCCGACGGGACAGGCGCGCAAACTGTGTCCGCAGGCGATCTTCGTGCCGGGCCGGATGGATCGCTACGTGGAAATCTCGCGGGTGGTGCGCCGCGTGTTCGAGAGCTTCAGTCCGATCGTCGAACCGCTCTCGCTGGACGAGGCTTTTATCGATCTGACCGGCACCGAGCGTCTGCTCGGGCCGCCGCTGGACGCGGCGTGCGATCTCAAGCGCCGGGTGCTCGAAGAAACCGGGCTGGTCGCATCGGTGGGCGTCGCGCCGACCAAGATGGCGGCGAAGATTTTGAGCGACATGTCGAAGCCCGACGGATTGCTCGCGGTGGCGCCGGAAAAAATCCGCGAATTTCTGACCCCGCTGCCGGTCGAAAGGCTGTGGGGCGTCGGACGCGTGACGCTCGCGCGGATGCATCAATCTGGCATCAAGACGGTCGGCGACCTGGCGCGGCGCGATCCGGCAGAGTTGAAGAGCCTGTTCGGCGCGATGGGACCGCATCTGCATGGACTCGCGTCCGGGATCGATACGCGACCCGTAATCGCCGACTGGCAACGCAAGTCATATGGCGAGGAAAATACTTTCGCGCACGACCTCGCGCTCGACTCGGATGAAATCCGGCGGGTTCTGATCGCGCATGGCGACGCGCTGGCGCGCCGGCTGCGCGCCGACGGGGTGCGCGCGCACACGGTGACGCTGAAGCTGAAGTTGGCGCGCCCGCTCGGCGGCGGGCGCTATCCGCTGATCACGCGCAGCTTCTCGATCGACGCCACGACCAATGACGGGCCGGAAATTTCGCGCGTCGCGACGCAGTTGCTGTCGAAGGTCGGCGGGAATGACAAAATTCGTCTCGTCGGCGTGCAGGTGCATCAGCTCGAGCGCGCGGATGGTGCGCAGCTCGGGCTGTTCGACACGCCGTCCGCGGACAATCGTGATCGCAAGCGCGACCGGCTCAATCGGGCGCTGGATTCGGTGGCAAAGAAGTTCGGCGCCGAGGCAGTGACGCGCGGCCTGGCACGCGTGGAGCGCGCCGCGCCGACGCGGCGGATCAAATGACCCAACCCCTTCCGCGGGCGGGAAGGGGAACAAATCGCGGGTTATTCCGCCGCTTGCAAAGAATGCTTAACTGTAGTTAATATCTTCCCCGATGCAAGCAGTTGGACGCCGCGACCCTATCTTCCGCGCGATCGAAGCGATGACCGCGCTGACTGAGATCTTCGAGCGCCGGCGCGAGGTGCTGGCCCGCGACGCGGGTATCACGATCGAGCAGTGGCGCGTGCTCGAGGAAATCTCGACCGAGCATTTTATTCCGTCGATGTTCGCGCGCAGCCGCGACAGTTCGGCGGCGGCAGTATCGAAAATATTGCGCCAGCTCCTCGACAGCGCGCTGGTCTCGGCCGCGATTGGACGGGCCGACCGCAGGAACCGGCGTTACAAGCTGACCGCGAAGGGAACCAGAGCGCTGGGCGAGCTGCGCGCCTCGCGTCAGGCGGCAATCGAGGCGATTTGGACGGGATTTTCGCGCGACGAGCTGGCCACATTCAGCGCGTTCGCCATCAAGCTGTCCGATCGGATCGAACGCTATTCGCGCGGGAAAAGTGCGCGGCGGGCGGCGGCGGTCTGATGAACTTCAACGGCGCTCTTTTACTAATTTGGAAATTGTTACGCCGCCGGATGCAGATCCGATGCGGCGGGAGTTGAAACGCAATGGCCGCAAAGACCCTGTTCGAGAAAATCTGGGAAGAGCACGTAGTCCGCGAAAAGCGCCATGAGCCTTCCCTGCTCTACATCGATCTGCACCTGGTTCACGAGGTCACGTCGCCGCAGGCGTTCGAGGGCCTGCGCCATTCGGGACGCAAAGTCCGCGCGCCGCATCGGACCTACGCCACGCAGGATCACAACGTGCCGACAACAGATCGGAGCAAGCCGATCGCCGATCCCGATTCGAAACTGCAGATCGAGACGCTCAGACACAACTGCGCGGAGTTCGGGCTGCGGCTGTTCGATATCGGCTCGCGCGAGCAGGGGATCGTGCACGTCATCGGCCCGCAGCTCGGGCTTACGCAGCCGGGCATGACGATCGTTTGCGGCGACAGTCACACCGCTACTCACGGCGCATTCGGCGCCCTGGCGTTCGGAATCGGCACGAGCGAGGTCGAGCACGTGCTGGCGACGCAATGCCTGTGGGAAGAGCGTCCGCAGACGTTTGAGATTCGCGTCGATGGAAAGCTCGGCGCGGGAGTCGGTGCCAAGGATTTGATCCTCGGCATCATCGGCAGGATCAAGACCAACGGCGCGACCGGGCACGTGATCGAGTACCGCGGCGCGGCCGTCGAGGCGCTGTCGATGGAAGAGCGCATGACGGTGTGCAACATGTCGATCGAAGGCGGCGCGCGCGCCGGGATGATCGCGGCGGACAAGACGACAGTCGAGTATCTGCGCGGGCGCCGGTACATTCCGACCGGCAAGGAGTTCGACGAAATTGCGGCGCGATGGCTCGAATGCCGCAGCGACGGCGGCGCGAAGTTCGATCGCAGCGTGGTATTCGACGCCGCGACGTTCGCGCCGCAGGTGACGTGGGGCACGAATCCCGGGATGGTCACCGACGTTAAGGGGAGCGTGCCGAATCCCGCGGAGATCGGCGACAAGGAGCAGCGCGAGACGGTCGAGCGGGCGCTCGCCTACATGGCGCTTCGGCCGGGCACGAGAATCGAGGACATCAAGATCGATCGCGTGTTCATCGGATCGTGCACGAACTCGCGGCTGAGCGATCTCAAGGCCGCCGCCGCCGTCGTCAAGGGCCGCAAAGTTGCGCCGACCGTGCAGGCGATGGTCGTGCCGGGATCGCAGGAGATCAAGGCGGAGGCTGAGCGTCTCGGCCTGGACAGAATTTTCACGCAAGCCGGCTTCGAGTGGCGCGAATCGGGATGCAGCATGTGCCTGGCGATGAATCCCGACGTGCTGCAGCCGGGCGAGCGATGCGCCAGCACGTCGAATCGCAACTTCGAGGGGCGGCAAGGCAAGGGCGGGCGCACGCACCTGGTGAGCCCCGCGATGGCGGCGGCGGCGGCGATAGCAGGACATTTCGTGGACGTCCGCGACTGGGGCAATCGGTAAGAGGGAGACAAAAATGCAGGCATTCAAGAATTTCACCGGGATGGTCGCGCCGCTCGATCGCGCCAACGTCGATACCGATCAGATCATCCCCAAGCAGTTTCTGAAGGCTGTCGTGCGGACCGGCCTCAAGAAGGGGCTGTTCATCGACTGGCGGCTCAATCCCGACGGCGCCGAGAACAAAGATTTCGCGCTGAACAAGCCGCGCTACCAGGGCGCGTCGATTTTGGTCGCGCGCAACAATTTTGGATGCGGCAGTTCGCGCGAGCATGCGGTGTGGGCGCTCGATGACGCGGGCTTCCGCGCGGTGATCGCGCCGGAGTTCGCCGATATCTTCCACAACAACTGTTTGAAGAACGGATTTCTTCCGATCACGCTGCCGGCCGGCGAGGTCGAGCATATTTTTCGCGCCACCGGCGACTACGAGGCGTACCGGCTCACGATCGATCTCGAAAAGCAGACAGTGTCCGACGATTTCGGATGGACGGCGCATTTCGAGATCGAGCCGTTCCAGAAGAAGTGCCTGCTCGAGGGTCTCGACGACGTCGCGCTGACGCTCGCGCACGAGGACCGGATCCTTGCGTACGAAAAGGCGCATCCACTACCGCATCGCTTCGAGTAGATGCGGCCGTTGCGACGGCAGCGCAGGCTCTTTGCACGCTTGTGCTCATCTGGACGTTAGTCTGTACGTTCGGCCGCGCGACAACGGAGCGCGTCTTAACACTGGCCCCCCGTGCCAACGGGCGCGCGGGCGACGCTGGCGCCGCGCGCGTCGCGGGGGGAAACTCATCGCAGGTGCCAAATCGCATGAAACCAATCTTCTCGATGACAATCGTCGCGCTGTTCTCGACCGCGCTGGCTGGATGCTGGTTCTATTCGAGGCCTGACACGGCGACAGGCTGTCAGAAGACCACCTACGGCGTCGCGATAGCCTCGACCAGCAACGAGAACTGCCCTCCCTCTGACGCCAGCGCTCCGCCACCGCCGACCGTACCGCCGCTACCGCCGCCCTCGATGCCGTGATTTGTGCGTCGAGGCGGTGAGTCGCGCTCGTGATTATCCCAACGACAATCACCGCGAGCGCTGAACACGATCGCATGCGGCTGGACGTGTTCGTTTCGATGCGGCTGGCGCCGGAATACTCGCGCTCGCAAGTGGCGCGGATGATTAAGGCGGGACTGGTTACGGTCAACGGCGCTCCCGCGCGCGCGTCGAGCGGAGTGCGAACGGGAGACAGTATTGACGTCGCCGCGGCGCCCGCAGGCGCGCTGTACGATCCTTCAAATTACAAAGAAGGTGACGCGCCGGAGATTTCTGTAATTTTCGCCGACGACGAAATAATCGTCGTGAACAAGCCCGCCGGCATGACGGTGCATCCCGCGCCCGGCCATCCCAATGGCACCCTCGTGGACGCTCTGCTGGCGCGATTTCCCGAACTTGCCGCGATGGCCGAGCCCGACGGCGTGCTGCGGCCCGGCATCGTGCATCGCCTCGACAAAGACACCTCGGGCGTGATGGTGGTCGCACGCACGCCATTTTCGCGCACTGCGCTTTCGCGGCAGTTCAAGGAACGCAGCGTCAGGAAAATCTATCTCGCGATCGTCAAGGGTAAAGTCGCGCGCGATCGGCTGACGATCGAGCGTCCCGTCGGGCGCCATCCCGTGGAGCGCAAGCGGATGTCGGTGCGATCGCATGCGCCGCGCGACGCGGTCAGCCATATCACGGTGCTTGCGCGATTCGATGCCGCGGACGCGGACGACGTGGGAACATCGCTGGTGCGCGTGAAACCCGACACCGGCAGGATGCATCAGATTCGCGTGCATCTCGCGTCGATCGGTCATCCGTGCCTGGGCGATCCTCTATATGGCGGCAAGTCGGCAGCCGGTGGATTTTTTCACAGGCAGGCGCTGCATGCGCTGGCGCTTTCGATCGCGCATCCGAGATCGGACGAGCGGCTCGAATTCATCGCGCCGCTGCCAATCGAATTCGTCGAATTTCTCGCGCAGAAATCGTTCACGCCGGACGCGCGCGAACTTCGGCGATGGATCGAACTTACTTGAGGCCCATTGACACGGCGGCCTGATCCCCGTTGACACGATGGCATCGCGCGGGTAGCGTTTTGATTGAGCTTCCGCACTGAGGACGCTGAGACGGGTGGGGTGGTTAGAAAAAATCCCGTTTCCCTGCGGTCCGTAATTCCGAACTCGTACTCAAGGCGTTAGTTGTTCCGAATCCCGGCCGCTTGAGCACTCATGAATCTATAATGGTATCTCCCGTCGTGGGAGGCCATTTACAAACAAACGTCCATAGCCTGCGGCGCGCACGCGTAAGCGGCTGCCCGTCGCAGCACTCAAGTACGTGATGGAGTCCAGGTTGCGGGGAAGGCATATGAGCAAGGGCAGAGGGGCTGCAAAGAACGAAGAGGGGCGCTTCGACGACCCGCGTTCGTCAAACGGGGCGCCGCGCCAGGTAAATCTGGATGGCAATCCGAATCTTCCGCCGCTGGCGCCGGTGATCAGCGATGAAGGGGTGCTCAACCTCAAGTCGCTCAAGCGCGCGAAGATTACCGAGCTGGCGCAGATGGCGCGCGACTTCAACGTCGATGGCGCCACCAACATGCGCAAGCAGGAGATGATTTTTGCGGTCCTGCAGGCGCAAGCCGCCAAAAACGGCTCGATCCTCGGCGAGGGCGTGCTGGAAATTCTGCCCGACGGCTTCGGCTTCCTGCGCGCACCGGACTACAACTACCTGCCCGGTCCCGACGACATTTATATTTCGCCGAGCCAGATTCGCAAGTTCAATTTGCGCACCGGCGACGTGGTTTCCGGCCTGATTCGCCCGCCCAAAGAAGGCGAGCGCTACTTCGCGCTGCTCAAGGTTGAATCGATCAACTACGAGGATCCTGAAAAGGCGCACGACAAGATCCTGTTCGACAACCTGACCCCGCTCTATCCCGAGGAGCGCATCAAGCTCGAATACAATCACGAGGATCTGACCACCCGCATCATCGATTTGGTCGCGCCTATCGGCAAAGGCCAGCGCGGACTTATCGTCGCGGCGCCGTTCACCGGCAAGACGATGATGCTGCAGGCGATCGCCAAGGCAATCGCCCACAATCATCCCGAGATCGTGCTGATCGTGCTGCTGGTCGATGAGCGGCCCGAGGAAGTCACCGACATGCTGCGTTCGGTGCAGGGCGAGGTCGTAAGCTCGACCTTCGACGAGCCGGCCACGCGTCACGTGCAGGTGGCCGAGATGGTAATCGAGAAGGCGCGGCGGCTGGTCGAGCACGGGCGCGACGTCGTGATTTTGCTCGACTCGATCACGCGGCTGGCGCGCGCGTACAACACCGTGGTGCCGCCGTCGGGCAAGATACTGTCGGGCGGCGTCGATTCCAACGCGCTGCACAAGCCCAAGAAGTTTTTCGGCGCCGCGCGCAACACCGAAGACGGCGGCAGTCTGACGATTATCGCGACGGCGCTGGTCGATACCGGCAGCCGAATGGACGAAGTAATTTTCGAAGAGTTCAAGGGCACCGGCAATCAGCAGATAGCGCTCGACCGGCGCCTGCTGGAAAAGCGGATTTTCCCGACGATCGATATCCAGCGCTCCTCGACGCGCAAGGAAGAGCTGCTGCTGCCGCGCGCCACTCTGAATCGCGTGTGGATACTGCGCAAGCTGCTGACCCAGCTCAACGCAGTCGAAGCGATGGAATTCCTGATCGACAAGATGGACAAGACCAAGACCAACGAAGAATTCCTCGAGTCGATGAACGCCTGAGGGGCGCGCTGGCTACGGGCCGGATAACGCGTAAACTTGCCGGGTGGGCCGCCTGAACTCTCGCCACACCGCTGCGTTGGCGTTTGTGGGCTGGTATCTGATGATGCCGCCCGATTCCGCCAAGGTCCCTCATTCGGTTGATTCTGAGGCTCCCCTTTCGCATTGGATTGCGGTCGCCACGTTTGACACTTCGGACAATTGCGAGAAGGCGCTCGCGGAACTTCAGAACAAGAACCAGGACCCGATCGAGCTTGACAAAACCGGGAAACTCCAGCGTTTGCGGAAACGGGGGCCTGATCCTGCCTTGGGACGCGCGCGAGCGATTAACGCCGGCTGCGTCGAGAGTGACGATTTCCGCCTGAAGGGAAGAAAATAGGAAAGCGGCATGCGCTTTCTTAGCGCGGCGCGGCCTGATATTAGTTCAAGATTGCCCCGTACGGGGCCAAGAGGCAGGAACAAAATTCTATGACTGAAATCAGCATGAAGCAGCTTCTGGAGGCCGGCGTTCATTTCGGCCATCAGACCAGCCGCTGGAACCCGAAGATGAAGCAATACATCTTCGGCGCCCGCAACGGTATTTACATTATCGATCTTCAGCAGACGGTGAAGATGTTTCGCGCGACCTACGACTTCGCGCGCGACCTCGCTGCGGCAGGCGGCACGATGCTGTTCGTCGGCACCAAGAAGCAGGCCCAGGACATCGTCAAGGAAGAGGCCGAGCGATGCGGGATGTTTTACGTCAACAACCGCTGGCTGGGCGGGATGCTGACCAACTTCCAGACTATCCGCGCCTCGATCGACAGGCTCAAGAAGCTCGAAGAACTCATGGCCGACCCGGAGATGATTCGCGCGCTCAGCAAGAAAGAGATGAGCGACAACGGGCGCGAGCATGAAAAGCTGATGAACACGCTGGCCGGGATCAAGAACATGCGCAAACTCCCGGACGCGCTGTGGGTGATCGATACCAAGAAGGAAGATATAGCCGTTGCGGAGGCGAACCGCCTCGGTATCCCGGTCGCCGCGGTGGTGGATACCAACTGCGACCCCGACCTGATCGCGTATCGAATTCCCGGCAACGACGACGCGATCCGCGCGATCAAACTGTTCACGGCGGCGGTCGCTGACGCGATCATCGAAGGCAAGCAAATAGCCGAGGAACGCGCCAAGGGGCAGCAGGATATCCGCTCGGACGCCGGCGCGGCGGCAGACACGGGAGCATCGGCACCCGATTCTCCAAGCGCGGTCTAGTCGATAAATTCGACCTTCAGGGCCGAAACGGAAGAAACGGAGCCGGTCAGCCGTGGCCGTCGCTTGCAGTATAGCGACCGGCCAAGAATACTAGCTCAACTCAGGAATTGTGATGGAACTAAACGCGAATCTGGTTAAAGAACTGCGCGAGAAGACCGGCGCCGGCATAATGGATTGCAAGAGAGCGCTGGCGGAGACGGCCGGCAATCTCGAAAAGGCCGTCGTATGGCTGCGTGAGAAGGGAATCGCCGCGGCGGCAGGCCGGGCCGGCCGGGTCGCATCCGAGGGATCGGTCGGTTCGTATATTCATGCGGGCGGCAAACTGGGCGTGTTGATCGAAATCAATTGCGAAACCGATTTCTGCGCCAAGTCGGAAGCGTTCCAGGCGCTGGTGAAGAACCTCGCGATGCAGGTGGCGGCGGCCAATCCGCGTTGCGTGCGGCGCGAGGAGATATCCCCGGCCGTTATCGAGCAGGAGCGGCAGATCTACGCGTCGCAGGCCGAGGGCAAGCCGGCGGCGGTCGTGACCAAGATCGTCGATGGCAAGATCGAGAAATTTTACAAGGAAGCCTGCCTGCTCGAGCAGGCTTACGTCCGCGATCCCAACAAGACTGTCAACGATCTGCTTGGCGAGGCCGCCATCCAGATGCGTGAGAAGATCGACGTGCGCCGCTTCATGCGCTACCAATTGGGTGAGGCGCTCGACGGCAAGGCAACCACCACGGCCGCCTGACGCGGGCGCATTTGCAGACGCGACGGGGCTTCAACGGGGGCTTCGACGGGAGCTTCGAGAGATGGCTGAAGTTCAAAGTGGGTTGAACGGCAAGCCGCGCTTCAGCCGTATCCTGCTGAAATTGTCCGGCGAGGCGCTCGCTCCGGCGCAAGGGTCGGGACTCGATCTCGACGCGCTGGCGGAGATTGCGCTCGAAATCAAGGAAGTGGCGGCGCTCGGCGTTCAGCTCGCGCTGGTAATCGGAGCCGGCAATTTTATCCGCGGAATCGACTACGAGGCGCGCGGAATGGATCGTTCGACCGCCGACCAGATGGGGATGCTGGCGACGGTGATCAACTCGCTCGCGCTGCAAAACGCGCTCGAGCATGCCGGCGTGGTCACGCGAGTGCTGTCCGCCATCGAGATGCAGGCGCTGTGCGAGCCGTACATCCGCCGCCGCGCCGTGCGCCATCTCGAAAAGGGCCGCGTGATCATATTCGCCGCCGGCACCGGCAATCCCTATTTCACCACCGACACGGCGGCGAGCCTGCGCGCGATGGAAATCGGCGCGGAGGTAATCCTGAAGGCGAGCCATGCCGTGGACGGGGTTTACGATCGCGATCCAATGCGCGAGCCGGGGGCAAAGCGCTTCGATCGGCTCACTTATATCGAGGTGCTGCAGAAGAACCTGAAGGTGATGGACTCGACGGCAATCTCGATGTGCATGGATAATCGCCTGCCGATCATCGTGTTCAATTTGCGTAAAGCGGGTAATATAAGAAGGGCCGTGATGGGTGAGCAAATCGGGACCCGGGTGGAGAGCGCACCGTGAGCATGCTTACCGACACAATCGAAGACGCGCGCAAGGAAATGGACAAGACCGTCGAGGCGTTTCGCCACGAACTCACCCGCGTCCGCACCGGCCGCGCTTCAACCGCGCTGGTCGAAAATCTGCAGGTAAATTACTACGGCTCGAAGACTCCGCTGCGGCAATTGGCCGGGTTGTCGGCGCCCGAGCCGCGCTTGATAGTGATCACGCCATACGACAAGGGCGCGATGCACGACATTGAAAAAGCGATCCAGACTTCCGATCTTGGCCTGATGCCGATGAACGACGGCAAGTTGATCCGGATTCCGATCCCCGAGCTGACCGAGGAGCGCCGCAAGGAGTTGGTGAAACACGTCCGCAAAATAGGCGAGGAATTCCGCGTCGGCATCCGCAACCATCGCCGCGACGCCAACGACATGCTCAAGGAACTGCACAAGGAAAAGCAGGCCACCGAAGACGAGATGCGATCGGGCGAGGCCAAGGTGCAGCAGTACACGACCGAGTTCATCGAGAAAATCGACAAAGTGCTGACCGCCAAAGAAGCGGAAATCATGGAGGTCTGAGCTCGCCCGTTTACGGCGCGAGCTTCGGTGAAACCTGAACCCCAAGTGCCCATCTCACTACCACTGAACGATTTCCCCAACCTGTCTTTGGATCCATCGCGGATGCCGCGCCACGTGGCGATCGTGATGGACGGCAACGGCCGCTGGGCGAATCGGCGCGGGCTCTCGCGCCACGAGGGCCATCGGCGCGGCAAGGATTCGGTGCGCGCGGTCGTCGATGCGGCGCGCGAACTCGGCATCCCGTACCTCACGCTGTACGCATTTTCGAGCGAGAACTGGGGCCGGCCGACCACTGAAGTCAGTTTCCTGATGCAGCTGTTCCATCGCTATCTCATCACCGAGACCAAGCGCCTGATGAAACGCGACATCCGCGTGGTGGCTCTGGGAGACACCCAGCGGTTACCGCCGCGGGTGCGCGAGGCGTTGGCCGAGACCGTCGCGGCGACGCGCGAAAATCGCACGATGACGGTGGCGTTGGCGTTATCGTACGGCGGCCGCCAGGACATCGTGAACGCGGCGCGATCGATCGCGCGCGCGGTGGCAGAAGGCGCGATTTCACCCGATCAAATCGACGAGCAGATGCTGGCGCGCGAACTGACCACCACCGGGCTTCCCGATCCCGACCTGCTGATTCGAACCTCGGGAGAACTGCGAATCTCCAATTTTTTTCTCTTCCAACTTGCCTACACCGAACTTTATTTCACCGACACTCTGTGGCCCGATTTCCGCGCGCGCGAATTCCTGAGCGCGATCGCCGCCTACCAGCTTCGCGAACGCCGCTTCGGCGCGATCTCGAACGGCTCCGACACCCGGCTGCGTGCTCAGAACTAGGCTCCTGACAGCGGCGGTCCTGTTGCCCGCGGTGGGGGCGCTGGTAGTTTTCGCGCCGGGCTGGTTCTTCACGATTTTTATTGCGACCGCCGCAATCTGGGGGCTCTACGAAGTCGCCGCGATGACCGGCGCTCTGCACATGGTCGCGATACCGCTGTTCGCCGTCGTCGGTGGCGTGCCGTTGTTCGGGCTTCTCTACGGCGGCGACGTGGGATGGCTGGCGCCGGTGCTGGTGATCCTCATGATGCTTGCGCTGGTGGCGCGAGTCGCTGTTGCCGGCGACGCCGAAGCATTCAGAGGCCCGCGACTCGTCTTCATTGGCGCGGCGTACGTCGGAGTTCTGTTCCCTTATTTCGCGCTACTGCGCAACGGTCCCGCCGGCATCAGCATGTTGCTGCTGGTCATCTTGTTGGTGGTAGTGAGCGACAGCGGCGCATACTTCATCGGGATGTATCTGGGCCGGACGAAGCTCGCGCCCAAAGTCAGCCCAAATAAGACGGTCGAAGGCGCGGCGGGCGGCTTGATCGCGACGATGGCGGCCGGGTGGTTGCTGTTTCAGATACGCGGCGGGTCGTGGGATACGGGCCCTGTCCTGCTATTTTCGGCTATGATTTCCCTTCTCGCGCAGCTTGGCGATCTGGCCGGTTCGGCATTAAAGCGAGCCGCGGGAGTCAAGGACTCGGGCTGGATTTTTCCGGGGCATGGCGGTCTGCTCGATCGAACTTGTTCGCTAGTCTTCGCGGTGGTTTTCGCTTACTATTGGTTTCGTTGATGCGGCTTTGGGAGCCGCATTTTCACGCTTTCCGCATAAGGACTCCCGGGTAGAAACTAAATGATACCGTCGATTCTATACGCAGCGCTGGTCTTCGCCGTGTTGGTGGTCGTGCACGAGGCAGGACATTTCGCGATGGCGAAGAAGGTCGGCGTCCGCGTGCTGCGATTCTCGATCGGCTACCCGCCAAAAGTATTTGGAATGCGGCGCGGCGAAACCGAGTACTCGATCGGCGCGACTCCATTCGGCGGCTACGTCCGAATGCTGGGCGATGAAGTCGGCGAGGAACCCAAGCCCGAAGAACTCACGTTGTATCTTCACGAAATCGGCCTCGACCTGAGTGGCGCGGCGCGCGAGCGCGGTGTGATTCAAGCCGGGGGCGAATTCGATGAGAATTTGCGCGCGCTTGCGGATCGCCTGGGCGGGTCGGACGCCGGCGTTGCGCACAGCGTCATCGGGCGCGCGCTCAAGCCCGACGAAGCAATCCTCCTGGGCGAAGTGGGCCGCCAGCCGAAAGTTGACGACGCGATCAAATCGCTGGCGGAACGTCCTCCCACCAAGCTGGTCGAGGCGTACTGCAAGCGGGCGTTCCCGACTCAGCCGCTCGGCAAGCGAGTTCTGATAGTGCTGGCGGGACCGCTGGCGAATATTATCTTCGCGCCGATTCTGCTCACATTTGTTTTCATGACCGGCGTGCCGGAGTTGTTGCCGGTCGTCGGCAAGACCACCAACAATCTCCCGGCGGCCAAGGCCGGACTTCTCAGCGGCGACCGGATTCTCGCGGTTGACGGCCGGCCGATGGAAACTTGGACCGATTTCTCGAAGACGGTGAAGGCGGGAGACGGCTCTCCGATCAAGCTGGAAATTGATCGGCAGCAAAAGGGCGCGTCCGCGCGCAGCACGATCGTCATCAAGCCGACCCGGCTCGACCAGAAGACCATTTATGGCACCAACGCGATCGCCTGGGTAATAGGAGTGCAGCCGAGCGGCGACGAGGTAACCAAGCGGTACGGTCCGTTCGGCGCGGTGAAAGAAGCGGGCAAAACCTCGGTCGAGATGACCGTCCAGATGGTGGTCGGAATCGCCAGTATCTTCTCCGGCACCACGCCTGTGCGCGAGGCGCTCGGCGGACCGATCATGATCGCGCAGATGGCCGGCAAGGAGGCGCACGAGGGATTCGCGAACCTCGCGATGTTTACCGTGATGCTGAGCCTCGAGCTCGGCATCATAAATCTGCTGCCGGTGCCGCTGCTAGACGGAGGACATCTGCTGTTTTTCGTCTTCGAGGGCGTAAAGGGCAAGCCGCTCGAACTTCGCTACCGGGAGGCGATGCTCCAGGTGGGACTGTTCTTGCTCGTGGCGCTGATGGCGTTCGTAATTTTCAATGACATCTCGCGTATTGTGCAGGGTTAATCGGCTCCTCGAACAGACGGCCGCGACGCGCCCGGTCCTGGGACTCGACACCTCCACTCCAATCGCAAGCCTTGCCGTGATTGCACACGGGACGGTCGCCGCGTCAGTGGCGCGGCCCGTCACCTCGCATGGCGCCGCATTGCCGGGCGCCGTTGACGAACTTCTTGGCGCGGCGGGACTGGCAATTGGCGGTCTCGGCGCAATCGCGGTCGGGACGGGGCCCGGATCGTTCACGGGACTTCGCATCGGGCTGAGCTACGCCAAGGGAATCGCGATGGCGTCGGGATGCGGGCTGGTCGGCGTGCCCAGTTTCGACGCGATGGCGTTAGCTGCGCTGGAGCGCAACAATACCGATACCGATACAGGCGGGCTGGTCTGCGTGGTTGTGGACGCTCGGAAAGGCGAAGTTTACGCGGCCCTTTACCGGGTCGTGGCCGATGGGCTAGAGAAATTGTCAGAGGAACTGGTAATCGCGCTGGAACACCTGGCATCGCGCATCACCGAGGACGTCATGTTCGTCGGTGACCAAAGAGCGAAGGAAGCGGCGGCCCTTGTGGAATCGCGGGGCCATAGAGTGTCGCTTTGCGAAACAGGGACGCTCGATTTGCGCGGAGTTTGCGTCGCGGCGATCGGCGGGGCGCGGTTTGCCCGTGGTGAGACGGATCGTGCGGCTTCGCTGGAGCCGCTATATATCAGGACGCCGGAGGCCACGTTCAAGCCCAAAAATCCGGCGGGCATAATAAGCACGGAGGGCGTATGGAGCATCGAGAGGAAGAACTCATTCGGCTGCATCTGAACCACGACGAGGAACTGAGAGGGATCTACACGGAGCATCAAGAGCTGAAACAAAAGCTCGAAGTTTTTAGAAACAAGCTGTACCTGACCAACGAAGAGGAAATCGAAGAAAAGCGGATCCAGAAGCTTAAGCTGGCTTCGAAAGACCGCATGATGGCGATTCTCGGCCGCTATCAACAAGAGGCTCGCTGAACGCCACAGGCCCGGGCGATGAGCGCGCGCACTCCACCCCATGACAAGTCATACAATATCGGTTCTGGTAGAAAACGAATTCGGCGTGCTCGCACGCGTGGCCGGACTGTTTTCGGGCCGCGGCTTTAACATCGAGTCACTGACCGTCAACGAGGACCCGCTCGATCCGACGGTGTCGAGGATCGTGCTGGTGACTATTGGCGACGATCAGATCGTCGAGCAGATCAACAAGCAGCTCAACAAGCTCGTCTCCGTCATCAAGATAACCGACTTCAAGGAGGTCGAGACGATCGAGCGCGAGATGGTGATCGTCAAGGTCGCGGTGGACGAGCGCACGCGCTCCGAGCTCGACTCGATCGTAGCCGCGTTTCGCGCCCATGTAATCGATATCGGCCCGCGCGCAATCACCGTCGAGCTGACCGGCGACTCCGAAAAGATCAAGGCCTTCATCGCGATCGTGCGCCCGCTCGGAATCAAGGAAGTCGTCCGTTCGGGCAAAGTCGCGATGGCGCGCGCGGTGCAGTTGAGCCACGACAATCATCAGAGTCGCCGGGCACGTGAAGCTGAATAATCTGACCGCGGAAAAATTCGGGAGAGCATTCAAATGAAGGTTTATTACGACCGCGACGCGGACCTGTCCGCGCTCAAAGGCAAGAAGATCGCGGTCATTGGCTTTGGAAGCCAGGGACATGCGCACGCGCTCAACCTGCGCGACAGCGGGATGGACGTATGCGTCGGGCTGAGCGCAAGCTCGCCGTCGCGCGAAAAAGCCAAAAAGCAGGGCCTGCCGGTGTTCGACACCGCCGACGCCGCCAAGCGCGCCCAAGTAATCATGATGCTGGTGCCCGACGAGATGGGCTCGGAGATTTATGAGGCCGAGATTGCCCCGCATCTCACCAAGGGCAAGTACCTGGCCTTCGGTCACGGCTTCAACATCCATTTCAAATTCATCAAGCCGCCGGCAGACGTTAATGTCTTCATGATCGCGCCCAAGGGACCCGGTCATCTCGTGCGCTCCGAATACACCAAGGGCCGCGGCGTGCCGTGCCTCCTCGCCGTGCAACAGGATCCGTCGGGCGACACTACAAAGGTCGGGCTTGCGTACGGCAGCGCGATCGGCGGCGGCCGTGCGGCGATTATCGAAACGTCGTTCAAGGAAGAAACCGAAACCGACCTGTTCGGCGAGCAATCTGTCCTGTGCGGCGGACTCACCGAACTCATCCGCGCCGGTTACGAGACACTGGTCGAGGCCGGCTACGCGCCCGAGATGGCGTACTTCGAGTGCCTGCATGAAGTGAAGCTGATCGTGGACCTGATCTACGAGGGCGGAATCTCGAACATGCGCTATTCGATCAGCAACACCGCCGAGTACGGCGACATGACGCGCGGCAAGAAGGTGATAGGCGCCCCGTCGCGCGAGGCGATGAAGCAGATCCTCGCGGACATCCAGTCCGGCAAGTTCGCCAACGAATGGATCGGCGACTACAAGGCCGGGTTGCCGCGTTTCCGCGAACTGCGCAAGGAAGCCGCCGCGCATCCGATCGAAGAGGTCGGACGCAAGCTGCGCGCGTTCATGCCGTGGCTCGCGAGCGATCGGCTCGTCGATAAGTCGAAGAACTGAACCGCCGTGGCGGGCGAAACCGACAGCGGGCGTCCGGCGCCGGGCGCCGTTCTCGCGCGCATCGCAGGCGCGATCGGAATAGCGGCCGAAGGCGCGGCGCTGTCGCTCGGATTGGCGGTAGTTGGAATCATACTTATTGCGCTGGGCCTCAAGTCGCTGGGTGCGATCCTGGTATTGCTCGCAATCCCGATTGCGCTTTTCTTTCGCGATCCCGATCGCTATCCGGCGCGTACCGAAAACGTCGTGATTTCAGGCGCCGACGGCAAAATCACAGACATTTCCGACGTCTCCTTTCCAGCCTCGACGGGTCGGCTCTGCCATCGGGTGTCGGTGTTCATGTCGCCGCTCAACGTCCACGTGAACCGCGCGCCGGTCGGCGGCGAGGTAACGATGGTCGAGCATACCGCGGGCGAGTTCCGCGCCGCGTTTCGCGACGACGCCAGCGAGCACAATGAGCGCAACCTGATTGCGATGACGGACGCGGCGGGCCGCATGTTCGGGATGATCCAGGTGGCCGGATATCTCGCCCGGCGAATAGTTTGCCGGCTCCGCGCGCGTGATAGAATACACGCGGGTCAGCGGATAGGGCTTATTATGTTCGGAAGCCGCGTCGATCATTTTTTCCCGTCCGAGTACCGGGTCACGGTGTCGTTGGGACAACGCGTGCGCGCCGGAGAATCCATTATCGGAGCAATCGAGCAATGAGCCGCAATTCCCGCCGCTCGCGCGAAGAGCGCGCCCGGATGGAACTCTATTCGGGTCAGAGCCGCGAGCCGGGCCTCAAAACGGACGGCGCGCTGCGCCGCGGCGTGTTCCTGCTGCCCGCGACGATCACGTCGATCGGCCTGCTGTCGGGCTTCTACTCGATGGTCTCCGCGGTGAGCGGACACTTCGAGGTGGCCGCCGTGATGATCGTGATCGCGTTCGTGTGCGACGGACTCGACGGGCGCATCGCTCGCGCGTCGCGCACCTCGAGCCAGTTCGGCGTCGAGTATGACAGTCTCTCCGACGTAGTCGCCTTCGGCGTCGCACCCGCGATGCTGACCTATGCGTGGGCGCTGAAACCGATCGGTTCGCTCGGAATCGGCGTCAGCGGACTGTTCGTGTTGTGCTCGGCGTTGCGCCTGGCGCGCTTCAACGTACAGACCGCGACGGCGGACAAGAGCCGTTTCGTCGGCCTGGCCGTCCCCGGCGCAGCCATGATGATCTCCGGGCTCGCTCTGGCCTACAGCTACTTCGAATTCGATGCGCCGCGCACGCTGTGTACGATCATGGTGCCGATCACGCTTGCACTCGGCGGCCTGATGATCTCGCGCGTGCCCTACCCCAGCTTCAAGGCAATCAAGCTTGAAAAACGCGCGCAGATCGAACTGGTCATCACGATGATGGTGTTCGCTGCGATGCTGTTCGCGATGCCGCAGCTCACCGCCTTCCTGCTCTCGACTGCGTACGTGCTGTCGGGTCCCGCGCTGATGATTCGCGGCGAACGGTTGAGCGCCAAAGTATCGGTGCTGCACCCGGTCGCGCCCGCCTCCGGCTCGAACGACAAGTCCCGTGACGCCGCCGGGATCGCGCAGGCATCCGAGCCCGCCCCAGGCCCCCGCGGTCTCCGCGAGCATCCACGCGTCCAACACTAG
>CALAOW010000075.1 GCA_937889395.1 uncultured Pseudomonadota bacterium | reverse complement strand
GAAGATGCGGGCTTCGCCCTGTTAGAACGGTAAAGGGGAGAAGACGGTGTTGATGGTTCTGGCTCGATGCGCGCGGCTTGTGTTTTTTTGTGTAATATTTTGCGCGTTAATTTCCTCGCCCTGTCAGGGCGAGGATGAAGGTGAGGGTCCGATTACAGCGCGCCCGGTTTTCCTTTCTTAATACTGGCCTCCCGTGCCAACGGGTCTTAACGCTGGCTACCCGTGCCCACGAGTTGGCGCCTTCGCGGCATTGCTCGCCGAGTGGATTGGTGGTTGCGTTCTGCAGGGAACCGTGGCTCGTTGGGTGTGGCGAAGGCCGGCGGTATCATGATGACCACCAAACCTCATTTAAGGAACAGTCAGAAAATGGCAAAGCTAACCACGAAGACCCGTAAGAAAATGCCTGCCAAAGAGTTTGGTGAACCGGGAAAACGTGCGTACCCGATGCCGGATAAGGCCCATGCTGCGAATGCAAAGGCTCGCGCCGCTCAGATGGTCAAGAAAGGCAAGCTATCGGAATCGGAAAAAAAGAAGATTGACGCCAAAGCAAACAAAAAGCTTGGCGATACAGCAAAGTAGAGGACAGGAAAAACAAAGACCTGGATATATAGAACTATGAGTCGTCATATCTCGTGCCACCGACGATTTCGCACTGATCGACAAAACGGATCGCCGCACCGGCAGCACAATCCTCCGGAGCGCGGTACCCTGACAACAACGACATTTCACTCTGAAGCGGTTTACAGTGTCTCGTAAATTTGGATAGCTTCGCCCGAATGGCAAAAAAAGCGGTCACCGGCGGAGCAGATCAAACCGTATCAGCGAGATCGGTGTCGCCCTATCTCTCGAGACTGCTGTCTAGACTGTTTCGCGCCTTTCAGAAACTAGGTCCAGGTATCGTAACCGGTGCCGCCGACGACGATCCCAGCGGCATCGCGACATATTCTCAAGTTGGCGCCCAGTTCGGATTCGCGATGCTCTGGACAATGCTTCTTACTTATCCGCTGATGGCGGGGATCCAGGAAATCAGTGCATGGATCGGGCGGGTGACCGGTTTTGGCATAGCGGGCAACATTCGTCGTCACTACTCGCCCATGATTCTCTATCCGTTAGTCGCGCTTTTGTTGATCGCCAATGTTATCAATCTGGGCGCCGATATAGGAGCGATGGGAAGCGCTCTGCAAATGCTCGTGGGCGGATCCACGCTTTTGTATACCGTGATGTTTGGCGTGATTTCGGTCATAGCGGCAATCCTCGTACCATATCGGCAATATGCCGAATTACTAAAGTGGTCGGCACTCGTCTTGTTCGTATACGTAGGGACTTCACTAATAGTTCATGTTCCCTGGAAACCCGTGCTGGCGGGGACGTTTATCCCGTCGCTTTCTTTTTCTAATAGCTATTTGACCGCGTTGACCGCGGTGTTTGGAACCACGATTAGTCCATATCTTTTCTTCTGGCAGGCATCGCTGGAAGTGCAGGAACAGGCAGCTGCGCCGGACGAAAAACCTCTCAAGCGCGCTCCAAAGCAGGCGCCGGCGCAACTTGGGCGGATGCGAGGCGATACCTACTTGGGAATGGCATTTTCCAACGTGATCTCCTTTTTCATTATTTTGGACACCGCCGCTGTGCTTCACGCTCATGGCATCACCGATATTCAGACGGGAGCCCAAGCGGCGGAAGCGCTACGCCCGCTGGCGGGTGAGTTGGCCTTCTTGTTCTTCAGCGTTGGTATTATAGGAACGGGGTTGATCGCTATTCCGGTTCTGGCGGGCTCCTCGGCGTATGCGCTGGCGGAAACCCTCAAGTGGCCGATCGGACTCGAGCGCAAATTGCACAAGGCTAAAGGATTCTATGGAATTCTATTCGTGGCGACGGCGCTCGGCGTCGCATTGAATTTTGTTGGAATCAATCCGATCAAAGCCCTCTTCTGGAGCGCCGTAGTCAACGGCGTTGCCGCCGCACCGATCATGATCGTGATGATGCTGATGACGACCAACAAAAAAATCACCGGCTCGGTCCGATTGCCCGTCCCGCAGAAAATTATTGGATGGGTCGCCACCTCAATTATGTGTCTCGTGGCAGCAGCTATCATCGCAAGTTTCGCTAAATAGCTGGTTGATACCTGGACTCAGTCGGTTCAGTGTCGAGGAGAGCAGATTCCCACACCGGCAATTCACACTCAAGGTCGGAAGCAGGCGAGCCCTGAGGTGAGCCAGACGGTTCATCTTACGAACGTCGCGGATCGACCTGCGAAACATGCACGCCTGCTGCATCGAACTACAAAAACTTCTTGTTGGAAATCCGAGCGCTCGGCTTCTAATGCTGGATACTTTCAATGAGATTCTCACGCAAAACTTCTCCGTCAACCATCCCTTGCTTCACGGTCAGTACATTTTAGCCGCGGGAGTCACCCACAACCCGATTGGGGCAACTGGCTGTCGCAACCGTTTCTCTCAGGGGTGCTGACCACTGCGGCCCCGTGGTTTAAAACGATTCACGAGGCTCGAATCGGGAACCAACTTGCACACGCAAAAGTCAAGAAAGGTAGTCACAGCGGAAAGCCCACCAAGCCGATCGGCTTTGCCGAAATGGAGAAACTAATGCGCCCTGCCCCAGCGGCCTGGGCGGATCTGATACGTGAGTGGAGGAAAATTCCGTAGGGCTGACAGTGCAGTCCTCGCAAGACTGTCGATAATGGCGCATTTCCGTGCCGCAGTTTTGGACAGCGACTGGATAGCGGACTGCTTCGCGCAGGGAACTCGCCGCGTTGGAAAAAGGAGAGTCGGAATTCTCTAAATTACAGGTCCGCCAGCAACAGGCCGGTCAGGTACCCGCCCTCGGCGTGACCGAGCAGCACAGGATGGTCCGGGCCGGGCCCGAGATGCGCAATCAGGCGAAGATTGCGGCCGGCGTTGGACGCGGAGTATCGCACGGCGCGAACGAAATCATCGGCGCGGAAATGCGTCGAGCACGAGAACGTCATCAGACGCCCGCCCGGCGCCAGCGCGCGCATCGCAACCGAATTCAGTTCGACGTATAGCCGGCCCGCGCGCTCCGCATCGCCTCTGTTGCGCGCCAGCGGCGGCGGATCCAGCACGATCAGATCGAAGCGATTTGGAGTTTCGGCCATGAACTTGCCGGCGTCGCCGTGAACGAACTCGACGGCGGTGGCGGGATACTCGTTCAGTTCGAGATTTTGCCGCGCGATTTCCAGCGCCCGCGCGGACGTATCGACGGCGACGATCCGCGCGGCGCCGCCCGCAATCGCCGCCAGCGAGAATCCGCCCTGGTAGCAGAAAGCGTCGAGCACCCGCGCACCGGACGCGATTCGGCCCGCAATCGCGCGGTTGTCGCGTTGATCCAGGAAATAGCCGGTCTTCTGTCCGTGCTCGAAATCGATCTTGATTTTAATTCCGTTCTCGGCCGCAATCGTCCCGGTCACGGACTCGCCGGCGAGAACCGAGACGTGGTCGTCGAGGCCTTCCTGCTTTCGCACCGCGCCGTGGCTTCGTTCGATGATCGAGCGCGGATGAAGCAGCTCGCTGAGCCCGTCAACGATCGCCGCGCGCATCCGGTCCGCGCCCGCGGTCAGGATTTGCACGACGAGCACGTCGCCGAATCGATCGACGACCACGCCCGACAGCCCATCGCCGTCGCCGTTGACGAGGCGGTACGCATTCGTATCGTCGCGGATGAACCGCCGCCGAATTTCAAGCGCGCCCTTTAGCCGGCGCGCAACCAGTTCTTCGATTGCGGGCGCCTCTCCCCACGCAAGCATCCGGATTGCGATCGTGGTCGCAGGGTTGCAGTAACCCATGCCGAGCAGCTCGCCCGCCGCGTCGTGCACTGTGACGGGAGCGCCGGCTTCAGGCGAGCGCGGTTCAATCCGATCGATCGCTTGCGAGAAGATCCACGGATTGCCGCCGCGGACCGGCCCTTCCCTGCCGCGCTTGAGGATTGCGCGCGCGAGCGGCGCGCTCACCGCGCCGGCCATGGCGGCTCGCCGGCGCGGGCGAAGTCGCCGCTGCGGCCGCCGCGTTTTGCGACCAGCCGGATTGCGCCGATTTCCATCGCGCGATCGATCGCCTTGGCCATGTCGTAAATCGTCAATGCCGCCGCACTCACTGCGACCATCGCTTCCATCTCGACGCCGGTGCGCGCGTCGGTGACGGTGCGCGCCTGGATTTGCAGTGCAGAATTGGAAGAATCGGGCGTGAAATCGATTTCGACTACTTCGAGCGGGATCTGATGGCAGAGCGGAATCATCTCATGGGTGCGTTTCGCCGCCATTATTCCCGCGATGCGCGCCGCTGCCAGCGCCTCGCCTTTTTTGAGTTTCCCGCCAACTATCGCTTGAAGGGTCGCCGGCGCCATCCGGACCTGGCCGCGCGCGATCGCCTCGCGCCGCGTTACCGGTTTTTGGCCGACATCGACCATCCGGATTCGCCCGCGAGCATCAAGATGCGTCAGGCGCGCGGAGACGGCGCGCGGCTTTTGGGATTGTTTCTTGCCCGCCATTGTAAGGAAGTGGTTAGAGCTTATGTTGACCGCCCGCGAATATACAATAAACTCTTGATTCCCAGTTCAACAAAACATCTCAAACAATTGCGCAGGACAGGTTATATGGCTGACGAAATCAACAAGGTCGTAATCCTCGGTTCCGGGCCCGCCGGACTAACTGCGGCGCTCTATTCTGCGCGCGCCAATCTCAGTCCGCTGCTGATCGAGGGGAATGAACCCGGCGGCCAACTCACCATCACCACGGAGGTCGAAAACTATCCGGGCTTCGAGCATGGCATCCAGGGCCCCGAGATGATGGACGTGTTCCGGCGCCAGGCGACTCGCTTCGGAACGCGTTTCATGACCGGCGCAGTGACCGAGGCGCGCCTGGGCAAGCGGCCTTTCGAGCTCGTGGTAGACGGCAAGGTGGTCAAGGCCGAGGCCGTGATCATTTCGACCGGCGCGTCGGCAAAGCTGCTCGGAATCGAATCGGAAAAACGCTTGATGGGTTACGGTGTGAGCGCATGCGCCACCTGCGACGGCGCATTTTTCAAGGAAAAGGAAGCGATCGTGGTTGGCGGCGGCGATACCGCGCTGGAGGAAGCGAACTTCCTGACCAGATTCGTCACCAAAGCCACCATCGTGCATCGCCGCGACGCGCTGCGTGCATCGAAGATCGTGCAGGATCGCGCGCGCCGCAATCCGAAGATCGCGTTCATCTGGGATTCGGCAATCGACGAGATTTTTGGCGACCCGAAAAACGGCGTGAGCGGCATCAGGTTGAAAAATCTCAAGACCGGCGCGACCGCCGACCACAAGACCGACGCCGTCTTCGTCGCGATCGGTCATCAGCCAAACACCGCGCTCTTCAAGGGCCAGCTCACGATGGACGAGGTCGGCT
>CALAOW010000074.1 GCA_937889395.1 uncultured Pseudomonadota bacterium | reverse complement strand
TCGCTGTAATCCTCATCGCCCTGCTGCTTCCGCTAAGCCTGTGTGCGCCGTCTGCGATGGCGTGTTCCACGGCCGCGGCGTGCTGTGCGAATTGCCCGAAGACCGCTCCGATGAATCAGTTGAACTGCTGCAAAACGCCGACGGCGCCGGCTAAAGCGACCAGCCAGGCGCGAAACGCGGATCATTTCGACTCGATCGGGAGTCTGCCTGCCACCGCGGTGATGACCGCGATTTCATACGTTCGAAGTACCGTAATCACTTCTGGGTACTCGCCGCCCAGCCGTCTCCTTTCGTTAGCACTCCTCTGCTCCCGTCAAATCTGAGCCTTCCATAAGCGCGTGAGTTGAAGCGCGGATGCTTTGCATCCGTCGCAGACGCTCGCGTGATGCTCGCTCGCGACAATTGGGAAAGACATTTGCCGATACGATCGGCAGATAAAGACGCGGGTTTTCAAAAAAACCTGCGCAAACGCAGCAGCGCCGCGATCGATCGCGGCTGGAAGGTTAGATTTTTGTGAAATGCTATACCCAAGCATTCGCCGCATAGCGGCGCGAAATTTAGTAGCCATCCTGATTGCGATCGCAATTCTGATCGGCATTCCGTCGTCAGGACGCGCCCAGGACAGCGCCGCTCTGGCGACTGAGCAGGATGTCGCTCAACCTGGCCGTGGCGCTGAGACATCCAGCAGTTCAGATCGACTGCGAGCGCTGGTCGACGAGGCCCTCTCGCGCAGCCCCATCGTGCTCGCGGCGCGGAGCCACTGGCAGGCTCAAACGAAGGTCCCGATCCAGGCGGCGACGATCCCCGATCCACAGGTGTCGCTCCAGCATTTCACGGTTGGCAGTCCGCAGCCGTTCTCGGGCTACGAGAGCAGCGACTTTTATTACACCGGCTTCGGTGTCTCGCAGGACATTCCGGGTCCCGGCAAGCTTCGCTTGCAGAAATCCGAGGCCGAAAAAGATGCCGAGTACGCCAGGCGTCGCTATGAAGCTGCGGAGCGTAGAGTCGAGGAAAAGGTCAAGGAGATCTACTTCGAGCTTTTCTATCACGCGAAAACGCTGGCGATTCTCGATCGCAATCAGGGGCAGCTGAAACAGATCCAGCAGATCATAGAAACCAGGTATCGCCTGGGACAGGGTCTGCAGCAGGACCTGATCAAGGCGCAACTCCAAACCACCGAGATCCTCAAGGAGCACGCGATGCACCATCTGGAGGAAGACCAGGGACAGCTCGAGCTCAAGCAGATGCTCGGCCGCGATCCCGACTCGCCGAATATCGACATCGGCGGGGTCGAAGCGACCCATCTGGACCTGGATCCGGCCGAGGTTGCGCGGCTTAGCGACGCCGGCTCCCCCGAACTCGCGGCGGATCGTGCGATGGAAGCGCGCAGCGCGGAAGCATTGAAGCTTGCGCATCAGGGGTACTGGCCGGATTTCACCGTCGGTTATTCGTACCAAAAGACCGGTCCCGGATTCCGCGATTACTACATGCTGAATCTGGGCGCGAAGGTTCCGCTCTATTTCTGGCGCAAGCAAACGCCCGCGATCGAGCAGGCCGCGCTTGAGGCCGAGTCGGCGCACGAGCAGACCCGTGCAACTCAACTGCAAGTTTCCTCCGAAGGCGAAAGCAGCCTGGTCGCGATGCGCACCGCGGAGCGAGTGATGGCGATCTATCGCGACGGCCTGTTACCGCAGGCTGAAACGTCGGAGGCCTCGGCAATGTCCGCGTATCGGGTCGGCAAAGTCGATTTCCAGACGCTGCTCTCGTCGGTTCTCGATTTACGCAACCTCCGGCAGGAGTACTACCGCACCGTCGCCGACCACGAAATCGCGATCGCCAAAATCCAGCAGGTAATCGGTGACCCAAGATGAATTACAACTCATCACAATTGCGCCTCAGCACAGTCCTTTTGCTGCTCGGATCCCTTCTCTTCCTCGCGGCGCCAATCGCATACGCAGCCGATTCCCCGCTCGCGCCTATACGGATCGCGCCGGAGCGCCGCCAATTGATCGGACTGAAGTTCGCGGCCGTGGTGCGAAAGGACGTAAGCGATCGCCTCGAGACCACCGGCAACATCGAGACCGACGAACGGCTGCAAGGTTACGTGCAAACCCGTTTCGCCGGATGGATCGAACAGGTGTTCGCGAATTCGACTTATCAGTACGTCCGCCGAGGCCAGCCGTTGTTCACCATCTACAGCCCGGACCTCGTCAGTACCGAAAACGAATATCTGCTCGCCGTCGATGCCCGCAAGCGCGTCGAAGACAGCTCGGTCGCCGATGTGACCGCCGACGCCTCATCGCTGGTCGATTCCGCCAAGCAACGTCTAAGCCTCTGGGGAGTGTCGCCGCGCGAGATCGCACGGTTGGAACGTGAGCGCACTGTGCGCCGCGCCGTCGAGATCGATTCGCCCATGAGCGGCTACATCGTCGAACGCAACGCGCTGCCTAACATGTACGTGCAACCGGACACGCGCCTGTTCACGATCACCGATCTGTCGAAAGTGTGGATTTATGCGGCGGTGTTTCAGGACGAGATCGCAAAGGTTCATCCCGGCGATCCCGCAACCGTTACTGTGGACGCTTATCCGGGTACGAACTTCGATGGGCGCATCGATTTCATCTCGCCGCAGATCGATCCCATGACCCGCACCGCCAAAGTGCGATGCGAGTTCAACAACCCCAAAGGCCGGCTTCTTCCTGGGATGTTCGCGCACGTTGCTCTGGATCTGCCGATGGGCGAGCAAACTGTCATCCCGGACACCGCGGTTCTTCGGACCGGCACGCACAACGTCGCGTTCATCGATCGCGGTGACGGTTATCTCACTCCCGCCGAGGTCGAGTTGGGATCGCATGTCGGCGATGAATTCATCGTGCTCAAGGGACTCGCGCCGGGTCAGCAGATCGTCAGTTCCGCCAATTTCCTGATCGACTCGGAAAGCCAACTCCAGGCCGCCGCGGGCGCGTTCGCGCCGGCTGCGCCGGTGGTAGGCGCGAATGCGGCTGGACAATCGGCGCAGCCTGTCCCCCAGGCAAGCATTGCGTTCACCAGCGACCCCAACCCCCTCGTGCGCGGCCACAACAAGATGATCGTGACGCTCCGCGATTCCAAGGGCGCCGCAATCTCAGGCGCAAAAGTGACGGTGTCCTTCTACATGGCGGCGATGCCGGCGATGGGAATGGCGGCGATGCGCGCGCAAGCCATCGCAGATGACCGGGGCAACGGCATCTACGCCGCAAATATCGAACTGCTTAGCGGTGGCACTTGGAGCCTGACGATCGTCGCGTCGAAGGGAGGCCGTACGATCGCGACCAAACAGATGGACGTATCAGCCAGCGGCTCCATGGCGATGTGAGGAAAGAAGGATGATCGAAAGAACTATCGACTGGTGTAATGCGAACCGCTTCATCCTGTCCGTCGGTGTGCTGGCGCTGGTGCTTGCGGGCGTTTGGTCGCTCGATCGGATCCCGCTCGACGCGCTGCCGGACATCTCCGATGTCCAGGTGATCATCCATACCGAATGGATGGGCCAGCCGCCCAATCTCATCGAGGATCAGGTGACCTATCCGATCGTCACCGCGATGCTTGCTGCGCCGCATGTGAAGGCAGTCCGAGCGCAGACGATGCCCAGCGATTCATATGTGTTCGTCGTGTTCGAAGACGGCACCGACATCTATTGGGCGCGCAGCCGCGTGCTGGAATACCTCCAACAGATAGCCGGCAAGTTGCCGGCTGGCGTGAATCCCGCGATCGGTCCCGACGCGACCGGCGCGGGCTGGGTGTACGAATACGCTCTGGTCGATAAGAGTCGTCTTCACAGTCTCGCCGACCTTCGCAGCTTGCAGGATTGGAACGTGCGCTATGCCCTCGAAACCGTGCCGGGGGTTTCGGAAGTCGCCACTATCGGCGGCTTCGTTAAGCAGTACCAGGTCAAGCTCGATCCGAATCGGTTGCTCGCGCTCAAGGTCCCGCTGGAGACGGTGATCGACAAAATCCGCGACAGCAACGGCGAAGTCGGTGGACGCGTGCTCGAGATGTCGGGAGTGGATTACATGATCCGCGGCCTCGGCTACGTCCATTCGGTGGCAGAATTGGAAGAAATTTCCGTCGCAACCAACAACGGCACCCCGGTGCTGATAAGGGACCTCGGCGTGGTCAGTCTGGGCCCCGATCTTCGCGAGGGCGCCGCTGAATGGAACGGCGACGGAGAGACGGTCGGCGGCATCGTCGTAATGCGCTACGGGCAGAATGCCCTCACCGTCATCGATGGCGTCAAGCAAAAGCTTGCTCAGATTCGAAAAACTCTGCCGCGCGGTGTCGAAATCGTCGCCGGCTACGACCGGTCGGGACTCATTCAGGAATCCATCAACACGCTGAAACGCGATCTGCTCGAAGAGGCCATCATCGTCAGCCTGGTGATCATCGTTTTTCTCTTCCATTTGCGTTCGGCGCTGATCCCGATTCTTGCGCTGCCGATCGCGGTCATCGCGACGTTTATCCCGATGTACTATCTGCAGATCAGCTCCAACATCATGTCCTTGGGCGGGTTGGCGCTGGCGATAGGCGTGCTCGTCGACGCTTCGATCGTAATGGTCGAAAACGGGTACCGGCACCTGTCGGAGGCACAGCACGAGGCGTCGCAGAAAGGCGAGTCGATATCCGAACCCGAACGGCAGCGGATTCTGCTATCGGCCGCGAAACAGGTCGGCCGCCCGATTTTCTTCTCGCTGATCATCATCGTCGTCTCGTTCCTGCCGGTGTTCCTGCTCGAATCGCAGGAGGGACGGATGTTCCGTCCGCTGGCCTACACCAAGTCTTTTGCGATTGCGTTCTCCTCGGTTCTCGCGATCACGGTGGTCCCGGTGCTGATGGTCCTCTTCATACGCGGCAAACGGCTGCGCCCCGAGGAGAACAACCCCATCTCGCGCTTCTTCCAGGCCATTTATCTGCCGGTGATCCGATGGTGCCTGCGTCATCGCGCGCTGACGATTGCCGCCAACGTTATTTTCCTGCTGCTCACGATTCCGCTGCTGTTCAAGATCGGCAGTCAGTTCATGCCGCCGCTGTATGAGGGATCGAGCCTCTACATGCCTACTGCGCTGCCCGGGATTCCGATCACGTCAGCGGTGAATCTGATGCAGAAGCAGGATCAGATCATCCGCGCGTTTCCAGAGGTCGAGAGTGTGTTCGGCACCGTCGGTCGATCCGATAGTGCGACCGACAATGCGCCGCTGGACATGTACGACACCACGATCATGCTCAAGCCGCGCGACCAATGGCGAAAGGGCATGACCTATGACCAGCTCATCGCCGAGATGGACGACCGGCTGCATTTTCCCGGTTTGTCGAACTCCTGGACGATGCCAGTCGAGAACCGGCTCGACATGGAGCTGACCGGGATCAAAACTCCGGTCGGACTCAAAATTCAGGGTCCCGACGTCGACCGGATTCAGCAGATAGGTTCTCAGATCGAAGAAATACTCGGTCCCGTTGCGGGCACCCGGGGAATTTTCGCCGAGCGAGTTTCTCAAGGATTCTACATTAACGTGAATGCCGACCGCGCCGTCGCCGCGAGGTATGGCCTGACGGTCGGAGACGTTCAGCGGGCGGTCAGCTCCGGGATGGGCGGCGAGAATATCGCGACCACCGTCGAAGGGCGCGAGCGCTACTCGATCAACGTTCGCTATCTCGCGGATTATCGCAGCGACCTGAACGCGCTTCGTCGAATATTGATCATGACGCCGACCGGAGCGCAGATCCCGCTCGGCGAGGTCGCGCGTATCAGCCTGGGCCCGGGGCCATCGATGATACGGGATGAAGACGGGCTGCTGACCGGCTACGTCTATGTTGACCTCGCGACATCCGACTACGGCAGCTACATTAACCGCGCGCAGCGGGTGCTCGATCGCCAACTGCATCTGCCCGCCGGATACACTCTGAAATGGTCGGGAGAGTATGAGTTCCAGTTGCGCGCGCGAAAGCGCGTGACGGTCATCCTGCCGATCGTTTTCGTTCTGATCTTCGTCCTGCTTTACATGCTTTTCCAGTCGGCGACTGAAGCGATCGTGCTGATCCTTCCGACCGTGTATGCGATGACGGGCGGGCTGCTGCTCCAATACATGATGGGCTTCAACTTCAGCGTTGCCGTATGGGTCGGGTACATCGCGCTGTTCGGCATCGCGGTCGAGACCGGCGTCGTCATGGTGATTTATCTTCACGAAGCTCTCAATCGTCACATCGCCGCCGGCGCGCTCACTCACGAGGAGATCGAGTTGGCGGTGATCGAGGGTGCAGTCCAGCGGCTTCGACCCAAGCTGATGACCGTTGCAGTCGTGATGCTCAGTCTCGCGCCGATTCTATGGGAGAGCGGGATCGGCTCCGACGTGATGAAGCCAATCGCCGCGCCAATCGTCGGCGGAATGATCACCTCGACGATGCACGTCCTCATACTTGTGCCGGTGTTCTTCGCGATCATGAAGGAGCGGGCACTGAAGAAGGGAACCCTGCTCCAACCATCAGAAGGCCCCCGTTGAATGCTCGGCACACGGCAATTGATGGGGGGGTGCGGGCCGCGATCGCGCTCTGGTAAAAGCGGGGCGTAAGGGCGAGAATCCGCGTGTGAGCCCCGGCCTGGCGCTGTATCCGAGCGCGCCGGCGGGAAAACACCTTACACAGAGGGCGAATCATGAAGGCGGCAGACGAACCACTTCGCGTGCCTATCCTTTGCCCCGCCTGCGGACGCGGCAAGTTGGCCGCACCAGCGGCGGCGCACCTCGATTATGTGTGCCCCCAGTGTTCGGCAAAGTACCCGGTCGATGGGGGCGTAATCGACCTTCTTCCCGGAACAACCCAAAAGCCGAATTTCGCGCAGCGGTCCATGCAATTCGACCCGCTCATCCGGATTTACGAGAGCCGATTGTGGCGGCGCAGTTCGGTGGCCAAAATTATCATGGGCATCGGCTTCGAGGACGAGTACGCGCTGATTGCCGACGCGGCGGTGCTCGGCAAGACGGAATTCCTGCTCGATCTTGCCTGCGGACCGGGAATCTACGCGCGCCGGTTTGCGCGGAAAATCGGCGCGGGCGCCGTGGTGGGCCTGGATCTGTCTATGCCGATGCTGCATTACGCGTCGCGGATGGTGCGGGAGGAAGGAATCGGCAACTTGATGCTGCTGCACGGCAACGCGATGGCGCTGCCGTTCGAGCCGGGTCAATTCGAGGTGGTGAATTGTTGCGGGGCGCTGCACCTTTTTCCCGACATCGGCCGCGTAATCGGCGAAGTGGGCCGGGTGCTGAAACCCGGCGGGCGTTTTACGATCGCCACGTCGCGCCGCGCGGACGGCTGGATCGCGCAGCAGTGGTTCAAATTCATTTCGAGCATCGGAGTTGAAGCGTTTACATTCAGCCAGTTGGAGTCAATCCTCGCGCAGGCGGGGTTCACATCGAAATGCCTGCACGCCGCGGCCGGCTGGATGGTGATAGCCGCGACCAGGAACGGTTAAGTTGCAAGTTGCAACTGAGTTGGTTAGACAATCGATCCCCAAAACCGAAAAACGGAGAAAAAAATATGCAGACGATCAAGGTTGACGATATTGCGGCTCTGACGGCGAAGATCAGCAAGGAATTCGGTCCGTGGAGCGAGCCGATTCAAGTGACGCAGGAAAAAATCAATCAATTTGCCGACGTGACCGGTGACCGTCAGTGGATTCATATCGATATCGAGCGGTGCAAGAAAGAAAGTCCGTTCGGCGGACCGGTGGCGCATGGTTTTCTGACCCTGAGCCTGCTGCCGGCGTTCAGGAGCAAAGAGGATTACACGATCACGGGATTTCGTAACGTGGTAAATTACGGCGCGAACAAGCTGCGCTTCGTCGCGCCGGTGCCTGCCGGCGCCAGCGTCCACGCGCGCTCGCGGCTGACCGCGGTCGAGCCGCGGCCGCTGGGCACGATGCTCACGCGGGAGACGGAAATCCAGGTCGTAGGTTCGCAGAAGCCCGCGCTAGTGTACGAAGCACTGATGCTGTTTGTGAAGTAGAAGTTACGGGCAGCGACGGAGATTAGTTGATGGCGTATGAACAGATCGTTTACGAGGTCGCGGACAATATCGCGACCATCACGCTCAACCGGCCGGAGAAGCTCAACGCTTTCACCGCCACCATGATGGACGAGATGATCGACGCGTTCGACAAGGCCGACGCGGACGACAACGTGCGCGCGATCATCGTGACCGGCGCGGGGCGCGCATTCTGCGCGGGCGCGGACCTGTCGGCGGGTCCCAGGACGTTCGACTCGACGCGCGAGGAACGCGCGGATCGGCGCTCCGCGATCAGGGCCGACGGCAGCGTGGATTGGAGCAATGAAGCGATTCGCGACGGCGGCGGACTGCTGACCCTGCGCATCTTCGATTGTCTGAAGCCGGTGATCGCGGCGGTGAACGGGCCGGCGGTGGGCGTCGGCGTGACGATGCAACTGGCGATGGATGTGCGGCTGGCGTCGGAAAACGCGCGCTTCGGTTTCGTGTTCGCGCGGCGCGGGATGGTGCCGGAGGCGTGCTCGAGCTGGTTCCTGCCGAAGATCGTCGGCATCGCGCAGGCGCTGGAGTGGACGTTCACAGGGCGCGTTTTCGGAGCCGAGGAGGCGCTCGAAGGCGGGCTGATCAAAAAGATCTACAAACCCGAACAACTTATTCCAGCAGCGCGCGCGCTCGCGCGCGAGATAGCCGACAACACCCCGCAAGTGTCGGTCGCGTTGATTCGCCAGATGCTATGGAAGATGGCGGGCGCGGACCATCCGATGGAAGCGCACAAGGTGGACAGCCGCGGAATCTTCGCGCGAGGCTCTTCGGCGGATGTGAGGGAAGGGGTCGCGTCATTTCTGGAGAAACGTCCGGCAAAATTTCCGGACAAGATTTCGAAGGACATGCCCGCGTACTTTCCCTGGTGGCAGGAGCGCAAGTACAGCTAAGGCGCCCA
>CALAOW010000073.1 GCA_937889395.1 uncultured Pseudomonadota bacterium | reverse complement strand
AGCCGGATGGCGAAGTCCGCTTCTTCGATGACATATATGGCTATGATGCGTCGCTGGCCCGGGCGCTCGCGAATGGCTATCCATATCCGGGCTGATTAGCCACTCCAATAGTCACTCGCAAATATATATTTCAGGCTGCGTCAGCTCGAACGCAAGGGAGTCTCGCGCATGTAGAGGACGGTTTTGGCCAAATCGCGGATGCCGGCGTCCGAGCCCAGGCCTTGCGCCACCAACGCTGCCGCGGCATTGCCGAGCTTCATGCATTCCGACGGCGGCCAACCCAGCCGGATCGCGCAAATGAAGCCGGCGCAATACGCGTCGCCGCATCCTGACGTGTCAACTACCGCGATATCGTGTGCCGCCAGATGCACCTTCTCGCGCGCAGTCATTAGGAGGCTGCCATCGCCGCCCATCGTGAGCACAACTCCGCGCACGCCGAGGTCGAGCAGGTGCTGGGCTGCCTCTTCGGGTGCGTGTGATCCCGTGAGCTTGCAAGCTTGATCGGCGTTGGGCATGAACCAATCAACGAATGGCAGACACGGCTTCAGGATGGCGAGGAGCTTGGGCGAGCCTTCGCTCAGGATGTCCATGCTGGTGGTCGCGCCGCTGTCGCGTGCGCGCCGGAGTATCTGCGCGGCTCCATCGCGCCCGAGTCCGCGCATCGAATCGCTGCCGCCGAGATGCAGATGCGCCGCGCGCTCGATCAACGGCCAGGGTACGTCGTCGATCGAATAGACGGCGTTGGCTCCGATCGCATGAAGCGCAGGCCTGTCTCCGTTCGGTCTAATCGGCAGGATGCTGGCCGAGGTCTGGACGCCGGGCTTGCGAATAACGTGGCTGGTGTCGACGCCGAAGCCGTTCAACGCGCGGATAAGTACGTCTCCCAAGGCATCGTCGCCGACGGCGCCCACCGTCGCAACCGCGAGTCCCAATTTCGCCAGGCCAACTGCCGTGCCCGCCGCAGACCCAGCCGGTGCGAGCCGAATCTCGTCGAGCAATACGCTGCCTTGCCCCTCGGGGATATGAGTCACGTAGCGGCCGAGGATGTCGAGGACGTGCGCGCCGAGCGTCACCACCGGGCCGCTCATTAGTGACTCGGCTCCGCTTCGGGAACAGCTTTGATCCGCGCGATGTGGCGTTCTTGCTTGCGCGCGATTTCGCGATCCTGGCGCGCGATCATCTCGGAGTGAAGCTGCGCGACAATCTTGGCAGGAAGAACGGTCACCGGCTTGCCGGTCGCCAGCGCTCGCATATAGATCGTGGCGGACTTCTCGAGCAACTCTACAAAAGTGAAAGTCTTATCGAGATCGGTACCGATGCAAAGCGCGCCGTGGTTCTGAATTATGTAGCAATGGCATCGATTAGCGAGCTTGCGCGCGACGTTGTCGTGCAGTTCGCGCGAGCCTGACAGGGCGTAGGGCACGACGTCGATGGTATTGCCTATTGCCAGCGTGACTTCGTCGAACAGCGGCGGGATCGGCTGGTTCAGCACGCTGAGCGCGCTCGCGAACGTCTGATGGGTATGAATGACGGCGCTCACGTCGGCGCGCACTTTGTACGTCGCTACGTGCATGGGAGTTTCGATCGACGGTTTGCGCTCGCCCTCGATTCGAGCGAGGTCGAAGCCCACGACGCAGATGTCCTCGACCGTCATCACGTCGTACCGAAGGCGCGTCGGCGTGACGACGACGGCGTCCTCGTCCTCGACGAGCATCGAGACGTTGCCCGCGCTGCCGGACTTCGATCCGAAGTAACCATCGGCGGACAGCCGTTGGGTGATGCGCAGGACTCGCCGCTTGTATTCGTCGTAGTGTCCCATTTCAGAAAAACGCCGCCCCTCCCCGGGGTATCCTCGAATTTCACGATACCGCGCAAGCAACAGTTCTAATCACACTATAAGATGTCTTCGATGCGCGCGCCTCACAGCTTGACCGAGTTAACCACCTGGATTTCCGTAAAGCCGAGCAGACCCCAAGGGCCGTTCTCCACGCCAATCCCGGACCACTTGGCTCCGCCGAACGGAAGATTCGGTGCGATCGCAACATGCTGATTGACCCAGGCCGAACCGCACTCCAGTTGCGACGCCACCTCAGCGCCGCGCGCCGAATCGTTGGACCATACGGAACCGCTCAGCCCGAAGTGGGTCGCGTTCGCACGGCGGATCGCATCATCGACATCCTTGTAGGGAATGACTGGAAGCGCGGGGCCGAATTGTTCTTCATCGACGAGCCGCACGCCATCGGAAATATTTCCGACGATCGTGGGGGCGAAGAAGTAACCTTCCTTGCCCACGCGCGCGCCGCCGGAGACAATCTTCGCGCCGTGCTTCTTGGCGTCCTCGACCAGCTCAGTCACCCGCTCGAATTGGGGCTTGTTGTTGATTGGACCGAGCTGGGTCCCGGCCTCGAGCCCGTCTCCCACCTTGACGCCGCGCGCGATCTCGCCAAGCTTCTCGAGCAACGCGGCGTACATCTTTTCTGGAACGTACACCCGCTTGATCGCGCTGCAGATCTGCCCGGAGTTCTCGAACGCACCCCAGAAAATCTTCGGCGCCACCGCCGCCGGATCCACGTCCGACAAAATGATCGCGGCGTCGTTGCCGCCGAGCTCGAGCGTAACCCGCTTCAGATCCGGCGCGGCTGCCGCAGCAACCTTCTTGCCGGTCTCAACCGAGCCGGTGAATGAAATCTTTCTCGGCGCCGGATGACTGGTCATCCACGCACCGAGCTCGTCACCGCCGGAGACCACGTTGAGAACCCCGGGCGGGACAATGTCGCGCAGGATCTCGCCAAGCATCAGCGTGGTTATCGGCGTGAACGGCGAAGGCTTCAGCACGACGGTGTTGCCGGCGAGCAGCGCCGGCGCGATCTTCCACATCCCCAGCATCAGCGGGTAATTCCATGGCGTGATCGCGGCGACGACGCCGAGCGGTTTGCGCTTTATTTCGATTTTGCCCTGCGGCGTGTCCTGGAGTACCTCGCTGGGCAAATCGAGCATCGCTGTGTATGCGCACCACATCGAGGTGCCCATGATTTCCTGCCCCGCCTTGTCCAGCGGCTTGCCCTGCTCCATGGTCAGAGTCCGCGCCAGCCCTTCAGGCGGTTGCTGCAATGCAACCGCGCATTCCTGGAGGACTTTGCGCCGCGCGTTGATGTCGCGGCTCCAGGCGGGAAACGCACGCTGCGCGGCGGACATCGCCTGATCGAGTTCGGCCTTGGTGCAATTGGGAACCTCGGCGAAGACCTTTCCGGTGGCAGGATTGATCACGCCGGTGGATGTCGATCCCTTCACCGACTGGCCGTCGATAGTCATGGTGTATCCGGGCATTGTGAATCTCCTTACTGAGGGAATCCGTGCGGGCAAATGTAATTGATTCAATACAACGCCGCTCGTATCGCGCGCAAACGGCGCTAGAGTGACAGGGTGAATTGCTCGAACGGGCGGGCAAGATGAGGGCGGCCCGATACCGAGCCGCCCCCGATTGTTCTGATGCGATTAGTTTGTCTTTTGGCTCGAGCTTTTGTCGGTGGTCGTGGTAGAGCCACCCGCATTCTTATCGCTCGTAGTCGTGGTCGATGACTCCGAGGTTTTCTCGGAGCCCTGCGCCGGAGCGGCTGCGCCGGGAGCGCCCGGTGCTCCTGGCGGTCCTTGCTCGCCGGCTACGGGGACTGTCGTAGTAGTGTCCTTTTCGCATCCGACGACCGCGGTACCGAGCAGGAATGCGATACCAATCAACGCCGCTGCACTGCCTATCTGTCTCTTCATCGTGATTACTCCTGATTCCTCATTGAAGCCTTACTTCATACTCGTCCGATAGTAATTTTCCGCGCCTACTCTTCGAGAATCACGATATCAGTACTAGTCAGCAAATGTATCTTTGGATCGTGGATCATCGTCACTTGGATAACCAAACGGGGCGTTTCGTCCTGGCTCAGCCAATCTCGCGAACTATACTCTGGATTCGCGATGCGTGAGCCCGAAACACCCGAAACGCGGGCCCGGTGACTCGGCGGCAGTTCGCGTGTGCAGCCGCGCAAAAGCCTGGTGCGAAGTGGCGTCGGATGCAAGGTCCGGAGCGCGGCTCGGGCTGCCCAGGATCGCGCGAGAAATCTTAACTTTGCGTCTTAACCGTGAGACTTAATGCACTCGATTACGCGCGCGCCGAAGTCGGTGAGTTTTTTCTCGCCGATCCCGCGGATGTGGCGGATCGCTTCCATGGTTGTGGGCCGGACGCTGGCGAGTTCGCGAAGCGTGGCGTCGTGCAGGATTACGAAGGCGGCGACGCCGCGCTCGGCAGCTATTTCGCGGCGGAGTTTGCGCAGACTCTCGAACAGCGCCTCGTCCACATCGCGCCAGGAGGCTTCTTCGATTCGGGTCCTTGTTGATTTGGGCTTCTTTGCCTGTAGCAGACTGACTGCGTGTCCGCCGCGCATCACCTCCCATGACATGGCGTTCAGCTTCAGCGCCGGGCGGTCGCCTGGCGTGCGCTCCAGGATGCCGGCATCGATTAGCTGATAGACCAGGTTGGTCAAAGTCTTGCGGGGCAGATCCTTCAGGATGCCATAGGTGGAAAGCTTTTCGTGGCCCCACCGCCGCATCCGTTCGCTGCTCGCGCCGCTCAGCACGTCGACGACGTGCTCGACGCCGAAGCGCTGCTCGACGCGCGCAACGCAGGAGAGCACCTTTTGCGCCAGCACGGTCGAATCGGCGACGCCCTCAACCTCGCCCAGGCAAAAGTCGCATGCGGCACAATTTGCTCCTGAGTAAATTTCGCCAAAGTAGGCCGACAGAGCGGCATGACGGCATCGAACGACCGTGGCGAAGCGGCGCATCTCCTCAAGGAGCAGTCTGCCGCTCTCTGCCACTTCAGGAGGAGCCGCCGCTTCTTCGGCGCTCCGCTTCATCAGGTTCTGCCAGCGAATCACGTCGGCCGCCGAGTAGAACAGCACGCATTCCGCGGGCAAGCCGTCACGGCCGGAGCGCCCGGTCTCCTGCTGGTAGGCCTCGATCGATTTCGGGATCGCCGCGTGGATCACGCATCGGATGTCGCTGCGGTCGATTCCCATGCCGAACGCAACCGTTGCCACCACCACGTCGATTTCCTCGGCGGCGAAGCGGTCCTGCGTGCGACGGCGCTCGTCCTGTTCCATCCCGGCATGATAAGGCGCGGCGCGGACGCCCTCCGATGCGAGGTACGCCGCTATGTGCTCGGTGTCTTTTCGGCTGATGCTATAGACGATCGACGCCTCACCTTTATGCCGCCGGATCGTATCCGCGATTTGCGCGTTCACATCCAGCTTCGGACGCACCCGGTAGAGAAGATTCGGGCGATCGAAGGATCCGACCAGCACCGTTGGCTCTTCGAGCCCGAGTTGCTCGATGATGTCGCGGCGCACGCGCTCGGTCGCGGTTGCGGTGTAGGCGTGAACGCTCGCGCTCGGAAAGCGCGTCTTCAGCTCCGCGAGCCGGCGATATTCGGGCCGGAAATCGTGCCCCCATTGGCTGATGCAGTGTGCTTCGTCGATCGCGAAGCTGGAAACCTCCAGCCGCGCCGCAAGCTCCAGAAAACGCGGCGTGAGTAAACGCTCCGGTGCGACGAAGATAAGACGATGGCGGCCGGCGGCGATCTCGCGCTCGACGCCGCGAATCTCCGACTGGTCCATCCCGCTATGCAGCGCCGCCGCGGGATAGCCGCATAGACGGAGCGCATCGACCTGATCCTTCATCAGCGCGATAAGTGGTGAGACAACGATGTCGGTGCGTCCAGCGACTGCAGGCGGCACCTGATAGCATAGCGACTTCCCACCCCCGGTCGGCATCACGACTAAGGAGTCGCGCCGCTCGAGTCCGGCCTGAATAGCCTCCGCTTGCAGCGGCCGCAAACTCTCAAAGCCCCAAAACCGCCGCAAAACGACAAGGATTTCCTCAGAAGCCCACCCGTTTGCGTCGCCCGTCACGCCCGCTGCCGCCGCCGAATCGACGGTCTTCATCGTTTTGTCGCAATCATGTCAGGCTGTTTCGAACTCATTAGTATCAACATCACCGTCGTCCGAGAAACCAGCCTGTAGTGATCTTCCCGGAAAACATTTCCTTCGAGTATCCCCAGCCGCGGAACTTCCCGCTCTTGCTGGATCCGTCCACCGGAGAGCCGGTTCATCATCCTTTCTAGATCTTCGGACCCATCGACAACGGGCGCGCGTCCAATGCGGCGCGCGCCCGTTAATTTTGTGTCACCTGCACCTGGAGCGTTGAGGCTCTCGGCGCGGGCCCGCCTGCCTAAGATCGCGCGACGCCTAGCCCAGTATCGAGCGCGCGATAATCAGGCGCTGGGTTTCGCCGGCAGCCGCGTAGATGTCGCGTGCGTCGGCAGGATTGTTCAGCGCGGTTCTGTCTCGCTGCGGTACTTGAGGGTGATCTCCGCGACCCCGGCCGCGACGTTCAGTCCGCTCTGCCCTTCGACGGATACCGGCTGAAGCGCGATCGACTGATCGAAGCCTCCGACCAGGACGTTTGCGCCCGCACCTGCACCGAGCGTGACGCTCGCGGTCACACCGCCGTAGTGCCCCTCCAACGCCCCAGGCTTGAGATCCTTGGTCGTCGCGGCGACCGCCCACAAGATCACCGACGATTTGAGATAGCCGATATCTGCGCCGAACTTCGAGACGCTTCCGCCGTAGTATTCGACTCTTCCGCCATTGGACGAGTATGAGCATTTGAGTTCGCGCGAAGATCCGAACACAAATCCCCATCCCGACGCTTCGTGACAAGTCAGATAGCCCGTCTTGACGGTGTACTTGCTATCCTCGGCGTGCGCCGTCAATGACCAACAGCTCAACAACAGCATACTGGCAGCAGCAACCGCGATGCGAAGTCCTGGTTTCATCTCTTCCTCCTGAAGCGAAAGCCGTAGTTGTTCAATAATCGACGTCAGCCAAAAACAACAACCCGGGATTTCCGTTTTGCCTCTCCGATGTCAACTCTCCTTGTAAACCGAACGGTCTCCCTCGGCAAGCCGCAACCCGGCTTCGGTCCACAGAGACCAGCCCCAGCCGTCCGGAACGCCGACTCGATGCCTTGCCTCCCGCCGCTTCGCGATCGATGCTTCCACCTTCGGCGGGAGCGGATGCAATCTCAGCGCGGCGCGAAATGATCGAAACTCTTCTGATCGATAATTACGATTCCTTCACGTTCAACCTGTTTCAGCTCATAGCGCAGGTAAACGGACAGGAACCCATCGTCATAAAAAACGATCAGCTTGCCTGGGATGATCTGAAAAATTACCGCTTCGACAATATTGTTATTTCGCCGGGGCCCGGACGCCCTCAAAACCACCGCGACTTTGGCGTCTCCCGCGACGCGATCCTGTTCGCCCCGGCGCCGATCCTCGGCGTCTGCCTGGGTCATCAGGGAATCGGCGATGCGTTTGGCGCCGCCGTCGCACTTGCGCCGGAGCCGATGCACGGCCGGGTCGCCCAAGTCTATCACCGTGGCGATCCTCTGTTCGCGGGCGTGCCTTCCCCCTTTTCTGCCGTTCGCTATCATTCGCTATGCGTCGTGCCTCCCATCCCGGCCCCTCTGGTGGCAATTGCCTGGACCGACGACGGCGTGGTCATGGGCCTCCGCCACGGGGATCGGCCGATCTGGGGCATTCAATTTCATCCCGAATCGATCTGCAGCGACTATGGCCATCGGATATTGGCGAATTTTCGCGATCTGTCCCATTCCTTCAAACAGACTCGCAAACGCCGTCCGCAGCCGCCTTCTCCGCCCGCAAAGTCCGCCCTCCGGCCGGCCGCCGAGCCGACCGCGGATCGCCATCCGAAGTTTCAGCTTCGCTCGCGACGTCTCGATATCTGTCCCGACGCGCAAGCCGTGTTTGCCGCATCTTATGGCCGTTCGCCAAGCGCATTCTGGCTGGACAGCAGCCTGATCGTTCCCGGCCTGTCGCGCTTCTCCTTCATGGGCGATAGTTCGGGTCCTTACAGTTTCAAAGTCCTGTACGATACTCACAGTGGTACAGTCACCGTCGCCGATTCATCAGGCATCCGCCGGATCGAGAATAGTGTGTTCGAGTACCTGCGGGAATTTATTGAGCAGGTGCGCATTGCTCCTGCCGATTTGCCCTTTGATTTTACCTGCGGTTTTGTAGGTTACCTTGGCTATGAACTGAAGCGTGAATGCGGCGCCGGCTTCGCCTGCAAGTCGGCCACTCCGGATGCTTACTTCCTGTTTGCCGACCGGCTGATCGCAATCGATCGCCTGGCCGCCGTCACCTATCTGGTCTGCATCGCGCCCGTCGGAGACGGCGCCGATGAAAGCGAGTGCTGGTTCGATTCGATCGAGGCGCATCTGCGCCGCCTCCCTGCCCGGCCTGCCGCGCCCGCCCCCGCCCGCCCCGAGGTCCCGATCCCGCTGCGCTATCAGCATTCGCCGCCGGAGTACCTGAAACTGATCGAACGATGCCTGCATGAGTTGCGGCGCGGCGAATCCTACGAAATCTGCCTGACCAATAAAATATTTCCGCAGGCGCGAATCGAGCCGCTAGCCACTTACAACGTTCTGCGCGCGATCAACCCCGCGCCGTACGCGGCCTTTCTCAGTTTTCCGGGGCTGTCGATCCTGAGCGCTTCGCCCGAACGCTTTGTCAAGATCGATCGCGCCGGCAATGTTGAATCGCGGCCGATAAAGGGCACCGCGCCGCGCGGGCGGACCCCTGCCGACGACGATCGCATCCGCCGCGCCCTGCAATCCAGCGAAAAGGAGCGCGCCGAGAACCTCATGATCGTGGACTTGATTCGCAACGATCTCGGCCGCGTCTGCAAGATCGGCACGGTCGAGGTGCCCCGCCTGATGGAAGTCGAGAGCTACGCCACGGTCCATCAGTTGGTGAGCACGGTGCGCGGATGCCTGCGGCCAGGAGTGACCGCGATCGACTGTTTGATGGCCGCGTTTCCGGGTGGTTCCATGACCGGCGCGCCGAAACTTCGGACCATGGAGATCATCGATCGCCTTGAGAACCAGGCGCGGGGAATTTATTCCGGCGCTCTGGGCTTCCTTTCGATTTCCGGCGCGGCGGATTTTTCAATTGTTATACGCACCATCGTTGTCGCCGACGGCGCGATTTCGATCGGCGTCGGGGGCGCCATCGTGGTCGGCTCGCAGCCCGCGCGCGAGCTCGAGGAGGCGATGCTCAAGGCCGAGGCCCCCCTGCGCGCAATCGCGATGACCCGCGACTGAAAGGGCGATGCGCGTGTCATTCTGTCATCACGTTCTTAATCCGTCATCCCGACCGGAGCCGCTCCCTTCTTTGTGTCACCTCCTTGTGTCATCCCGAGCGAAGCCGAGGGACCCCGGATCCTTCCCTCCGCTCAGCGATGACACAAAAGACGGGCGCGCGGGTTCTTTCTTGATTAACCCCTTCTAACAGGGACGAAGTCCCGCATCTTCTCTTTTTTCCTTTCACTGGGTGCAGGG
>CALAOW010000072.1 GCA_937889395.1 uncultured Pseudomonadota bacterium | reverse complement strand
TATTGGCCGGAGCGATCGGCGGCCTTCTGCGCGGCTGCTGCGGCGGCGGAGGCGGCGGCGTGGGTGTGGGCCGTTTTTTCCATCGCGGCCTTGCGCTGCTCGCCGCGAGCCAGGTTCTGTCTCATTTGCTTGGCGCCCGCGGCGCCGAGGTCCTGCGATTCCCACTTGGGCTTCGCGACGGAGACCCATTGTTTTCCGTCAAGCGCGTAGGTGAAGACCAGGTACTTGAGCTTGCCGGTGGCGAGGCCCTTGGCCGTTCCTGGCTTGGCAGGGTCGTACTCGACGCCGCCGAGCTTGCAGCTCACGACCAGATGATTATGCGGGCCGTAGGTCGGCAGGTACTCGAACTTTTGCTGGAGGTCGAGGTACACCTGACCCTTGGCTTTTTTTTCATCCTGCTCGGAAAAGTAAGGCTCGGCGACATCGGAAAGTTTATCCTGGAGCGACTGCTGGAGGGCAGGCGAGAGGTCTTTCTGCGCGCGCGCGTGCTGCAAGTCCATCGCATGTGCACGCGGCGCATCCAGCGAAAACGAAAGCGCGGCCGCAAGGGCGACCGCGCTGAGCATCTTGAGATTTTTCATGGCATCCCGGCCACCATTCTAGTGGACGATTGACCGGGCGCAAATATTTACGGGCTGGGACTGTTGAGCCCGCGGCCGAACGACGCGACCTGCGACTGCCATTGCTCGCCGAAGGCCAGGATCAGCACCTGTTGGTTGATGTGCGCGTCCTTGGTCAGCGATTTCATCGAGCCGCCACCTGCGGTAGCCAGCACTTTGTACGCCGCCTGCGTCTGCCGGTAGAACTCCGGCAACGGCGAGATTTTCGGCGGCTCTTCCCGATGCACCTTGAGCCAGAACTCGCGCTCGAAACGCTCGTGCTCCTCGGCCGCCACGTCCACCGTGTTGAAGGTGCCGTTGTTGGTTTTGAACTGCCGGATCAGAGCGAGCAGCGGTCCGAAGTCCTCCTTGTGTGGGGGAGAATCGCCGACCAGCACGACCACCTTTTTGGCGTACGGCTTCCAGTCCATCTTGCTCATCGCAAACTCGCACGCGCCAAACGTATCCTCTTCCCATTCGCCGCCGCCCATCGCCTGGATGCCGTTGAGGAAGTCGGTGAGCTTTTGCGGCGACAGCGTCAGCGGCTGGACATTCATCTTCTCGCCCTTGCCGCCGAACACGATTATTCCGATTCGCGCGATTGGCACCAGCCGGTGAATCGACTGCACCAGTTGCTGCATCTTGGCTTTGACGTCATCGATGATCAGTTTCATCGAGCCGGTCCCGTCGACGACCAGCACCACGTCCAGTCCCTTGCGCCGCAGTTCGCCGATGAACCCGCCGAAGCCCGAGCCGATGCCGTGACCGTAGCCCGAGCCCATGCCGCCGCCACGGCCGATGCCGATTCCGCCGCCGCCGGCTGCGCGCACGTAGTCATTGGCGAGTCCAACGGCCTGCGAGGTGTCGACCGCGGTCGGCTGCTCCATCTGCTGCTGCGTTGTCTCGGGCATCGGCACTTCGGGCATGTCGAGATCCTGCATCTCGTTGCCGCCACCGCCGCCGCCGCCCGCTTCGAGGTTCACCATGATCAACTCGCGCCCGCGCTGCTCGTGCACCGTGATGATCAGGAAGAGCAGGGCGAGCACGTGAAGGGCGACCGACAGCGGAAAGGGGCCGATCAGCAGACCGAGCGCATCTTTCATCTTCTGAAGACGGGTCGCGTCAGCTTCGTCTTCTTCGCGGCGCGCCTCGGCCGCGAGCTCTCGTTTGCCGATAATGCGGTAGAAGATGAAAGCGACGACGAACGTCGAGAGGACAAGCAAAATAATAATTGCTGCGATCATATAAAAACGTGCTCCCCGCTTGGGCCACGCTTGGCGCGACCGAGGCCGAGATCCTCATTGACTAGACTTAAAGCCGCGCGATCGTCGCGGCGACGCGTGAGCCGTCCGAAAATCAAATTCCTACGCTCCGCCTCCCGGCGCTCCGGCAGCGGCGCCCCCGGGAGGGAGAGAAGACACGGCGATGGCTATCGCCTCTGCGCCCGCCGACTTGGCCATATCCAGAATACGAACCATATCACCGAGTATAACCTTTGGGTCGCCCTGGAAAATCACAATTTTGTCGGTCGAATTCGCAAGCGCGTCATGAAGCTGGGGCACCAACTCGGGCTCGGTGAGCTGCTTGTCGCCCAAATAGATCAGATGGTCGGCGGTGTACGACACGATGATGCCCTTGGGCTTTTCGTTTGGGTTGGCCGCAGCTTCAGCTTTGGGCAAATCGACGTGGGCAGCGGACTCGATCGTCACCGCCGTCGTCACCATAAAGATGATCAGCAGGACGAGAAAGATATCGGTCAACGGGGTGATGTTGATATCGGCGAACACCCCGCCGCCTTTGTTACTACTCATTGCCATGGGCAAATACCTCTGCGTGTATCGATGCTCAGGTCAGCCACCGGGGCCGGCCCGATCAACCTCCACCACCTGAGGAGTTGGCTAGTTGCGCACCGGTAACCCGCTTGGCCGCGATTGCAATTTGTTCGGCGCCGGCGGCCTTGGCGATATTCAGGATTCGCACCATGTCGCCGAGCAGCACTTTGCGATCACCCTGGAACACGACAATCTTCTGGTCCACTTTGCTCAGCGCCTCGCCCAGGCTCGAGCGGAGTTCGCGCTCGGGAACGTCCTTCGAGTTCACGAACAGCTCGTGCTGGGCGGTATAGGTCACGATGACGCCCTTGTTCTCCGGCGCGGTATTGGTCGCGTTGGGCAGATCGACGTGGGCGGCAGATTCGATCGTGACAGAGGTCGTCACCATGAAGATGATGAGCAGAACCAGAAAGATATCGGTCAGCGGCGTGATATTGATGTCGGCAAAAACGCCGCCGCCACCACCGCTGGAATGTGGTCCGCTAATTGCCACGCGCCTGTCTCCCCTGGAGTGTAGCGTCGATCAGACGGTCGTCGTTGATGTGCTGGATGGCGCTGATGTTCTCAATCTTGACCGAGAAATAGTTGTAGAAGATAACCGCGATGATCGCGACGCCGAGTCCAAGCGCCGTCGAAATCAAGGCTTCCGAAATACCGGCTGCGACGACCGAGAAACCGCCGGTGCCCATGATTGCCATCGATTGGAACGCCACGAGGATACCAACGACCGTGCCGAACAGCCCAATGAACGGCGCCGATGCGCCCGCGGTCGCGAGCACCCAGATGTAGCGCTTGAACTCGAGGCCTTCCTGGTAACGGCGCTCGTCGTCGAGCTCGAGCAGATGATCCCGATCCATCGTCTGCGAACCCGAAATGAGGGTGTGATAGATGCGCTCGGCGGCCGTGGCGCGCGCCTGCGTGGCCTGCAACGCTTCGTTGAACTTGCCCTGCCGCAGCTGAGGAATCAGCACGTCGGCCAGCTTCGCCGTCTTGGGTCCGACACCCCACAGCGCCCATACGCGTTCGAAAATTATCGCCAGGCAGACGACCGAAATGAAGAGCAGGGGATACGTTGCATAGTAGCCCTGCTGAATCATCGACAAAATACCGAAGTTGCTTTGCATCTCTTATCCTCTCGAGTTTGAAATAAATTTGAGCGGTGAAATTTTGGACCCGCCCGAACCGTTGCGTAACTGTCCCAAGCTGCCTTTGCGGTTCTCCCTTGAACCGGTCGCAAGCCCTATTTTCACAGATTGGGCTCCCGCCCGCCGGTCAAATCGTCTGTGATGGCGCGAAAAGTTTGAATGCAACAATAGAAAGTATTTGTCAAGAGTCGCCGCGCGCGAACGTAAAAATAATTGACCAATTCGCCCGCGATTGCAAATGAGCGAATCCCACGCCGCGCAAACGCTCACACCACGCTCGATTATCGGGTCCGCGTGAAATTTACTCTACGCCATTTGCCATGCCGGCGACTACCGTAAACTGGCCGCTCGCGACACCGCGAAGCCTCTTGTTGCCTTGACTTCTTGGCCCCTCACGTCTATCCAGAAACTTGCCAGAACACGCCGTAGGTTGACCGCGATGCGGTCGTTGTTTTTTTGGTCGATTGACGCTTTTGAGAAATCTAAATCCACCATTGATCAGGACGGTGCAGCGGCCCGGTTTGTTCAGGCGGGGTGCGTTAGCCGCAATGTGCATGCTCGGATTGGCGGCTTGCAAAACCGCGCCGGTAGCCGCTCCCGTCGCGCCCGCTGCCGTGCAGACCTCGATGGCCGAGCCCGACGAGCCCAGCAAGGCGTTGCCGCCGGACCTGTACAAGTCGATGCCGATATATCCGGGCGCCAAGATCGAACATGTCCGCAAACCCAAGGGTGCGATGCGCGAGATTCTGTTCAGCGCCGACGCACAGATGCCCCAGATGGTTGCGTTTTACAAGGACGAGCTGAAGAAGAACGACTTTCACATCACCTCGTCGCTGATCATGCCGGCGCGCAAAACCTGGTCGTGCGATTTCCACTACAAGGGGGGTCCCGGCAGCATCATGCTGTTCCCGAGCGACCAGGATAAGTCGAAGATGACAATCGACCTCATCTACGAGCTGCCCGCGCATCTGGACGAATCCCTGATGGAACCAAGAGAAGACTTCGATGTAGAAGGACCGGGCGAAATCGCCCAACAAGCTCCAAACCCCAGCGAGAAAGAGAAGAGGAATTAGCAAAATGGCACTATTAACAGGCAAAGTTGCAGTTATTACCGGCGCCGGCCGCGGCATCGGGCGCGAAGAGGCGTTGTTGCTGGCCAAGCATGGAGCCAAGGTCGTCGTCAACGACCTCGGCGGCCACTTCGACGGGACAGGGCAGTCGCGTTCCCCGGCCGAGGACGTGGTCAAGGAAATCCGCTCCGCCGGCGGCGAGGCAGTCGCCAACTTCGAGAGCGTGACCGACTTCAAGGCCGCCAAGCGGATCATCGATTGCGCAATCGACAACTTCGGCAAGCTCAACATCGTCGTCAACAACGCGGGCATCCTGCGCGACCGCATGATGTTCAACATGAGCGAAGAAGACTGGGACACGGTCATTTCAGTCCATCTGAAAGGCTCGTTCAACGTCGCCCGTCACGTGACCGCCTACTGGCGCGAGCAGCACAAGGCCGGCAACGTGCTCAGTGGCCGGCTCATCAACACCAGCTCCGACTCGGGCATCCTGGGCAACGCGGGACAGAGCAACTACGGATCGGCAAAGGCGGCGGTCGCCGCGATGGCGATAATCGTGGATCGCGAGATGAGCCGCTATGGCGTCACCGCAAATGCGATCGCGCCGATAGCGCGCTCGCGACTTACCGTCGACGCGACTCCGCAGACCGCCGCCGGCATGGCGCAGAAGGCGGGAGAATGGGATGCGTTCACGCCCGCGCATGTGGCGCCGCTGGTGGCGTGGCTGGCGAGCGACGACGCCAAAGACGTTCACGGCGAAGTGTTCCGCGTCGGCATGGGCAACGTGTGGCTGATGCGCGGATGGCATACCGGCGCCAAGGTCTCGAAGAAGGGCTCGATGTGGGAGCCGGCGGAACTAGGCGCCAAGCTCAAGGAAGAGCTCGCCAAGGGCGTGACCAAGAAAGAGAGCATGGGCGAGGTGATGGGCGGGGGCGCGTAGATTTTTGACGGCTGAGACGAAACCGAAGAGCGCGGCTCGTCGCGAGCCGCGCTTTCGTTACATCCTGTTCATTTGCGCCGCCAACACCGCGCGCAGCGTGATGGCCGAGCATATCCTGCGGCGCGAACTCGACGCGCTCGGCTTCGACCATCGGATCACGATCACCTCGGCGGGAATCGCGCCATACGCCCGCGATGGGGCGTTGGTTTCGCTCGATACGCGGATGGCGCTGCGCGAGGTCGGCATCGATATCGGCGACCAGGCGACTTCAACCGACCTGAAACGGCATCCCGAGATGCTCGAGTGGACCGATCTCATCATCGCGATGACCGAGCAACAGGCGCGCGAGCTGGTCGAGCGATTTCCCGGCGCTGCCGGGCGGCCGGTGTTCACGCTGCGTTCGTTCGCGGGTGAGGCAGGCGACATCGACGACCCCTACGAAAAGGGCGACCTGGTATTCGCCCAATGCCGTGAGGAGATTCATCGGCTCGTTCCGACGATCATCGAGCGCCTTTTTCATCACTAGCGCGGGGCCGCGTCGCGCGGGGTCATATGACCATGGAATTCAGCAATCCGCCGGACGCCGAGATTCGTGCGATTTTAGCGCGGCCAGCCACGGTCGCGGTCGTGGGATGCTCCGACAATCCGGCGCGCGACTCGCTCCGAATTGCAAAATTGCTCAAAAGCCGCGGTTTCAAGGTAATTCCGGTCAATCCGCAACTCGACGCCGACGCGCTCCAGAGCGCTCTCGGAGAGAAGTGCTATCCCGATCTGGCGTCGATTCCCGAGCCGATTGAGATGGTGGACGTGTTCCGGCGATCGGAGTTCGTGCCGGAAATCGTCGAGGCCGCGATCGCCAAAGGTGCGCGGGTGCTGTGGTGTCAGCTCGGCGTGGTCAACCTCGACGCGGCCCGCCGCGCGGATCAAGCCGGGATGACGGTGGTGATGGATCGATGCCCGGCGATCGAATACGCGCGATTGTTCTAAGGCACGGTCGCGCAGGCGAAATTTTTTGATGAAGCCGCGCAAGTGGAGGACGCTCAAGAGCGACATCGCCTACCGGACGCCGATTTTCGACCTCCATCGACGGCGCTCGACGCATCCGCGGCGCGGCGAACGCGACTTCTTCATTCTCGACGCGCCCAACTGGGTGAATATCATTCCGATCGCTAGCAGTGGCGAGGTCGTGATGATTCGGCAATGGCGTCACGGGATCTCTGAGTTCACGCTCGAGGTGCCCGGCGGGATGGTCGATCCCGAGGATCCGTCGCCGATGCATGCGGCGCGGCGCGAGATGATCGAGGAGACGGGATTCGATTCGGACACGATCGTGGAACTTGGCAAGGTGCATCCGAATCCCGCAATCCAGGGCAACCTCTGTTTCTCGTTTCTTGCAGACAAGGTGCGCCAAGTCGAAAGGGTGGTATCGATCGGCGATGAAGAGACCGAGGTCGTGCTGGTGCCGATGCGCGAAATACGCGGCCTGATCGCGTCGGGCAAGATCATGCATGCGTTGACGATCGCCGCATTTTCGTTCCTGCACGTGTACAACCCGCCGCCGAAGCGCCGGCGCAAGAAGTAGCCGCGCTGGCGCATTGACAGCCGCCAGAGCGTGCCCTAGCCTTGACGGTTTGCTAGACTACATAAACAAACCGACTGGGCCGGAGCCGCTTACCTCGACCTGCCGCAACCGGATTTTTACCCATGTTTGATACGCTCAGCGACCGCCTCGAAGGGGTCTTCAAAAAACTCAAAGGCCACGGGCGCATCACCGAGCGCAATATTGAAGAGGCGCTGCGCGAAGTCCGGCTCGCGCTGCTCGAAGCCGACGTCAATATCAAGGTCGTTCGCGATTTTATCGAGCACGTCAAGAGCAAGGCGCTCGGCGAGGAAGTGCTGCGCTCGCTCACGCCCGAGCAGCATCTAATCAAGTTCGTCGCGACCGAGCTGCAAAACGCGATGGGCGGTTCGGCGCGCGATCTCGATCTGAAGGTCAAACCGCCCGTCAAGATCATGGTGGTGGGCCTGCAGGGCTCGGGCAAGACGACTTCGATTGCGAAGCTCGCGCTATGGCTCAAGTCGGAGCGCAAGCGCCATCCGATTCTGGCGTCCACCGACGTCTATCGCCCGGCCGCGATGGAGCAATTGCGCGTGCTCGGCGCGCAGGCGCAAATTCCAGTCGTCGAGAGCCGCGAGGATCAGAATCCGATCGAGATCGCGTCGCGCGCGCTGGCCCGGGCCGAGACCGGCGGGCATGACGCGGTGCTCATCGACACCGCGGGCCGCCTGCAGATCGACGAAGAGCTGATGGACGAGTTGGTGCGCCTGAAGGCCGCGCTGAACCCGCATCACATCATATTCGTGGCCGACGCGATGACCGGGCAGGAAGCCGCCAACGTGGCGGCTGGATTTCACGAGCGGTTGGGAATCTCGGGCGTGATTCTGACCAAGCTCGACTCCGACGCTCGGGGCGGCGCGGCGCTTTCGGTGCGGACTATAACCGGGGCGCCGATTCTGTTTGCGGCCACGGGCGAGAAACTCGACGCGTTCGAGATTTTCTATCCGGACCGGCTGACGTCGCGCATCCTCGGGATGGGCGATGTGCTGACGCTGATCGAAAAGGCGCAGCAGAACTACGATCAGACCAAGGCCAAGGAGCTCGAGCGCAAGTTCAAGAAGAACGAATTCACAATCACGGACTTCGCCGAGCAGATCAAGGCGATCAATAAGATGGGATCGCTTGGCGATCTGATGGGAATGATCCCCGGGCTCAAAAAAGTGGCGGGCGCGGCGGATTCCGAAGAGGCGAAACGCGAGCTGGGGCGCATCCAGGCGATTATCGACTCGATGACGCTGCAGGAGCGCGGCAACCATCTGGTTATCAACGGGCGCCGGCGCGCGCGAATCGCCACCGGCAGCGGCACCTCGGTGCAGGACGTGAATCGTTTTCTCAAACAGTTCGAGCAGACGCGCAAAATGATGAAGAAAATCACCCGCATGGGCGCGGGAAAAATGATGATGCGCGGACTGGGGCTCGGCAGCTAGAATAGGAAACAGGAGAATCGCATGGCACTTGTAATCCGGTTGCGCCGGCATGGCGCGCGCAAAAAACCTTTCTACCGTATCGTGGTGGCAGACTCGCGCTCGCCGCGTGACGGACGCTTCGTCGCTCAGGTCGGGACCTACGATCCGGCCTTCGATCCGCCGCGCGTCACGATCAAAAAGGACGTGGCGGACCGTTGGCTCAAGGCTGGCGCTAAGCCGAGCGACACGGTAAGAAAGCTAATTAAACGGGCCGAAACAGCAACGGTCTCCGCCTGATGCGACCCGCTGCAACGGAGCCATCCCATGAAGGAGCTCGTTCAGTTCCTCGCACAACAGCTGGTAAACAATCCTGACGCGGTGGACGTGAAGGAGACGCAGGGCGATACCGCCTCGGTAATTGAACTGCGGGTGGCGAAGGAAGATTTGGGGCGCGTGATCGGCAAGCAGGGGCGGACCGCGAAGTCGATCCGCACGATTCTGAATGCGGTCGCCTCGCGCACCAACCGCAAGGTTGTTCTCGAGATCGTAGAGGACAAGTGATCGCGCGGCAATCGCCTGCGCGATGACACGAGTCAAGTTGCAGCATCGATGCTCCGCGTCGGCCGCATAACCGGCGCCCACGGCCTCAAGGGCGCGATCCGATTTCGGCCCGACAATCCCGACTCCGACACATTGGAACAGGTCGCGCGCGTGTTCCTGGAGAGCGCGGGACAAGCGCGCGAGTTTCGGCTGACGGGAATGACGCGGCTGAACGCGACGACGCTGCGAATCACGCTCGAGGGTGTCGCGGACGTAAACGCGGCCGAGTCGCTCAAGGGCGCGCTCGTGATGCTCGCGACGGAGGATGTCCCGGCCACGAAGCCGGGCGAGTTCTACTATTACGAGGCGATCGGCTGCGAGGTATTTCTGACCGACGGCAGCCGCATCGGCATGATCGAAGAAATCTTCTCGACCGGCGCGCACGACATCTGGGTGGTGCGAGACAGCGAGCGCGAAGTGCTGGTGCCGGTCATCGAAGACGTCGTCAAGGCGATGGACTTCGCCGCCCGGCGCGTCACCATCGAGGCGATCCCCGGCTTGCTCGACTGAAATCGACCGGGGCCGGCTGGCCCGAAGCGGCGCACCCGGATAGATTTGGATTTACGCATTCAGGTATTTTCACTTCGCCGCGATGGAATTTCACGTAATCACACTGTTCCCCGAGATGTTCGAGTCGCCGTTTCGCGGCGGCATGATCGGACGCGCAATCGAGCAGGGACTGATCGCGATCAAAGCGCATCCGCTGCGCGAGCACGGTCTGGGTAATTACCGGCAAGTCGATGATGCGCCGTACGGGGGAGGCAGCGGGATGGTGATGCGGCCGGAGCCGATCGCGGCCGCGATCGACGCGGTCAATGCGGGGCGCCCGGGCTTGTGGCGCATCCTGATGACGCCGCAGGGTGAAGTGTTCGACAATTCGATGGCGCGCGACCTCGCCAAACGCGCACCTGGCCTGATGATCGTCGCGGGGCGCTACGAAGGAATCGACGAGCGCGTGCGTTCGCTGGTGGACCAGGAAATTTCCATCGGCGACTACGTGCTGAGCGGCGGCGAAATTGCGGCGATGGCGGTGATTGAGGCGGTGGGCAGGTTGATACCGGGCGTGCTGGGGAATCCCGAGTCACTCGACGAGGAATCGTTCGCTGCCGGGATGCTGGAGTACCCGCAATACACGCGGCCCGAGGAGTTCCGCGGGATGAAGGTGCCGGAAATCCTGCTTAGCGGCGACCACGGCAAGATTCGCGCGTGGCGCGAGGCCGAAGCAAAACGGCGAACCGCGCGGCGGCGCCCCGACCTGCTCGAACGCCGCAAGTTCTGAGCGTGTCCGATCTTTTCGTAGCGCTGATTCATCATCCGGTCGTCGATCGGAACGCAAAGATCGTCACCTCGGCAATCACCAGCCTCGACATTCACGATATCGCGCGCGCGTCGCGAACCTACGACGTGCGTGGCGTGTTCATCGTCCATCCGATTCCCGAGCAGCGGAAATTCGCGGCGAGCGTGATCGATCATTGGCGTTTCGACTTCGGCCGGACCCACGATTCGCGCCGGCGCGAGGCGCTCGAGCGCGTGCAAATCGTCGCGCAGCTCGACGACGCGATCGCCGCGGCAACGCGAATCTCCGGCGCACACCCGCTCGTCGTGCACACCTCCGCGCGCAGCGAGGGCGGTACCAGCTACGCCGATTTGCGCAAGCGGCTGGAGGCTCCGGATGCGCCGCCGATGATGATCCTGCTCGGGACCGGATTTGGAATGTCGCCCGAGGTCGCCGAACGCGCCGACGTCGTGCTTGCGCCCATTGTTGGCCCCGGCGACTACAACCATCTGTCAGTGCGCTCCGCTGCGGGAATCATCCTCGACCGCCTTCGCGGCAAGTGACGCGGTTACCCCGCACCCATTGAGTGGCCGCGCGCATTTCGGTAGGTTTAGGGGCTCGACTCGAGGTCTTTCTTCCCATGAATACCGTTATCCAGAAGCTCGAAGAGCGGGGCCTGCGCAAGGACCTGCCGGAATTCCGCGTGGGCGACTCAGTCCGCGTTCACGTCAAGGTCGTCGAAGGCGAAAAAGAGCGCATCCAATCCTTCGAAGGCATCGTGATCAAAATGAACCGGGGCGCCAACCGCGCGACCTTCACCGTCCGCAAAGTTTCATACGGGGTCGGCGTCGAGCGGATATTCCCGATGCATTCGCCGCGCATCGACAAGTTGCAGGTACTGACGCGAAACCGCGTGCGGCGCGCGCGCCTGTACTATCTGCGCAATCTGTCGGGCAAAGCGGCGCGACTCGACGTCGCGACCTGAGCGCCGGGCGGGTTCTCGATCAGCTGTCGATGGAGACCGCGGTCTGTTTGACAGAAACCCGCGTCATGCGGATGTTGCCGTCCAGGTAGGCGCCTTCAGATACCGTCAAGTTGCGCGTCTCGATATTGCCGAAGAACTTGGCGCGCGGCCCGAGCACCACGCGGTCGCATCCGACAACGTCTCCGCGCAACTCGCCCATTATGAGCAGCCGCGGCGCGAAGACCTTGCCCTCGATCATTCCATCTTCGCCGACCACCACCAACTCGACCGAGCGAACCTCGCCACGGAAGCGGCCCTCGATTCTGACCGGTTCATGAAAGATCAGCTTGCCCGAGACATTGACGTTGCGGCCTACCGCGACGCGCGTGCGCTGCTCGGCCCACGCCACGCCTGCATCCTGCGGTATCTGTGTTGAATCCATCCACTACGGGGCCGGGAATACGTGACATGCCACCGCGTGCCCGCCGCGCCCGGTTTCCAATTTCGGTTCGACGTTGCTGCAAACATCTTTCGCATATGGGCATCTTGGATGGAAGGCGCAGCCGGCGGGCGGGTTCATCGGACTCGGCATTTCGCCGGGCAGTTTGATTCGCTCCGGCCTGTGGGCGGTGTCGATAGTCGGAATCGCCGAGAGCAGCGCGCGCGTGTAGGGATGCCGCGGGTTCAGGTAGATCTCGTCGCGCGATGCGATTTCGACAATCTTGCCGAGGTACATGATCGCGACGCGATTGCTGATGTGCTCGACCACGCGCAGATCGTGCGCGATGAACAGGTAGGTGAGTTTCAGCTTCTCCTGCAGGTCCTGCAGCAGGTTGATTATTTGCGCCTGGATCGAGACGTCGAGCGCCGAGACCGGCTCGTCGAGCACCAGGAAACGCGGATTCACCGCGAGCGCCCGCGCGATCCCGATTCGCTGGCGCTGCCCGCCCGAGAACTCGTGGGGCAAACGATCCATCGCGTCAGCACTCATCCCGACCATCGCGAGCAGCTCGACGATTCGCCGCTCCTTTTCCGCCCCGCGCGCGAGTTTGTGAATCTCGATTCCTTCGCCGACGATCGATCTCACGCGCATCCGCGGATTCAACGACGCGTACGGATCCTGGAAGACCAGCTGCATCTGGCGGCGCAGCGCCCGAAGTTCCGCGCGGCCCAGCGTCGAGAGATCGCGGCCGTCGAAATAGACGGCGCCTTCGGTCGGCTCGAGGAGTTTCAGAATCAGCCGTCCAAGCGTCGATTTGCCCGAGCCCGACTCTCCGACCAATCCCAGGGTCTCGCCGGGCTCAATCTCCAGATGGACGCCGGCCACCGCTTTTATCGAGAGTTTTGTTCCACCGATAATCCCCGTCGATCCCGCCGGGAACTCCTTGCTGAGATGCTCGACGCGAACCAGCGGCGCGCCGGACGCGGTTGCGGCTGTATTACCGATGGGCGCAGCGGGATTAGGCGCGGATGCAGGCGACATAATGGTTTGGGCCCCTGTTTTCCAGCGGCGGCTCAGCCGCGGAGCATTGCGGAATTGCGCGCGGGCATCGCGGATGAAACCTGCAGCCCGCCGGTGGATTCAGCGCGCTCGGAATCGAACCGGGAATCGCCTGCAAGCGGCGGCGCCGGCTGGCGTCCATGCCGGGAATCGATTCGAGCAATCCGCGCGTGTACGGGTTGAGAGGATTTCGAAACAGCTCCGCAGTCGGCGCCTGCTCCATCACGCGCGCCGCGTAAAGAATCGTCACGTCGTCGGCATACTCGGAGACGATTCCGAGATCGTGCGTAACCAGTATCACGGCGAGGCCGAGCCGCACCTGCAACTCGCCAATCAGATCGAGAATCTGCGCCTGTATCGTGACGTCGAGCGCGGTGGTCGGCTCGTCCGCGATCAGCAGGCGCGGATTGCACGACAGCGCCATCGCGATCATCACGCGCTGGCGCATCCCGCCGGACAACTGATGCGGATAGTCGTCGATGCGCCGCTCGGGGTCGGCAATCCCGACCATCCTGAGCGCCTCGATGGTGCGATTGCGGGTCTCGGCGCGATTGGTGTGCTGATGAAGGCGGACGGCCTCGCCGATCTGGCTGCCGATGGTGAAGACGGGATTGAGCGAGGTCATCGGCTCCTGAAAGATCATCGCGATCCGCGCGCCGCGAACATGGCGCATCTCGGGTTCGCTGAGCTTCAGCAGATCCTGATCCGCGAAGATTATTTCGCCGCCGACGATTCGCGCCGACTCCGGCAGCAGGCGCATGATCGAGAGCACGCTGGCCGTCTTGCCCGATCCCGACTCGCCGACCAGGCCCATCAGCTTTCCCGGTGCGACGGAAAAACTCACGCCGTCCACCGCGCGCACTTCTCCCGCGTCGGTGAAGAACGAGGTGCG
>CALAOW010000071.1 GCA_937889395.1 uncultured Pseudomonadota bacterium | reverse complement strand
GCGCATGGTGTAATATTTCCCGCAGGATAACCGACGATGATTTTGCTCAACGCCGCCGAAAGCCGAGAACTCGATCGCATCAGCCAGGAAAAGTACGGAATTTCGTCCTACTTGCTGATGACGCGCGCGGGCGAGGCTGTTGCCGACGCGCTCGTCGAGCGCTTCCCCGAAGCGGTCACCGATGTGCTCGTCGTGGCGGGTAGGGGCAACAACGGCGGCGACGGATTCGTCGCTGCAAGACGGCTGATTCAGGACGGTTTCGGCGTGCGAGCCGTTCTGCTCGGTCGCGCGGCGGACTTGAAGGGCGATGCCGCTCGTGCGTATGCGGAGTTCCGCGCATCCGGTGGCAAGGCGATCGAGGCGTCGGGAGAGTCCAGCCTCGAAGCCGCGCTTGGCAAGCGCCCGAGCGCCGTTATCGACGCGATTTTCGGCACCGGCCTGAACGCGGAGGTCAAAGACGCGCCGCGGCGCGCGATCGGGATTGTTAATTCATTCGGATTGCCTGTAATCGCCGTCGATATCGCGTCGGGTGTGAACTCGGACACTGGTGCGGTCATGGGCGCGGCGATCCGAGCCTCGCTCACGGTGACGTTCGGGTTCGCGAAGTTCGGCCACGTTTCATATCCGGGCGCCGGGCAATCCGGCGAGTTGCGGATCGTCGATATAGGTTTCGCCGCGCGCGCGATTGAGGAGATAGCGCCTCGCGGCCGATTCCTCGAGCGCGACGACGTGCGGCATTTGATTCGCGAGCGGCCGGCCAATTCGCACAAGGGAATGTATGGACATCCGCTGGTAATCGCCGGCGGTCGCGGCAAGTCCGGCGCCGTCCTGCTCGCTTCGCGCGCCGCTTTGAGGGCGGGCGCCGGCCTCGTTACGGCGGCGGTGCCGGAGTCGATCCAGCCAATCGTCGCGGCAGGGCAAGCTGAACTGATGACCGAGCCGATCGCCGATCGCGACGGCCACTTTGACGGCGCTCATGCGCCCGACGCGTTGAAGATGATAATCGACGGGATGAACGCGTTGATCGTGGGTCCGGGAATGGGCGTCAGCGATGACACCAGGCGGCTCGTCGAATGGCTGATTTCAGACGCGTGCGAGCGCGAGCGTCCGATGCTGATCGATGCCGACGGACTCAACGCGCTTGCCGCGATCGGTTGCGAAGCCGCCCGGGGTGCGCGCGGTCCGGTCGTGCTGACGCCTCATCCGGGAGAAGCCGCGCGCCTGCTCGGCGTCACGCCGGCGACAATCAACGGCGATCGCGTGTCTGCCGCGCGCAATCTGGCGGATCGAACCGGAGCGTCCGTGCTGATAAAGGGCGCGCGTTCCGTTATCGCCTCTCCCGACGGCGACGTCTATATCAACTCGACCGGCAATCCCGGGATGTCCACGCCCGGCATCGGTGACGCGCTGTCGGGAATCGTCGGCGCGCTGCTGGGGCAGAAGATGCGCCCGATCGACGCGCTCGCGCTCGGCGTTTTTCTCCATGGCTACGCGGCGGATCGCGTCGCGGCGCGGATGGGGCGCGTTGGCTATATCGCCGGCGACGTGATTGACGAGCTGCCGGCGGCGCTGGAAGCACTAACGCGGTAGTTGCGCTATATTAGTGACTGAGTAATCGCGATGGCTAATGCCGTGGAAGAATCGGAAGAATTGGGCGCGACCGCGGTCACGATGGTGATCGAGAGCCGCTCGCCGCACGAGACCAAATCGTGGGGACGGCGGCTCGCCTCGCTTCTCGAAGGCGGAGAGCTGCTCGGCCTGATTGGCGATCTCGGCGCGGGCAAGACCTGCTTTATCAAGGGTCTCGCGCGCGGACTCAACCTGCGCGAAGAGGACATCCTGAGCCCCACCTTCACGATGATCCAGGAGCATCACGGCCGCTTCCCGCTCTATCACATCGATCTATATCGCCTCGAAGAGGCGACGCTCGACGACCTGGGCCTTCGCGAATACCTGTTTTCCGAAGGTGTCGCCGCGGTCGAATGGTTCGAGCGTCTGCGCGGGGGCGCGGAGATGGAGTACCTGGCAGTCCGGATCAGTTACGTCGGCGCGAACATGCGCCGGATCGAATTGAGCGCGGGTGACTCGCGTCACGCGCAAATTATTTCCAAGTTGAAGCACAGCTTCGCCTGAGGGCGCGGCGCCATTCGCCGACCGCGCGCCGCGGTGATAGATTGCACGCCCAACGGCGGTTTCAGAAATGCCATCTGTCGGATATTCGAAACCAAGCAAATGCCGCGGTAAGAGAGACTGGAGGTTCGTATGAGGAAGACTGAGATCGCAATGATCGCGACGTTTCTAGTTGTGGGGCTGTTGTCCGCCGTGAAGACCAGCGCACAGCCTGGGCCGCCGCCTCCGCCAGACTATTACGGGGAACCTCCGCCGCCGCCGGGCCACCGTGAACCTCCGCCTCCGCCGGACGATTACAGGGAACATCTCCGGGACCGGGAGCACCGAGAGTGCGAGACGGAACACAAGGAATGTCAGAACGACTGGCATAACCGCTGCGAATCGCAGCATGACCGCTGCGAAGCGTCCCATCAAGATTGCGAGTACGCCAGCAAAGAGGGCGGGGTGCCCCATGAGGTTTGCGAGCGACAGCACCGCGCCTGTGACGAGGCCCATCACAACTGTGACGAGCAGAGTCATGGATGTGAGACGCTACACCGACAGTGCGAAGATCGAGTCAAGGAGCTATACGATTGATCTAAGCGCCGCTTAGCCCAGACGAGAGTTAGGACAGCCCGCCCTTCAACTTAGTCCAGTCGCGCGCGAATTCGGACGCGCCACGCCCCACAGGGGCTGGTTTGAGGCCCATTTTCCGCACATAATACTTAATTCCCCCATTTTTCAGGGCGAATAGGGTCATTGCGTTGGGATTGGTCGTTCAAAAATACGGCGGAACTTCGGTCGGATCGATCGAGCGAATCAAGGCGGTCGCCGATCGCGTGGTCAGGGCGCGCGACGCCGGGAATCGGATCGTCGTGGTCGTTTCCGCGATGGCGGGCGAGACCAACCGGTTGTTCAAGCTCGCCGCCGAATTGAGCGACTCGCCCAACGCACGCGAGACTGACGTGCTGGTCGCCACGGGAGAGCAGGTCTCGGCTGCGCTGCTCGCGATCCGGCTCCAGTCGATGGGGCATCCGACGGTTTCCTTTCTCGCTTTTCAAATGAACCTGACCACCGACTCGAATCATGGCCGCGCGCGAATCAAATCCGTGCAATGCGATCGCGTGATGCGCGCTCTCGACGATGGGCAGATCGTCGTGGTTGCCGGCTACCAGGGCGTCAACTCCGCCGGCGATATCACGACGCTTGGCCGCGGCGCGTCGGATCTGACCGCGGTGGCGATGGCAGCCGCTCTCAAAGCCGACGCCTGCGAAATCTACACCGATGTGGATGGTGTCTATACCGCCGATCCCAACATCTGCCCCAAAGCAAAAAAACTCGGCCGCATCTCGTATGATGAGATGCTCGAGATGGCTGGACTCGGGGCGAAGGTCCTGCAAACCCGTTCGGTTGAACTCGCCCGACGTTACAACGTGCCGCTCGTGGTCCGCTCCAGCTTCCGTGAAGCCGAGGGGACGTGGGTTGGACAAGAGGATTTGTCAATGGAGGACGTGCTCGTTTCGGGCGTAACGCTCGACCAGAATCAAAGCAAGATAACTGTTGCCGGCGTTGAGGATCGGCCCGGTCTGGCCGCGAAGATTTTCAGCCCGATCGCCGACGCGGGAATCGTCGTGGACATGATTATCCAGAACGCCAGCGCCGACGGCCACACCGACATGACGTTTACGATCGGGCGCGAAGACCTTGGCCGCGCGCTCGAAATCGTTATGCGTACGGCGGCCGAAATCGGCGCGTCGGGCGTGCGGCATGACGATCAGGTCGCCAAGGTTTCGGTGGTCGGAGTTGGAATGCGCACGCATGCGGGAGTCGCGGCCTCGATGTTCCAGGTGCTGGCGGCGGAACGGATTAATATCGAGATGATCTCGACCTCGGAGATTAAGGTCTCGGTCGTGGTCAATTCGAAATACGGGGAACTAGCGATGCGTGCGCTGCACGACGCGTTTGTCAACGGCGACGGCGGCTCGAACGCCCCGCCGCGGGAGACAGTTTGAGTCCGATGCCGGATGCAAAGCATATCCAGGTTTACGACACCACGTTGCGCGACGGATGCCAGTCCGAAGACGTTTCGCTGACGGTCGAGGACAAGGTCACGATTGCCCAACGTCTCGACGATCTCGGTTTCGATTACATCGAGGGTGGATGGCCGGGCTCGAACGATCGCGACGCGGCGTTCTTCAAAGAGATCAAGAAGATCAAAATTCACCACGCCAAGATCGTGGCCTTCGGCTCGACTCGCCGCTCCGGAGTTCGCGCCGCGGCCGATCGCAACCTGCAATTGATCCTGCGCACCGGGACTCAAGTCGCGACCGTGGTCGGCAAGACCTGGGACATGCACGTCCGCGAGGCGCTACGAATCCCGCTCAACGAAAATCTCGAAATTCTCAACGACACGATCGCGTTTCTGAAAAAGCACTTCGACGAGGCGATTTTCGACGCCGAACATTTCTTCGACGGCTATTTTCACAATCCCGAGTATGCGCTTGCGTGCCTGAAAGCCGTTGACGACGCGGGCGTCACGCTGATCGCGTTGTGCGACACCAACGGCGGACGCCTGCCAGGCGAAATCGAAGCCGCGGTAACCGCGGCCCGCGCCGTGGTCAATTGCCCGATCGGAATTCACTGTCATAACGACTCGGACGTCGCGGTCGCCAACACCCTTGCCGGCGTGAGCGCGGGCGCCGTGCAGGTGCAGGGGACGATCAACGGCTTCGGCGAGCGATGCGGCAACGCTAACCTGGTTTCGATAATCGCCAACTTGCAGCTCAAGCTCGGCTACCATTGCGTGCCCCCGGCCAAGCTCAAGACGATGCGCGAGGTCTCGACGCTGGTGTACGAACTCGCCAACCTCACGCCGTTCGCGCGCCAGCCGTACGTCGGCCGCAGCGCGTTCGCGCACAAGGGAGGGCTGCACGTCTCGGGAATCCAGCGCAACACGGCGACCTACGAGCACGTCGATCCCGCGCTGCTCGGCAACGATCGCCGCGTGCTGCTCTCCGAGCTGTCGGGCCGCGCCAATATCGTGTACAAGGCCAAAGAATTCGGACTCGAGCTCGATACGGCGAACGACAAAATCGCCGTCCTGCTCGACGAGCTCAAGCGGCTCGAAGGCGCGGGCTACACCTTCGACGGGGCGGACGCTTCGTTCGAGCTGCTGATGCTGCGCACGCTCGGCCTGGCCAAAGAACATTTCAACTTCGTCAGTTTCCGCGTCTTCGACGACAAATGGCATGAGGATCGCGCGCCTTTCAGCGAGGCGGTGGTCGTGATCGAAGGACCCGACGGTGTGCGCACGCGCAACTCCGCCATTGGCAACGGCCCCGTCAACGCGCTCGATTCGGCGCTGCGTCAAGCGTTGCTGCCGTACTATCCCAATCTCGAGGCGATGCAGTTGGTCGATTACAAAGTCCGCGTGCTCGACAACGGCGCCGGCACCGAGGCGCGCGTTCGCGTGCTGATCGAATCGACCGACGGCAAGCGCCGATGGGGCACGGTTGGATTGTCGAGCAACGTCATCGAGGCGAGCTGGCAGGCGCTGGTTGACTCGATCGAATACAAGCTGCACAAGGATAACGTGAAGCCGCGCGCGAAGGCGGCGAGCAAGCACAACGGCGCGCGTCCGCGGTCTGCCAGGGCCGCGGAGAATGCGCCGGCGCGCGCAAGATAGGACGCGAGCGAGCATCCGGCCACGCCCGCGCCAACCACGATGATGTTCGCGCTCGATGCTGTCTGTGTCACGCGGACGACCCCGTCTTTTTCCGCCGATCAGTGTGCGATAAGCTAATCGCCGCACTGGTGGCGAACACAACCGTTCATGGCGATCTATCTCGATCATAACGCGGGCGCTCCTCTTCGCGTCGAGGCTGCCGCCGCCATTTCGCGCGTGATAGCCGATGCGGGCGGGAATCCCTCGTCGGTGCATCTCTCCGGCCAGCGCTCGCGCCGGATGCTCGAGGCTGCGCGCGCGCAGGTCGCGTCGATCGCCGGCGCCGAGCCGCGGCAGATCGTGTTTACCAGCGGCGGCACCGAGTCGAACAATCTTGCCATCTTCGGCGCGATCAGCGCGGCCTCTCGACTCCGCAGAATCATTTCATCCGAGATCGAGCATTCATCGATCCTCGCTCCGCTTGCGGAACTCGAGCGCCGCGGCTTTGACGTAGTGCGAGTCGCGCCCGACCGCGACGGGCGAATCGATCCCGCCCGCGTACTCGCGGCGCTCGATGGCGAGACCGCGCTCGTAACGCTCGGGCTTGCGAACTCCGAAGTCGGGACGATCCAGGATCTCGCGCCGCTCGCAACGGTGTGCGGCAAGGCCGGCGCGCTGCTTCATGCCGATGCGGCGCAGGCCGTCGGGCGAATTCCGGTCGATGTGGCGGCGCTGGGATGCGATCTGATGACGCTCAGCGGTCACAAGCTTGGCGCGCCGGCGGGAGTCGGCGCTTTGTACGTCCGCGACTTTGCGCGCATCGCGCCGATCATATTGGGCGGCCCGCATGAAAGCGGCCTGCGCGCCGGCACGCCGAATCTGCTGGGCGCGGTGGCCTTCGGCGCCGCGGCCGAGGCCGCAGTGCATGCGATGGGAGTGGAGTCGGAGCGAATCGGCTCGCTGACCTCAACGCTCTTCGCGCGTATCCGCGAGGCGATTCCCGGCGTCGGCCTGAACGGCCCGATCGCCGGCAGGCTTCCGAACACGCTCAATCTCACGTTTCCGGGCGTGCTCGGCGAGAGCATGCTGATCGCGCTCGATCTCGAAGGCGTTGAAGTTTCGATGGGTTCGGCGTGCGCGGCGGGAGCCGTCGAGCCGTCGCACGTGCTGCGCGCGATGGGCCGCAGCGTTGCCGACGCGCGCAGCTCGCTTAGAATCAGCCTCGGATGGAACAACACGGCGGATGAGATCGACGCCGTTGCGGCGATCATCCCGGCGGTGTGGCGACGCGTCGCGGACGCGGAGCCTATGCCGGAGGCGAGCGCACGATGAGGCCGCGAGTGCTGGTCGCGATGTCGGGCGGGGTGGACAGCTCCGTCGCGGCGGCGATCCTGCGCGAGCAGGGTTACGACGTCGTGGGCGTCGCGATGCGGCTTGCACCCGAGCCATCTGTGCCTTTAGCGAAGCGCCGCGGCACCTGCTGCTCGCATGACGACTTCGAAGATGCGCGCCGGGTGGCGGAGCGGATGGATTTTCCGTTCTATGTGATCGATTTGCGCGCCGATTTCGCCGCGCGCGTGGTCGATAACTTCGTCTCCGAATATCTCGATGGGCGCACGCCGAATCCGTGCGTGATGTGCAATCGCGAGATCAAATTCGATCGCTTGTGGAGCCGCGCCCGCGCGCTTGCGGCCGACTACGTCGCGACCGGACATTACGCCCGAATAGAGCAGGGGGCAGACGGCAGATTTCATCTGCTGCGCGCGGCCGACGACGCCAAGGATCAGTCGTATTTTCTTTTCACGCTCGGGCAGGACGAACTCTCGCGAACTATTTTCCCGCTTGGCGCCATGACCAAAACCGAAGTTCGGGCCCGCGCGCGCGCGTTGGGCCTTGCGACCGCGGACAAGCCCGAGAGCCAGGAAATCTGCTTTGTTCCCGACGACGACTACGCGAGCTTTGTCGAGGGGCGAAGCGCGCCCGCGCAACTCCGCCCCGGATCGATTATCGACAGCGACGGAAGACGGCTCGCCGCTCACTCGGGCGTGCATCGATTCACGATAGGACAGCGCCGCGGCCTCGGTGTCGCGAGCGGGCAGCGGCTGTACGTACGCGAGATTCGGGCCGAGTCGGGCGAGGTCGTGGCCGGTCGGCGCGAGGAACTCGATTCTCCGGGCCTGATCGCGAATCGAATCAGCCTGGTCGATAATTCCATTGCGCCAGGGCGCGAGCTGAGCGTCGAGGTGAAGGTTCGCCATCGGCATCGCGCGATTGCGGCTACGATGCGCATCGATTCAGGGCGCCGCGCGGAGATTCGCTTCGCGTCGGGCGGTCCCGCGGTGACACCGGGACAGGCGTGCGTTTTTTATCGCGGCGAGGAAGTGCTCGGCGGCGGATTTATCGAACGGGCGATCGCGGAAGAGCAAGCGAACTGACTATGGCAACGCGCTTCGCGATCGCAACGCTCGGATGCAAGGTCAATCAGTACGATTCGGCGATCATCGAGTCGCGGCTTCGCGCGCGCGGGATGGAACGCCGCGAGTTCAGCGAGCAAGCCGACGTCTATATCGTCAACACCTGCACGATCACCGATCGCGCCGACGCGGAGAGCCTGCGTATCGCGCGGCGCGCGCGGCGGCTCAATCCGAATGCCCGCGTGGTTATGACCGGATGCCTGGCGCAAGCGAGTCCCGACGTGCTCGCGAAAGCGCCGGAGGTTGATGCCGTGATCGGACTCGGGATGCTCGACGACCTCGAACGCGCAGCGGCTTCGGGAGCGGGCGAGCGCGTGATGGTCACGAATCTGCGCAAGGAAAAGGGGCCGATTGAACTGGCCGCGGTCACGCTGGACGGTCATACGCGCGCGTTTTTGAAATTGCAGGAGGGATGCGATCAATTCTGCACGTTCTGCATCGTTCCGTTTTCGCGCGGCGCCTCTCGCAGCGTCGAGCCGCGACGAGTGATGGCGGCGCTCGACGATCTTCACGCGCGCGGCTTCAAGGAAGTCGTTCTTACGGGGGTTCATCTCGGCGGCTACGGCAAGGACCTCGAGCCGCGGGTCGAACTCGCCGATTTGCTCGAGATGATCGCCGAGCGATGCCCGCTCGAGCGGGTGCGGATAAGCTCGCTCGATCCCGAAGAATTGAGCGACCGTATCGTGGAAATAATTTCGAGCAGCGGAAAATTCTGCCCGCATCTGCATCTGCCGCTGCAGTCGGGCGACGACGAAACTCTGTCGCGGATGCGGCGGCGTTATCAGCGCGGCTATTTTCGCGATCGCGTCGAGCGCGTTTTACGCGCGTGGCCCGATGCGGCGATTGGCACCGACCTGATTGTGGGTTTTCCGGGTGAGACGGGAGCGCATTTCGAGTCGTACTTCAATTTCGTCGAGTCGATGCCGCTTGCGTATTTTCACGTGTTTCCGTATTCGGTCCGGGCCGGGACCACGGCGGCGAAGTTTTCCGGCCGGGTGAAGCCGGTGGAGATCAAGCGGCGCGCCGGGCTGATGCGCGCACTGGGCGAGCGCAAGCGGGTTGAATTCGCCCGGCGATTCGTCGGGACGAAACTTAAGGTATTACTTGAAGAACGTGGGCCGGGTGGCGAGCTGCAGGGCTACAGCCGCAACTACGTGCGGGTATCGACGCAAGGGCCCGATGAACTGACAAATTGCGAAGTCGAGGTGGAGGCGTCAACCGTTGAAGGCGCGCAACTGGTTGGGGAGATTGTTCGGCCGTGGGCGGACGAAACCGCCTGCGTCCGAGCCTGCTGAAAGTTCCCGCTCTAAACTCGAGCGGGTGCTGGGCTATTCATTCGCGCGAGCGGATCTGCTGGAGACCGCGCTGACGCATCCGAGCGCCGCGGTCGGCAGCGACGTCCATTACGAGCGGCTGGAGTTCCTAGGCGACGCGGTGCTGGATCTTGCGATCGCAGACCTGCTGATGCGCAAGTTTCCGACCGCGAAAGAAGGCCCGCTGTCCAAGCAGCGTGCGTCGATCGTAAACGCGCGCACGCTGGCGCTCAAGGCGCAGGCGATTGAATTGAATGAGATGATGCGGCTGGGAAAAGGCGAAGAAAAAAGCGGCGGGCGCGAGAAGACCTCGATTCTTGCGGCGGTGTTCGAGGCGGTGATCGGCGCGATCTACACCGACGGCGGACTCACGCCCGCGCAGCAAGTGGTCGAGCGCCTGTTCACCGGCGATATCGGCGGACCGGCTGCGGAGCGCGATTACAAAACCGAATTGCAGGAAATCGCGTACCGCTATTTCCGCACGCAGCCGGTGTACGAACTGATCGCGACGGAGGGGCCCGATCACGCCAGGCGCTTTACCACCCGAATCAGAATCGCGGGCCGCGATCTCGGCGTGGCCGAGGGCGGCAGCAAGAAGCAGAGCGAGCAGGCGGCGGCGCGCCTCGCGCTGGATCGAATAGAAGAAGAGCGCGGTGAGCGCCATGGGTGAGCATCGCGCCGGATTCGTGGCGGTCGCCGGCCGCACCAACGTCGGCAAATCGACGCTGGTGAACCGGCTCGTGGGCCACAAGGTCGCGATCGTCACACCGCGTCCGCAGACCACGCGGCGGCGAATTCTCGGTATCCGCAGCGACGCCGACGCGCAGATCCTGTTGATCGACACGCCCGGACTTCATGAGGCGAAGAAGCAACTGAATCAGCGCATGGTGCAGGTGGCGCGGCGCGCGATCGCGGAGGGCGAAGTCATTCTGGCCATGGTGGAAGCGGGCGATCATCTGAACCCGGGAGATCGCGCGGTGCTGGTCGATTTCCGCGCGCTGCGCCGGCCGACGATCGTTGCGATCAACAAAATCGATCGCGTCCCGCGCGCTCAACTGCTGCCGCTGATCGAGGAAATCAACCAAGGATTTCCCGGCGCCGAGATCGTCCCGGTCAGCGCACTGAGCGGCGAGAATATCGACGAGCTGTTGCTGACTCTGAAGCGGATGCTCCCGGTGAGCCCGGCGCTGATGTCGCCCGATGAGTACACCGATCAGACCGAACGAATGATCGCCGAAGAAATCGTCCGGGAGAAAATTTTTCTCAAGATGCGCCAGGAGATTCCGTTCTCGACCGCCGTCAGGGTCGAGAAGTTCGAAGACGACGCGGAGCGCAAGCTCAAGAGGATCGGCGCGACGGTGGTTGTCGATCGCGAGTCACACAAAGGCATGCTGATTGGCGCTGGCGGGCGCACGCTCAAGGAGATCGGTACGGCGGCGCGCCTCGAGCTCGAAGAAATTCTCGGCGCGCACGTGTTTTTGGAAATCATCGTCAAAGTCGAGCGCGATTGGACGAGCGATCCGCGCAAGCTCGCGGAGTTCGGACTGTGACGAATCCGCGCGCAGCGTCCGGCGCCGAGGCGCGGCGGATCGCGGCCGAAGGCGTGCCGGCCATAGTGCTGGTTGGCCGCGCGAACGCGGGCAAGTCCACGCTGTTCAATCGAATCACCAAGGGCGGCCGCGCGATTACCAGCGCGATTCCCGGCACTACGCGCGACCTCAATTTCGCCCGCGCGATCCACGGCGACCGCGAATTTGTCGTGGTCGATAGCGGCGGCCTCGAGCTTGGCGGGCATGAGCGGATGACCGAGCGGATCGTCGGCGAAGCACTGGCCGCGGTGGGCGTGGCCGACGTCGTGGTGTTCATGCTCGATGGCAAGGGGGGGCTGAGCGAGGCCGACGCCGAGGCGCTCGCGCTGGTGCGCGAAACGGGATGTCCGCTGATCATGGCGGTCAACAAGATCGATCGGCCGGGGCAGGAGGCCGAGGCGGCTGAGTTCTACGCGCTCGGCGGCGACGAGTTGTTTTTCATCTCAGCGGCGCACGGACGCGGAATCGGCGAGCTTCTCGATCAAGTCGTCGCGCGGCTGCCCGAGCGCGAAGGCGCCGTGGCCGCATCCCCTGACTTGAGGCTGGCGCTTATAGGACGCCCCAACGTGGGGAAGTCGTCGATCCTCAACCGGCTCTCGGGTTTCGAGCGCGCGATCGTGGACGACAGCCCCGGCACGACGCGCGATCCGGTGGACGTGCGGCTTTCCGCACAGGGCCGCGACGTGCTGTTGATCGACACCGCCGGAATACGCAGGCCGCCGCGCGTCGAAGGCGAGCTGGAGCATCATTCGGTGGGCCGGGCGATCGAAACGATCAGGCGCGCGAACGTCGTGCTGATGGTGATCGACGCGAGCGAGGGAATCACCGACCAGGACGCGCGGCTGGCGCGACTGGTGGACAGCAGCGATCGCGCGATGGTGATCGTGTGCAACAAATGGGACGTGGCGGCGAAGCAGGGGCGCAAGGTGGCGGCTTTCGCCCGCGACGCGCACGAGCGCTACCCGTTCCTCGACTATGCGACGATGGTGTTCACGTCGGCGGTCACCGGCGACGGCGTGGACGGGATCCTCCCGGCTGCGACCCAGGCGGGAGATTCGTGGCGCGCAGTCTTTCAGACTTCGCGGCTGAATCGAACACTGGCCGAAGCGACGGCCGCGATGGATCCGCCGCAGGTGGACAGGCGGCGATTGAACCTGATGTACGTGACGCAGGTCGGCAGCGCGCCGCCGCGGCTTCGATTCTTCACCAACGTCGAACGCGGCATCCCGGCGCATTACATACGCTTCATCGAAACGCGATTTCGGAAGTCCCTGGAACTTGTCGGCACGCCGCTCCGGCTCGATTTTCGGCGCACCGGCCGCTCGTGGGTGCAAGGCGGTCCGCCGGGACGGCCGCGGGGCAAGCCTCGCAACCGGCCCGCGCCGCGCACCAAACCTGCGCGCGCGTAAGGTTGCGGCTGTGGAGCATTGGCGCGATGGCGTTTCGTACGGCGCGTCGGCTCCGGTATATTTCACTGTCAAGGCAATTCCGGTGATCTCTCAAACAACAGTCGAGCGGATTCAGTGATCCTGATTCTCGATTTCGGCAGCCAGTACACCCAGCTGATTGCGCGCCGCGTGCGCGAAGCCAACGTGTATTGCGAAATCCATCCGTTCAACCTCGCGCCCGAAAAAATCCGCGCGATGAATCCGCGCGGGATGATTCTTTCCGGCGGACCGGCCAGTCTCTACGAGGAGAATGCGCCGGATATCGCCGACGAGGTGCTCAATCTTGGCTGTCCGGTGCTCGGAATCTGCTACGGCCTGTACGTGATCGCGCAGCACATGGGCGCGCGCAGCGTGGGCTCGCGACAGCGTGAATACGGACCCGCAACGCTGGTAATAGACGGCGACGACGTACTGTTCGAAGGGCTCAGCGGGCGGGAGCATCGCGTCTGGATGAGTCACGGCGACAGGGTCGAGACAATTCCGGGCACGCTATGTGCGATCGCACACAGCGATAATTCGCCGTACGCCGCGCTCAAAACGCGCGACGGCCGCATCCGCGGAATCCAGTTTCATCCCGAGGTCGTGCACACGCCGTGCGGCGCGCAGGTGCTTCGCAACTTCGTGCTGAAAATCTGCGGCGAGCGCGGCGATTGGACGATGGCGAATTTTGTCGAGACGAAACTCGCGGAAATTCGCAAGCAGGTCGGGCCGGCAGGCAAGGTCCTGATGGGACTGTCGGGCGGCGTCGATTCTTCCGTGGCCGCCGTGCTGATTCATCGCGCGATCGGCTCGCGGCTGCATTGCGTGTTCGTCGATACCGGCCTGCTGCGCGCGGGCGAGCGCGAGCGGATGGAGAATACCTTCGCGCGCCAGCTCGGGATCGATCTCAAGGTTACAGATGCGTCCGAACTTTTTCTGTCGCGGCTGGCGGGCGTGCTCGACCCCGAGCAAAAGCGCCGCATCATCGGCCACACTTTCATCGACGTGTTTGAATCCGAGGAAGTCGTTCAGGGCGCGAAATTTCTCGGCCAGGGAACGCTCTACCCGGACGTGATCGAATCGGTCTCGTTCAAGGGGCCGTCGGCGGTGATCAAGAGCCATCATAATGTCGGTGGATTGCCGGAGGGGATGCGCCTGGAACTGGTCGAACCGTTGCGCGAGTTGTTCAAGGATGAAGTGCGCGAAGTGGGCCGGCGGCTCGGGCTGGCGGCGGAGGTCGTCGAGCGGGAGCCGTTCCCCGGCCCCGGGCTTGCAGTGCGAATCGTCGGCGAGGTCACGCGCGAGCGGCTCGATTTGACCCGGCGCGCCGATGCGATCGTGATGGAAGAAACGGCGGCGGCGGGCTTCGGACTCAAACTATGGCAGGCGTTCGCCGTGCTGCTGCCGCTCAAGACTGTGGGCGTGATGGGCGACGGGCGCAGCTACGAAAGCGTGATCGCGATTCGCGCGGTCGAGTCGATGGACGGCATGACGGCGGATTGGGCGCGTCTGGACCCCGCTTTCCTCGCGCGCGTCTCCAGCCGTATCACCAACGAGGTCAAGGGCGTCAACCGCGTGGTTTACGACATCACGTCGAAGCCGCCGGCGACGATAGAGTGGGAGTGACGTGACGGTTCGCACACGCTTCGCGCCGAGCCCGACCGGCTCGCTGCACATCGGTAACGTCCGCTCGGGGCTGTTCGCGTATCTGTACGCACGGCACAACCACGGGCAGTTCATCGTGCGCATCGATGACACTGATCGCGAACGATCGACGAAGCAGTCGCTCGACGAAATCCTCGCGGACCTGAAGTGGCTCGGGATGGAGTGGAACGAAGGTCCGCCCGACGAGGCATACTTTCAGAGCAATCGAGTCGAGCGGCATCGCGAGGCCGCGCTGAAACTTTTGCGCGAGCGAAAGGCGTACCCGTGCTACTGCTCGGCGGAAGAACTGGACGCCAAGCGCAAGCAGGCCGAGCGCGAGCGTCGCAGGCCGGTTTACGATCGCAAATGCCGCGGGCTCGATTTCCCCTCCGATCTGGCGCTGCCGGAAAAATCCGCCGGACGCAACTATACGATCCGATTCGCGATGCCGCTGGATGGCGAGACACTCGTCGATGACCTGGTGAAAGGCCGGATGGTCTTTCAGAACAGCGAGCTCGACGACTTTATCATCGTGCGTTCGGACGGCTCGCCGATTTACAACTTCGCGAGCATCCTCGACGACGTCGATATGCGCATCACGCACATCGTTCGCGGCGACGACCACGTCTCGAATACTCCACGCCAGATGCAGATGGCGTACGCGCTCGGGTTCACGCCGCCGGCCTTCGCTCATTTGCCGCAGGTACTGGGGCCGGACGGATCTCCGCTGTCGAAGCGCCACGGCGCGACTTCGGTGATCGCCTATCGCGAGAAGGGCTATTTCCCGGAGGCGATGCTGAACTATCTGGCGCGCCTTGGATGGTCCCACGGTGACCAGGAAATTTTCTCCAGGGACGAACTGATCGGTTATTTTGGCTTCGAGGCTTGCGGAAAGTCAGCCGGCGTATTCAACGCCGAGAAATTGCTCTGGCTCAATTTCCATTACCTGAAGGAGCGGCCGATCCCACGACTGGCGGCTGAGATCAAGCCATTCATCGCCAGGCGCGGATGGGCGATTCCGGGCGACGACGCGTGGCTCGAAAAGGCGGTCGCAACCCTGCACGAGCGCGCCAAGACGCTCGTCGAGCTGGTGGACTTCGCGTCGTTCTACCTGAAGGACGAGATCGAGATCGATTCGAAAGCGGCGGCGAAATTCCTGAAGCCAGAAATCGCGGAACCCATCCGCGCGTTGGCTGCGGAACTCGAATCGATCGAGGGCGAGGTCTCCGAGGCGTCGGTGCAGGCAGTTTTCGAATCTGTCCTCGCGCGATTCAACCTCAAGCTCGGGCAACTCGCGCAACCGGTCCGCGTCGCGCTCACCGGCGGCGCCGTCAGCCCCGGGATTTACGAGGTGATCGCGGTGCTCGGTAAACGCCGCACCGTCGATCGCCTCAACGCCGCCGTCAGCCGAATCGAGCAGCCCGCCTGAAGCAACAGCGCCCGGTCACTGCGGTCCGCTGCCTGCCACTTCCCCGCTCTTCATCCAAATAGTACCCTTGTATGATGAGTGTACTGGTACCATACGTAGTCGAGCAGACTGGCCGCGGCGAGCGTTCTTACGACATCTTTTCGAGATTGCTCAAGGACCGGATCGTGTTCCTGGGCGGGCCCGTCAGCGACGACCTTGCCAACCTGGTCACCGCGCAACTCCTGTTCCTCGAGTCCGAGGATCCGGAGCGCGAAATCAATATGTACATCAACTCGCCGGGCGGCTCGGTCACCGCCGGCCTGGCTATCTACGACACGATGCAATTCGTGAAGCCTCCTGTCTCGACGCTATGCGTGGGGCAGGCCGCCAGCATGGGATCTCTGCTGCTGGCCGCAGGAGCCAAGGGCAGAAGATACGCGCTGCCGCACTCGCGGATACTGATTCATCAGGTCTCCGGCGGGTTCGAGGGACAGGCGAGCGATATCGAGATTCACGCGCGCGAGGCGTTGCGTCTTCGCGAAATCCTCAACAACATCCTTGCTCATCATACCGGCCAGAATGCCAAGAAAGTCGAGAAGGATACCGACCGCGACAACTTCATGTCAGCGGCGCAGGCAGTCGAGTACGGACTTATCGACGAAGTGATCTCCGGCCGGCCACTCAAGGCCTCGCTCTAGCCGGTGCCCGGCCTGCGCTCGGCCATGGACGCGCAACATAACCTCGAAGGCCGGGCTGACGAAAAGATTGAACGGTTCCGAATTCGCGGGATGCATTGCGCGAATTGCGCGAGCACCATCGAAGATGCCGTCGCGCAGGTCCCCGGCGTAATCGATGCCCATGTGAATTTTGCCGCTGAGATGCTCACCGCGCGTGTCAGCAACAAAAACAAACTTGCCGCCGGTGAAATCGAGGCGAGGGTCGCGGCCGCCGGCTATAGCGCGATCGCCGAGTCGAACAGCGTTGGCGCGGGCGAATCCGCTCTCGATCGCCAGGATGCGCGCCGCAATCTGCGGTGGGTAGTCTGCACTGCGATAGGCGCCGCGGTGGTCATGAATTTGCAGGGTCGCGAGAGCAGCGCCGCGCGCATCGCGACGCTCGTCGCCGCCATGGCGCTGATGCTCACCGCCGGCCTGACCTTCTACCGCGGCGCATGGATCGCCGCGCGCAATCGCACCGCGAACATGGATACGCTGGTCGCGCTTGGCATCAGCGCCGCCTGCTTTTACTCAATCCTCACCACGTTTCCCGCCATCTTTTTCGCGGGTCCGCGATTCTTCGATACTGCCGCCGAGCTGATCCTTTTTATTCGCTTTGGCAAATTCCTCGAGGCGCGCGCTCGCGGCCGCGCGATGGCTGCGTTGCGATCCTTGCTGACCCTCGTCCCCGACGCTGCCACTGTGGTGCGCGACGGCAAGGAGCGCGTCGTGCCTGTTTCCGAGTTGGCCGTCGGCGACATCGTGCTGGTCAAGCCCGCTTCCAGAATTCCGGTTGACGGCGTGATTGTCACCGGCGCCAGCGCTATCGACGAGTCGATGCTTACGGGCGAGTCGATGCCGGTGGACAAGTCGGCGGGCGATGAGGTCTCCGGCGGCGCGCTCAACACCGCCGCTGCGATTACGGTTCGCGCTACGCGCGTTGGCTCTGAGACGGCGCTTGCACAGATAGTCCGGATGGTTGCGGACGCGCAGGGCGACAAGGCTCCCATCCAGCGCGTCGCCGACGCGGTGGCCGCGCGATTTGTGCCGGCGGTGATCGGGATCGCGGCGCTCACTTTTTTTGCGTGGATGTGGTTGGGCCCGAGTCTCGTGATGGCGTTGACTGCGATGACCGCCGTGTTGGTGATCGCGTGCCCGTGCGCGATGGGATTGGCGACGCCGACCGCGCTTATGGTCGGTAGCGGGCTCGGCCTGCGCGCGGGGATTTTGTTCAAGCGGGCATCCGCCCTCGAACTGATCATGCGAATCCGGGTCATGCTGTTCGACAAGACCGGCACCCTGACGGTCGGCCGGCCGGAACTCGAGTCGGTCGCCGCGCTCGACCACGACGAGAATAGTGCGCTGTCCTTTGCCGCGATCGCCGCCGCCGGATCGATTCATCCGCTGTCGCGAGCCGTGACCGCCAGCGCGCAAGCGCGAAACCTCGCGCCGCAATTCACTCCCGACAACTCACGCGAGATACCGGGCCTGGGCGTTACCGCCGAGCATCGCGGAAAACAGATCGCGCTTGGCAACGAGCGGCTGATGACGCAGGCCGGCGCCGGCGTCGATTCTCACGCCCGCGACGAGGCGGCTCGCATAGCAGCGTCTGCGGCGACGCCGCTGTTTCTCGCGATCGATCGCAAGGTGACGGCGGTGCTTGCGTTCCGCGATCCGGTCAAGGCCGAGGCACGTGGCGCGATCGCGGCGCTGCATCGGATGGGCATCCGCACAGTGATGATTTCCGGCGACAACGCTGAAGTCGCAAAGACCGTCGCTGCTCGATTGGGCATCGGCGAGTTCCATGCGCAACTGATGCCGGCGGACAAGATTGCGCTGGTCAAGCGCTACCAGGACGCCGGCCTGTTTACCGCGATGGTCGGCGACGGAATCAACGACGCGCCCGCACTGGCCGCCGCGGACATCGGAATCGCGATCGGCTCCGGCACTGACGCCGCCAAGGAAACCGGCGACGTCGTGCTCACCCGCGACGACTTGTACGACATCGTCCGTGCGCTCGTGCTTGGCCGCTTGACGCTGAACAAGGTGAAGCAAAACCTTTTCTGGGCGTTTTTCTACAACGTACTCGGAATTCCGATCGCCGCCGGCGTTCTGTATCCGTGGTTTGGAATCATGTTGAATCCCGCCCTGGCCGGACTTGCGATGGCGCTGTCGAGCGTCAGCGTCGTCAGCAACGCGCTGCTGCTCAATTTCACCGGCCCGCGAAAATTGGGGGCAGTGCGCGCCGAAGTCGAAGCAGGGGATGGACCTGCTGCGCCGAATTCCTCGACTCCGCCACAAGCGCGGATCAAGGTCCCTGAAGAGAAGGAGATCGCAATGGCAACGAAATTAAAATGCGAAAAATGCGGCTTCGAGACCGCGATGCCGACGCATTGCAATCGCCCGATGCACTCTGAACGCGTCGGCCACGAAACCAGGCTGGTGTGCTGGATGGGTCCCAACTGCGGTGTCGCCGATGTACCCAGGCATTGCGATGCGCCCATGCACGACGCCGCCTAGCACATACACATAGCCGCTTTCATCTCGCGCATCGGGCTGGGACTATTGGCAATTGGATGAGAGAGTGTCGGGCGAGGTTCCAGCCGGGAGGACGCGAATGCCGAGCCGGGTTCATCAATTCTACGCGGTAGCTTTCGAGGAAAACTTTTCGCTCCGCCAGATAGCGCCCGCTTTTCCCGAGGCCAGGATATCGCCGCTCGAGATGTTCGTGCCGATCGAATCCGACGGCGGCCTCTACATCTTTCCCTTCGGCGCCATCGTCTCGCACGACGTTCCGGTCGAGCATCGCGAACGCATATTCGCACGCCTCACCCGCGCCATGCCCAAACTCACCACCCGGATCATCCGCGAGGATTACTCCGTACTGGAGGATCCTGCCGCGCCGATCGGTATTTCCGCCGGGATGCTGCGGGTCGACAAGCTCACTTCCCAGCGCGCAGGAATCGTTGCGCTGACGGTCGGTCAGAGCGCGGCGATGGAATACTACGAGCGAATCGTGGACAGCCTCTTCGCGCGGACCGCGCAGTTGGTCGATCGGATGGCGTCGCACGGCACCGTGCCGTATCGGATTACTCCTCTGCATCGCTTCATTGGCGAAGCGATTTCGTCGCGCACCGAAGTTCTCGCCGTGCTCCATCTGCTCGACAAGCCCGACGCTGCATGGGAAGACCCCGCGATGGACCTCATCTACGACGACCTGCGCGATGAATTCGATCTCGTCGATCGTTACGCTGCGCTGACCAGCAAGCTGCAAAGCATCCAGGACTCGCTGGTTCTGGTCCTGGACGTCGCGCGCGACCGCCGCCTGGTACTGCTCGAAGTCGTTGTCGCGCTGCTGATTTTGCTGGAAATAATCTTGGGCGTCATTCACTTCACGGCGTAGGCGGTTTCGCGGGCTGCGAATTCATATTGCCGAAACACTGGTCTGGTAGGTTCTTCATCGCGCGAACTTTAGCCTCGCGCTGGTGCGGCCCCATGCATCATCGGGGGCATGTCATGTCAGACGAAACTCCGGAGCGGAAAAATTTCGCAATTCCCAACGGACGCGGCTCCATGTCATACGGAAAAGGAATCGACGCCGGACTCCTGCTACCCGGACAGTACGTCGATCTGGTCAGACGCAATGAGGTTATCGAGGGTGAACTGAAACTCTTGCTGGCCGTTCTGGAAGACGCGATTCGATGCTACTTGCGAAACGTGAACGCGAAAGACGGCGAGCGCCGCCGCGACTTCGTCGAGGCCAAGAACTGGTTCGGAGCTGGCGGCGATGCGGCCGCCGTCAGGCGCGCGGATATCTTCAGCTTCGACAATCTTTGCGCCGCGCTTGGCATCGAGCCACGTTGCCTGCTTGCGCGCCTGCGGATTCTGACAATCAACGATCTGCCGTCGCGGCGTTACCAGATGCGCCGCCATCGCCAGCTGTCGAGCCTGCGACATGCAAACGGCGCGCGTTAGCGCGGCACGGCCCGCTCCCACGGCTCGTGACGCAAGGTTGCCTCCGCCGGACGTCAATCCCCGTCAAACTGCCAGGAGTTGCCGTGTCGGCTACGATCTCACCAGACTAACTCTCGTTAGTCACGCCATCGTGCCCAATCCGGATGATGCTTGTGGATCCATTCCGGATGGTGGTCGTACCACCATCCGCGGTCGCGCCATACGTGATGCTCGTCCCAATCGCCGTCGATGGCGCGCCAATTGGGGTACACCTCGACCCATTCGGGATGATGGTGCCAGACCCATCCGGGGTGGTGTGCGTGCCACCAACCCGCGTCGTGCCATACGTGATGATCGTCCCAGTCACCGTAGTTGCGCGCATGTGAGACCGCCGGCGCAGCCGCGAAGACGGCTGTCAGGGCAGCGGCGGCGAATATTGTTCGAAGTTTCATTCCCAGTACCTCCTGGATAGCCTCACGAGAATAATACGTAGCATCGATAATGCCAGTTTCAAGCGCACCGAAAATCGCCAGGAATCAGTAATCTTCGCGGACAATTAGGCGCAATTCGCGGGCGACTCTGCAAGATCTACAGAGTGAATCAGGCCAGAGGACCGTTACGAGAATACGCGCGAGTCGGTTGGTGGGCAGGGAGTGAATCGAACACTCGACACAAGGATTTTCAGTCCTTTGCTCTACCGACTGAGCTACCTGCCCACCGTGTTTGGTCACGTCCGCCCGATGCGATCGGGGCGAACGGTGAAAGAATCATTCGTACCGATGATTGCCGCGCCTTGCAACGGCCCACTCATCGCTTGAGGCCCGCCACTCGCGACTCGACGAAATCAATCAGCTTGCCTTCCAGGTTCACGCCGTCGAGCCGATCGATCTCCTGCACCCCGGTCGGACTCGTCACATTAACCTCGGTCAGGTAGTCGCCGATGATGTCCAGCCCGACAAAGTACAGCCCGTCGCGCTCGAGGCGCGGCTTCAGCATCCGGCAGATATCGCGATCGCGCGCCGTGATCGGCGCCTTCACGCAAGTGCCGCCGACGTGGATGTTGCCGCGATGCTCGTCCTCGCGCGGCACCCGCAGCGTGCATCCCAAAGGTTCTCCGTCGAGCACGATCAGCCGCTTGTCGCCGTTGCGAGCTTGAGGGATATAGCGCTGCGCCATGATTGGACGCGACTCGTATTGCGTCACCGTCTCGAGAATCGCGCCGAGGTTGCGATCCTTGGTCGTGACGAGAAACACGCCCTCGCCGCCGTGTCCGTCCAGCGGCTTCACGATCATCTCGCCGCCCTGTTCGTCAAGGAAAGTCTTGAGCCGCGGAATTTCATAGGTGACGAGCGTTGGCGGAATCGCGTCGGGGAAATTTAACGAGTAGAGCTTTTCGTTGGCCTCGCGAAGGCCCGCCGGATGGTTGAGTACAAAGGTGCGCCTGCAGTCGGCCAGGCTGAGCAGCATCGTGGCGTAGAGATAAGCCGCATCGGCGGGCGGATCCTTGCGCATGAAGATCGCATCGAAAGTCTCCAGCGGATACTCGGCGCCCTCGTCGAGGAACCGGTGATGAGGACTCCCGCGCGTCACCTCGCATTGCCGCGCCCTCGCGATCACATTCGGACCGCGCGCGTAAAGGTCGCGAATGCCCAGGACATAGATTTCATGGCCGCGCAATTGCGCCTCGAGCATGAACACGAACGTCGTGTCCTTGTCGACCAGCACCCGCTCCAGCGGGTCCATGATGAAGGCGAACTTGCGCGCCACCGTCTTAATCCTTTTCTTCCGTTTCGGCATCTTCGCTTGACCCTTGCGCATTGTGAAGTAACCCCGCCGCTATGCTGACCGCGGCCAGAGCCGCGGTCTCGCTCCTGAGGCGATTTGGCCCCAGTCCGGCCGCGACGAATCCGGCGTTCGCGGCTTTCGCGCGCTCATCGTCGTCGAAATCGCCCTCCGGTCCAACCGCTATCAATATCGCACGCGGACGCAAGCGTCGAATCACGCCGGCGAGCGGTTCGCCTCCGCTGGCACAGATGACGGCGAGCGTCCGGGGCGGCACGCGCCGAATCATGTCGTCGATGCCGATCGGCGATCGCACTTCCATCGCGGCCGGGGAATGGCTTTGCTTTGCGGCGGCGATCGCGAGCCTGCCCCATCGCGCCAGCCGATCCGCTCCCGGCGAACGGACCAATCCGCGCGCACTGACGATTGGCCATAGCTCCGACGCACCCAACTCGGCCGCCTTCTCGACCAAGAAGTCCATTCGCGGGCCTTTGACGATTGCGGCGGCCAGAATGATTCGAGTTCGGGCGGGCGAATGCGATTGCGACGACGATGACTCGATGCGAACTACGGCGCGGTCGCGTTCGTAGCGTTCGATTGTGCCCTGATGCTCGACGCCCGCAGGATCGAGCAACGACACGCGCGCATCGACGGCCATCCGCAAGACCGTGCGCATGTGATGCAACTCTGCGCCCTCGACGTGCGCGAGGCGCGCGGCGTCCGGCGCGCGCGCGATAGAAAAACGCGGCGGCAAAGTGGCCATCAGCGTGGCGCTCGCGCCATCACGAGAGTGGTCCATCCGCGATGCGGCTTGCGGCTGAGACATCGGAGGGGAGAGCGGTAGTGGCTCAACACTTCGGCGGCCTCGTCGGCGAGAAAGCCGCCAAGGATCAGTCGCCCCCCGGGCGAAACGAGTCGCTTCAGATGCGGCGCGAGCTCGATCAATGTATGGCTCAGAATGTTGGCCGTGATCAGATCGAAGTGGCGATGAATCGAAGCGAGCGGCACCGATGAGAATCGGATCGATTTTTCCACTGCGTTCAGGCGGGCATTGAGACGCGCGTTTTCCAGCGCCGTCGGATCGATATCGATTGCGATTATTTCGCGCTCGAGGCCGTCGCGCTTGGCGAGCATCGCCGCCGCGATCGCCAATACGCCGGAGCCCGTGCCCGCATCGAGGATCGACTTCGGCGCGCGCGCGCCCACAATAGATTCGACCGCGCGCAGCGCGCCAGCCGTCGTGGGATGGTGCCCGGTGCCGAACGCCTGCGCGGGTTGGATTACGATGGTGGTTCGGCCGCGCTGATTTTCGCGTTTCCACGGCGGCACGATCAGCATCCGGCGCCCGACGCGAAACGGCCCGAACCGTTTCATCCAAAGCGTGGACCATCCCGGATCGACGATTCTCCTCACGATCCCATTGCGAGAGCCCTTGCCAGTGCTGTCGTGCGCGCCGTCAGCGAGCATCCCGGCCCGCTCCATCATGAGTCTAAGTCGCGAGAGCTCGGTCGCGGAGATCCGATCGAAGTACGCTTCGAGCGCGACGGTCTTACCCTCGCGCGCGCGCGGCAGCTTCATCCCGGCGACGGCGCATCCGATGGCGCCGCCGGCGACGAGGA